>JAUIGO010000052.1 GCA_030429955.1 Bacteroidia bacterium
TAGGCAAAGACTCTGTAAATGTCTGTGCCGTTATTTGATTTAAGCTTAAAACAGATATCAGAAGTAGTATTTTTTTCATAATTTAAGTTATTTGGAATAACAAATATAATCAATAAAAGACAATTTTGTCTTTTATTGAAATTCATATTTTTACATTATAGTTTATTTATATTTGTTCTCAATAAATCGCAAATGTTTAGCAAAGAAGAGTCACGATTATTAAGAGAAGAATTTTGGACCAGTTTTGGGAAATCATTTCCAAGAAAATGGATCCTTTATAATACCAAACTCAAAGGCTTTTCTTTTAAGTTTCATTTTGATACCAAATCGGCATTAGTAGCACTAGATTTAGAAGATGACTTAGAAAACCGAATCAATTATTGGGAAAAACTCACAGCTTTAAAGTCTATTTTAAAAGAAGAGTTTTTACCAAATGCTATTTTTGAAGAAGCCTACTTTTTAGATAATGGCAAGGAAATATCAAGAATATACGTGCCTCTTGATGATAAAGTTTCCATACACAACAAAAACACTTGGCAAAAAACCATGGAGTTCTTCAATAAAAACATGAACTTGTTTGAAGCTTTTTTTGAGGAGTACAAAGACATATTAGAACCATAAAAATACGATTATGATTATAGACGTTCACACACACATAAACAATTACCATGAAGACAGAGTAACATCACTAAACGACTGCCTTAATCAACTTACAGATACCATGTTGGAAAACAAGGTAGATTACTCCTTGGTGTTATCGTCATACAAGGTCAATGAGCACAGACCAAGCACCAAACAAGTGGTTGAAGCCATTAGTGGACGCGACAATCTTGGTGTTGTTGCAGGCATAAGTTACCTCAATTACAACCATAGAGATTTAAAAGAAATTAGCGATTACCTGGAAGCGGGACTCATTAAAGGCCTGAAGTTTTATCCTGGCTACGAGCCTTTTTACCCAAACGATATCAGGTTTAAAGTGGTGTATGATATGGCTATTGAATTTGATGTTCCAGTGATGTTTCATTCTGGAGACACCTATGCTCCAACAGGAAAAATAAAATACTCGCATCCTTTGCATATTGATGATTTGGCAGTAGATTATCCAGATTTAAAAATAGTGATTTGCCATGTTGGTAACCCTTGGATTAAAGACTGCATGGAAGTGGTTTACAAAAACAAAAATGTACACGCAGACATTTCTGGTTTGGTACTTGGCGATTTTACCGATAAGTTTGAGCGCTACATGAAAAAGGAAATTGAAGAAATGATTACTTACGCTGGCGACCCAAAATACTTGCTATACGGAACCGATTGGCCTATCTCCAACATGAAATCTTACCTAAAGTTTATGGACCAATTGGAACTCCCTGACGATAAAAAAGAACTCATCCTCTGGAAAAATGCCGCAGAACTTTTTAAAATTGATGTGAATAAGCTTTAGGGGTTATGCTTATTGCCCTTACTATTCTTTCAGTTCCATTTCAATCATTTCAATCAATTGGCTTGCTTTTCGGATATTGAGTTCAAATTGGACTTTGAACCAACCATTAATTTTTAATTTTCGGTGCATTATTAGGTTTCTGAACTCTTGGTTTCCAAGCAATCGTTCATTATCTATTGGTTTTGCGTACTTGAAAAAAGAATATTCCTTCATTTCTTTCAAATAGAAGTCTCCAAAATTTTGACGGTCTAATTGGTATTCTGTTTCCATATACTTTTGTACATAAAAATATCTACCTTCATATAAATCACTTATTGCATTTCGTAAAGAATCATTTGAAATTAATTTAATACCTATTACTTTTAGGTTCTCATAGGCAGCTTTATTGGGTGCAAATACGCCTTGAACAGGTATTTTGCCCAAGTGGATATTTAAAGAGTCGTGATAAGGAATGTTACCATCAATATAATCAATAATAATATCTGAAGAATTTGAAGCCAAATCGTACACTCGCATATCGTCTTGAACATCTTTGATATCTGCAAGTAAGTTAGATTTCAATTCCGCTAAGGTTGATAGTTCTAAATCTCTTTTTTTCCTATCCTCATTCCAATTATTGATTTGTAAGGCAATCAATATCCCAATGACCACGAGAACAATTTCACCTATAGCATAAATGAGATATTTACTGAATTTGTTTTCAGCAAGTAGTTTTTTACGGATGTTACGAAAGAATTTAATCATTGGTTATGGTTGGTCTTAATGAAGCTAAGTTAAAGAAAATAAGCCACTAAACCACATACCAAAACATCATAAAAAAATGGCAAATGGCGCCACCAAGCACAAAGAAATGCCAAATAACATGGTTGTATGGTATGCGCTCAAACGCATAAAAAACAATGCCTATGGTATAAAACAAACCTCCAGCAAATAACCACAAAATGCCCTTGCTATCAATAGCTTCAGAAAGGTGACTAAAATCAAACACAATAAGCCAGCCCATAACCAAATACAATAAGGTTGAGAAAATCTCAAAACGTCCTGTAAAAAAAAAGTTTTAGTATCACACCAAAAGCTGCAATACCCCAAACGGTCCAAAACAATGGCCAACCTAAACTTTGTTCAAGAGTAATTAACAAAACAGGTGTGTATGTTCCAGCAATAAGAATGTAAATACTAATGTGATCTATAATCCTAAAATAGTGTTTCCGCTTCTTTCCTCTTACAGAATGATACAAGGTTGAGGCTGTGAATAGCACAATAATAGAGATGCCATAAACCACAACACTAAACAAACTCCAATCGGTTTTATTGCCACTAAACACAATAAGCAATACCAATCCTGCTATTCCTAACAAGGCACCTATACCATGAGAAATGGCATTGAGTTGTTCTTCAAGCTTAGTTTGATTTGCCACTGGAAGGAGGTAATTTTGGCCCTTGGTTCATCCATTTATCTGAGAGTTCAAAAAAATCGAGATCTAAAGCATCTTTTTGGCGTTTTAGTTGTCCACTCTGGAAGTTACGTTGCAAGATGTCTTCAATGAGATAATCTTCTTTTTCATTCATTGGGTCAAACTCTTTTTTTAAGGATAAATCAAATAAACTAGCTGTATTGTTAAACCAAAAAGCACGCCAACCATTGCGGAGCTCTTTAACCAAATCAAACGTTGTATGACCTGTTTGCCTATGAATGAGTTTAATGAGAATTTGCCCTTCGGTTCGTGTTAGTTTTTTAAGTTCGTCTGAAAATTCACCTTCTATATATTTCTGTATCAACTTGGCATAACGCTTTCTATCGCTCTTCTTTTCATATCTGCTAAGACGAGCGTTAAGCGTATCCAATCGTTCAGCAGCCAAAACAGCATAAGGATACACTTTTATGGTTTTCCTTTTTAAAATTAAATAGCGACGTCTATCTTCTTTACTATCAAATTCCAATTTATGCAATAACATCACTTCGTCTAAGTCTATAGTTGTTCTTGGAATGGAATCGCCTTTAATAAGAATATAATCATAGCTTGTTGTGTCTTGTTCAGTCTCAGTTTCTTGAGCAAAAAACACAGTAGGAATTATAAACAATATGCAGACAAACTTCTTTATCATTATTTATTGAAAAAAACGTAGTTCAAAATTAATAATTTACTACTGCTTTAACCTTAAAATCTTATTAATATTATTATTTTAGACCAAAATTTTTAAGAATGGCAAAAAAGAGCATACTCAACAAAAAATCACTGACTTTTTTAGAGAAGTACTTAAACAATGCAGCTCCAACTGGATACGAATGGGATGGACAGAAAATATGGATGGATTACCTGAAACCTTATGTTGATGAATTTATCACAGACACTTACGGAACTGCTGTAGCAGTAATTAACCCAAAAGCGAAATACAGAGTTGTTATTGAAGGACATGCTGATGAAATTTCATGGTACGTTAACTATATAGCAGATAATGGTCTTATTTATGTGATTAGAAATGGAGGAAGCGACCACCAAATTGCTCCAAGTAAAGTGGTAAATATTCACACCAAAAAAGGCATCGTTAAAGGTGTATTTGGTTGGCCAGCAATACATACACGTTTAAGAACCAAAGAAGAGCCGCCAAAACCAGATAATATTTTTATTGATATAGGTGCTAAAGATAAAGCTGAAGTAGAAAAAATGGGTGTTCATGTTGGTTGTGTTATTACATATCCTGATGAATTTCATATTCTAAACAAAGATAAATTTGTATGTCGCGCTCTTGACAATAGAATGGGAGGCTTTATGATTGCTGAAGTAGCTAGATTACTTCATGAAAACAAAAAGAAATTACCATTTGGACTTTATGTGACCAATTCTGTACAAGAAGAAATCGGATTACGTGGTGCCGAAATGATTACGCAAACCATCAAACCAAATGTGGCTATCGTCACAGATGTGACTCATGATACTACAACTCCAATGATTGACAAGAAAAAAGAAGGTCATCTGGAAATGGGAAAAGGACCTGTAATTGCCTTTGCTCCAGCAGTACAACAAAAGTTGCGTGATTTAATTACGGAAACTGCCGAAGAAAAGAAAATACCTTTTCAACGGTCTGCTTTATCAAGAGCTACAGGAACTGATACTGATGCCTTTGCGTATAGCAATGGTGGTGTGGCTTCAGCGTTAATTTCGTTGCCTTTGCGTTATATGCACACAACCGTTGAAATGGTACATCGTGATGATGTGGAAAATGTAATCAGAATGATTTATGAGACACTTCTAAAAATTAAAGAAGGCGAAACATTTTCATATTTTAAATAACATACCTGACGTCATTGCGATGCTGACGCTTACTGTCAGTAGAAGCAATCTTTTTATGGAAGAATATATCGACATTGTTACCAAAGAAGGATTTTCAACAGGAAAATCGGCTTTAAAATCTGAAATCCATACTAAAGGTCACTATCATAATACAGCTCATGTTTGGTTATACACTAAAGATGGTCATGTATTATTAGCGCAACGAGCTGCATCAAAATTAATTTGTCCTTTGCTTTGGGATGTCTCTGTTGCTGGACATGTTGATGCTGGCGAAACAATTGAACATGCTGCTATAAGAGAAGTTAAAGAGGAAATTGGTTTAACTCTAACTAAAAGTCAAGTTACTAAAATTGGAGTGTTTGAATGTTTTCAATCCTATCCTAATGGAATTGCAGATAATGAATTTCATCATACTTTTATTTCAGAACTAAAAACTGACATTAAGAATTTAATACTAGACAAAAATGAAGTTGAAGCTGTGAAACTGGTTAGTCTTTCAGAATTTCAAAACCTCATAAAAGACATTGGAATTGATAACCACTTTGTGCCTTCAAACAAAAAGTATTACCAATTTATTTTAGAAAGCATAAAAGAAGCCATAAATATTTACTAATTTTCGTTCATGGTATTACTCCTTTCAGCACTAGCACCTGTAGCAGCAGTTATCGTTTATATTTACGTTAAAGATAAATATGAAAAAGAATCCAAGCGTTACCTAACCCTCGCTTTTGTTTTAGGTGGTATTGTGTCTATCATTATCACCACGATACTTTACATGTTTTTTGATTTGTTTTTACCGCTTCCGGACGATTATAGTATTTGGCAGCAGTTTGTAAAAGCCTTTTTTGTAGTAGCTTTTATTGAAGAATTCAGTAAGTACATTATGGTACGTGGTTTTTTACAGCCAAGAACTGTGTTTAATGAACCTTATGATGGCATTATTTACGCTGTGATGGTATCCATGGGTTTTGCTGCTGTTGAAAACATTATGTATGTTATTCAAGGCGGCATAAACGTTGCATTTCTTAGAGCTTTTACAGCCATTCCTGCTCATGCAACCTTTGGGATTATTATGGGTTATTACATGGGAAAAGCCAAGTTTTCAAAAAATAAATATAAATGGAATTTGGTTGGACTATTCACTGCTGTTCTATTCCATGGAGCTTATGATTTCTTTCTATTTATTGGTTTTATTCCTGGCATATCAGCAGGTGCTTTTATATCATTAATTGTTGGTGTTGTTTTATCAAAACGTGCTATTAAGGCACATCAAGAAATCTCACATTTTAAAGAATAAAATACTTAGAAAATGACTTGTCTCATATTCTAAATCAAAACTTACTATTAATTTCGTAGCTTTAAAAGTTACTAAATTCGACTAAAAACAATGAGCAAAACATATACATTAAAAGTTAGTTCAGATTATGAATTCAAACTTAATGCTTCAGATGTTTCCGAAGCAGATATCATAAGCATCTCTAAATCAAAACATCATATACTCCACAACAATAAATCAACAATTACTGAGACTATTTCATCAGATTTTAACACAAAATCATATCAAGTAAAAGTTAATAATAATACTTACAGCATAAACATAAATGATGAACTAGATGCCTTAATTAAAGAAATGGGCTTTGAAGTTGGTGCTTCTAAATTAATCAATGATATAAAGGCACCTATGCCTGGATTAATTCTAGATATTAATGTGAAAGTAGGTCAGGAAGTAAAAGAAAATGAAGCCTTATTGGTTCTCGAAGCCATGAAAATGGAAAACATCATCACTTCTCCTCGCAATGGATTTATCAAATCTATTGTTGTAAATAAAAGTGACACTGTTGATAAAAACCAACTATTAATTGAATTTGAATAACATGAAAAAAATACTAGTTGCAAACAGAGGAGAAATTGCAATTCGCGTGATGCGAACTGCAAAAAAAATGGGAATACAAACCGTTGCAGTATTTTCGGAAGCCGATAGAAATGCACCACATGTGCGTTATGCAGATGAAGCCGTTTATATTGGGAAAGCACCTTCCAATCAATCTTATTTGTTAGGCGATAAAATAATTGAAGTTGCAAAAAACTTAAACGTAGATGGCATCCATCCTGGTTATGGTTTCCTAAGTGAAAATGCACATTTTGCCGAATTATGCGAAAACAACAACATCACGTTTATCGGCCCAAAATCCAAAGCCATTAAAATTATGGGAAGCAAGCTTGCAGCCAAAGAAGCTGTCAAAGCCTATAGCATTCCTATGGTTCCTGGAATTGACGAAGCCATTACTGATGTTAAAAAAGCTAAGGAAACTGCCAAGAAAATAGGTTTTCCAATACTCATCAAAGCTTCAGCAGGTGGTGGCGGAAAAGGCATGCGTATTGTTGAAAAAGAAAGTGAATTAGAGTCTCAAATGAATCGTGCCATTAGTGAAGCAACTTCTGCCTTTGGTGATGGCTCTGTGTTTATTGAAAAATATGTCACTTCGCCTCGACATATTGAAATTCAGGTTATGGCAGATAGCCATGGTAACGTCTTGCACTTCTTTGAGAGAGAATGCAGCATTCAACGTAGACACCAAAAAGTTGTAGAAGAAGCGCCTTCATCTATCCTAACACCAGAATTAAGAGCAAAAATGGGAGAAGCTGCCATAAATGTAGCACGTTCTTGTGATTATCTAGGAGCAGGAACAGTAGAGTTTTTAATGGATGCTGACCTTAACTTCTATTTCCTGGAAATGAATACACGATTGCAGGTAGAACATCCTGTAACTGAATTAATTTCTGGAGTAGATTTAGTAGAGCTTCAAATTCGTATTGCTAGTGGTGAAGCTTTAGACATGAAACAAGAAGATTTAAAAATAAATGGTCATGCCTTAGAACTTCGAGTTTATGCTGAAGATCCTTTAAACGATTTTTTACCAAGTGTTGGCAACCTTAAAACGTACAAACTACCAGTTGGTGAAGGCATTCGTGTAGATAATGGCTTTGAAGAAGGCATGGACATACCAATCTATTACGATCCGATGCTATCGAAACTGATTACTTATGGCAAAACGCGAAATGAAGCCATTCAACTCATGCGTAAAGCGATAGATAACTATCTTGTTGAAGGTGTGCAAACCACTTTACCATTTGGGAAATTTGTTTGCGAACACGACGCATTTATTTCAGGGAATTTTGACACTCACTTTGTTAAAAAATATTATTCTCCCGAAAAACTATTAGAACAACATAAAGAAGAAGCTAAAATTGCAGCTCTTATTGCATTAAAGCATTACCTCGAAGATCAAAAGTTATTACGCCTTCCAAACTAACCAATAATAAACTTTGCGCCTTTTGCGCCTTTGAGAGAAAAAATCAAAAAACATGGACTCAAAAATAAAAACACTCAACGAAAAACTTCAACAAGCCTACTTAGGTGGTGGTGAAACACGAATTAAAAAGCAACACGCTAAAAAGAAACTAACCGCTCGTGAGCGTATAAACTATTTGTTAGATGAAGGCTCTTTTGAAGAAATTGGCGCTTTAGTTACGCATCGTACCAAAGACTTTGGCATGGAAAAACAAATCTTTTATGGCGATGGTGTTGTCACTGGCTATGGTACTATAGACGGAAGGTTAGTATACGTGTTTGCTCAAGATTTTACGGTTTTTGGTGGTGCCTTATCGGAAACACATGCCGAAAAGATTTGCAAAATCATGGATATGGCTGTAAACGTTGGTGCTCCACTAATTGGTCTCAACGATTCTGGTGGTGCGCGTATTCAAGAAGGTGTTCGCTCTTTAGGTGGTTATGCCGATATTTTTTACAGAAACGTACAAGCATCTGGAGTGATCCCACAAATTTCAGCCATTATGGGACCCTGTGCTGGTGGTGCTGTGTATTCTCCAGCAATGACCGATTTTACTATGATGGTTCAAGATACAAGTTATATGTTTGTTACAGGGCCTAATGTGGTAAAAACGGTTACAAACGAAGAGGTTACGAGTGAAGAACTTGGTGGCGCTTCAACACATTCTGTAAAGTCTGGAGTTGCCCATAAAACGTCTGCAAACGATGTAGAATGCTTAGAAGACATTAAACAATTATTAAGTTATTTACCTCAAAGCAATAAGGAAAAGCCTGCTTCTCTACCTTTTGTATTAAAAGATGAAATAAGAGATAGCCTCTCCTCTATTGTTCCAGATAATCCCAATAAACCTTACGATATGCACCAAGTCATTGAAGGGATAATCGATGAAGATTCATTTTATGAAATACACAAAGACTATGCTGAAAATATCATAGTTGGTTTTGCTCGTTTAGGCGGAAAAAGTATTGGTGTTATTGCCAACCAACCCATGTTTTTAGCTGGTGTGCTAGATGTAAACAGTTCTAAAAAGGCAGCTCGTTTTGTGCGTTTTTGTGATTGTTTTAATATTCCAATGTTAGTGCTTGAAGACGTTCCAGGCTTTTTACCGGGAACAGACCAAGAATGGAATGGTATTATTGTTCATGGTGCAAAATTATTGTATGCTTTTAGCGAAGCTACAGTACCAAGAGTTACAGTTATTACCAGAAAAGCCTATGGTGGCGCTTATGATGTTATGAACTCAAAACATATAGGTGCTGACATGAATTTTGCATGGCCAAGTGCTGAAATTGCTGTTATGGGAGCCAAAGGTGCTGCTGAAATTATCTTTAAAAAAGAAATTAGTGCAGCTGAAGATAAAGAAGCCAAATGGAAAGAAAAAGAAGCAGAATATGCTGAACTTTTTGCTAATCCTTACAGTGCCGCTGAACGTGGTTTTATTGATGAAGTTATCTTGCCAAAAGATACTCGACGTAAATTACTGAAAGCATTTTCAATGTTGGAAAACAAGGAAGTTAAAAGGCCTAAACGTAAACATGGTAATATTCCTTTGTAGAATATTTAACTTTTATATTTCAATAATTATTTATTAATTTATTTATCTTTAAGTATAAATTCCACAATACTAAAAGATGAAGAAACGTTTAAATCAATTAGCAGCTACTGCTATTTGTGGTAACGATATAAGTTCTTCATGCTTATACGTATCTGCTTTGGCCATTGTTTATGCTGGACAATACGCTTGGATTTCGCTTTTAATGGTTGCATTTATATTATTTCTATTTCGTAAAATATACGGCGAAGTGGTTGGTGCTTTACCATTAAATGGTGGTGCTTACAATGCCCTGCTCAATACCACAAAAAAATCAACAGCATCAGTAGCAGCATCACTTACGGTGTTATCATATATGGCAACAGCTGTTATATCGGCAAGTGAATCTGTTAAATACGCACATAGTTTATGGAATTCTATTCCAGTAATGTACACAACAATAGGTTTATTGATTGTGTTTATGACTATTGTAATTATGGGTATAGGAGAATCATCAAAAGTAGCTATTAGCATTTTTATTTTTCATTTATGTTCTCTAGTATTATTATGCCTTTTTTGTGGCTATTATTTATTTCAAAACGGATTCGATAACTTAATCGCCAATTTCAATAATCCCATTGAAGGCAGTATTACCACAGCACTCTTTTTTGGTTTTGTTGCTGCCATGTTAGGTATTAGCGGTTTTGAGAGTTCTGCAAATTATGTAGAAGAACAAAAGGATGGCATATTTCCTAAAACCTTAAGAAATATGTGGATCATCGTAACTGTTTTTAACCCATTAATTGCTTTTTTAGCCTTAGCAATTGTACCTATGGCAACCATACATTCCAACGAGGAAACATTATTGTCTTTTATGGGACAAACAGCAGGAGGTAATTGGTTGTTTTATATAATTTCTATTGATGCAGTGTTGGTACTAAGTGGTGCTGTTTTAACAGCTTATGTTGGTGTTGGTGGTCTTGTAGAACGCATGACTTTAGACAGAATTCTCCCAAAGTTTTTATTGGCAAAAAACAAAAAAGGGAGTTCCTATTTAATATTTATAACCTTCTTTTTTCTTTGTGTGACTATTTTAATTATTACAAAAGGAAATTTAAAAGCCTTGGCTGGTGTTTATACCATTGCTTTTTTAAGTGTCATGATTTTGTTCGGCTTTGGGAATCTACTCCTTAAAATCAACAGAAAAGAATTGCCAAGACCAGAAAAAGCAGGAATCATTTCTGTCTTTATTGCCATTATGGGTGTTGTTGTAGCTCTTATAGGAAATATTATACTAAAGCCTGAGTATTTAGTTATTTTCCTAGAATACCTTATACCTACATTACTGATTGTTGGCATTATGCTTTATAGAATACCCATTTTAAAGGCACTGTTAGAATTTATAAAATATCTAACACCAAATAACAAATCTGTCTTTGAGAATATTGACAAAAAAATCCTTAGAATGATTCAAAAGATAAATGCACAGCAGTTTGTATTTTTTACTAAAGGTGACAATGTTGCTACATTAAATAAAGTATTACAATATATTAAGCATAATGAAGATACAAGACGTTTAAAGATTGTGACTGTACTTAAACCTAACGAGCATTTACCACCAAATTTAATAAAGGACGTTGAAGTTCTGGATAGAGCGTATCCAGATATTATTATTGAATTTATTGAAGAACATGGCATTTTTAATCCTGAAAAAATTGAGGAATTATCAAATAAATGGAATATTCCAGTAAACTTTATGTTCATTGGTTCTCCTGGAGATACATTCCCTTATAGAATTGAAGAATTGGGCGAGGTTCGTTTGATTATTTAGGAAACAAACTCATATCCAACCCAGGAACAATGCGTAAAGCATTTTTGTAGTATACTTTTTTTAATACTTCATCATCTAAATCTAAACCATACATAGCCCAATAGGCATGGTATTTTTTGTGATATGGGAAATATTCATCGGCGCTTTCAAGTACTCTAAAATAGGTTGGAAACTCACTTGGCACCCAACTGTCCTTACCAAATAACACTCTGTCTTGATATTTAGTAATAAATGCTTTGGCAAAACGTGGCTGTCTCCCAAGTTCAGCAATAATGGCACCAATCCCTACATTCATATTTGGCATTTCATCAAGTAGCTTCCCTAATTTGCCCAAATCATTAGCCAGCCAACTCATGTGCGCACTGATAAACGTAGTGTTTGAGTGTTTTTTAATAATACTATATTGCTCGTTCATGATTTGCTGAAAAGGTGCAGGATCAGTATCTGAACGTTTACGACGTGGATGTGTTTTTAACTCTAGCCAACGTTCATTATCACCATCAAACTCATCCCAAAAAGATGCTGGATCTGCTGAGTGAATTAATACAGGAATGCCTAATTCGCCACATTTTGCCCAAATAGGGTCGAGTCTTACATCATTAATAGCAAGCCTGTTTCCTTGAGCATCTTTATTACCTAATCCCAAACTTTTATATACTTTTAAACCTCTTGCTCCGTTTTTTACATCTTGTTCTAATTGTGCCACCATTTTTTCTGTCCAACCTTCGCTTCCAGCACCTTCAAAATTAATATTTGCAAATACTACAAAACGACCAGGAAAATTAGTTGCTATATTATTGACCGATTGCACTATAGATTCACCTGTTCCACCACTTAAATTCACCATAATAGCCAAATTCAGCTTATCCATGTCTTCTACAACAGATGTAAGATCCTGTGTTGGCATTCGTCTTTGATGTCCATGTACATCAATAAAAGGGAACTTAGCTTTGAAAATACTATCGCCTGGAACGACTAATGTAGACTTAGGGTTGTACTCTTCAAAAGACATCACTTGAGCTTGCGAATTAGACATAATGCACAAAGCAAAACTTAATATGAGGTAATGTTTAAAATTCATACTGTTGGTTTTAAAAGGCTAAAGTTAAAAATTTGTTTGAGGAAGCCCATAAATTTATGAAGTGTTTAACGTATATCATCTTCCAGTTCCTCAATCATCAAGTTGTAATCATACTGTAAATCTTCATGTACTTTAGCAATGGCTTTTTGTGCCAACTCCAACTGTTTGTTGTAAGTATTAGTGAGTACTGTATTACGTTTATAGTAAGGTCTCATTTCACCAAGGGCTTTACAGAAATAAATGAGCAACTCGGCTTCAGTTTCTTTTTTCTTTGAGTATCTGATAAAGCGTTTGGTTTGGCGCAATATTTTTCTGACTGTTTTCTTTATATAATGGTAATTTATGGTGTTAACCTCTTTAAAACTGCTTGATATATAGGTTTTTACACTTTCAATATAGGCCGCTTCATTCTCAGATTCAAACACCAAATACGTAAGTAGTTCTTTGCTTTCCAATTTAAACCTAGCCATAGCCAAACAATACTCCATAAGTTGTTCTTTAGATCTATATTTTAACTCTTTTTTAAGTTCAGTAATGGTAGATGGTTTCATATAATTTAAATTAACTAGGGTTTTTCGTAACGCTTTTAGTTCTAGTGGAAATCTTAAATGACTTTATCATTTTCTGAAATAATGCCTCATTTTTTTCTCTTTTGTCTTTCTCTGTCCAAGCCATTATCATATAAACATTTTCAGGACCATCAATATAGGCTATAGTATAGGCAATATCAATTCCATCAGAGGTAGCATCAACCTTCACAATTTCAAATGGAAGACCGTTAATAACAGATGACTCTACATCTTCTTTGCTATGAATTGTTATAGCTTCTTGTAAAAATTCAAGTTGTATACTCTTATAGTTTTCTACCATAGAAATCTCATCGTCATACTCACCTAAATCTTGAAACACAGTTTTAAATTCTTCTCTTGATTCATCAATGACTATGATGTAAACTTCTTTAAATATGTTTTGATATTGCAATGATGCCTCATCATTTAATTCTTTAGATTCCTTCATAAAATCAGGAACTTCCATACTATATTGATTATTAATATTAACTAATTCAAAATCAGTATTTAATAAATTTTCACTGCTGTTTTTACTTGAAGTATCTAAACACGAACTAATGAGCAGTATCAAACAGGTAACAATTAAAAAGGTTGGTTTTTTTATCATCATAAAAAAGGTTAGTTGGTTAATCAAATGGTAATAAGTCTGGTTCTATAAAAGATGTTTTTGCTTTTTCTGAATTATAAATATCAACAGCGTAATGCTGTGCTAAAAGGGTTTTAAAGTTGTGTTTTAATCTAGGAAACTCAATAAGAAAATTTTTAAAATTATCCGTTTTCGATTTCAACATAAAATGATAAACAGCTCTTACTGCTGCCACAGTTAAAGTTTTGTTGAATTTATCACTAGCTCCCAACAAACCTGTGTAAGTAATAATTTGTTTGCAACTTATTTTTATAGCTTCGTCTATTCCGTATGCATTAATTAATAAATAAGCCAATCGCAAATGAGCTTCATGGTTAAATAATTCAGGAGGCAAAGTCGCATTTTTAAAAGCATTTAAAAACTGTTCATTACTTAGTTGATAATGATTTTCCATAGGCTAAAAATAGAAAATAATTACTTTACTTTTGCCTCATGCAACATAAACCAACGTTTGAACTTGAATTTGTAGCACTCATGGCATCGTTGATGTCTATTGTTGCACTTTCTATTGATGCTTTACTACCAGCCCTTCCAGAAATTGGAGAAGCCTTAGGCGTGGCTGATACAAACAAAAACCAAATGTTGGTGACCATGATATTTCTTGGTTTGGGATGTGGTCAGCTTATTTTTGGTCCTTTATCTGATAGTTTTGGTAGAAAACCTATTGTATATATTGGGTTCTCTCTTTTTATTGTAGCAACCATTGTCTGCGTTACCACCAACAGTTTTGAGGTAATGATTTTAGGACGTATCCTTCAAGGGGTTGGCCTTGCAGCCCCTAGAACCCTTAGCATTGCCATGATTAGAGACTCTTACAGCGGCGACTTTATGGCAAAAATACTCTCCATTGTAGTTATGGTATTTATACTTGTGCCAGTAATTGCACCTACTCTGGGACAGTTTTTATTGCACTATTACAATTGGGAATCCATCTTTTATGTCAATTTACTTTTTGGCTTTATAGTCATGCTTTGGTTTTGGCAACGACAAGAAGAAACTTTAACAGACAAAAACAAGATAAAGTTTACACCAAAACTCTTTGTTAATGGCGCTAAAGAGTTTTTAAAACATAAACATTCTGTTGGTTTCACGTTGGTATCCGGTTTTATCACTGGTTCGTTTATGGTGTATTTAAGTACTGCCCAACAAATATTTGAACATCAATACCAACTTGGAGATAAGTTCCCTTATATTTTTGCAAGTTTAGCCATAGCGGTTGGGTTGGCTACTTTTTTCAATAGCCGTTACGTGATTCGGTTTGGCATGTGGCGTATTGCTTATACTGCTACTATAGCCTACTGTGTTGTTTCTTTACTATATGTCATCTTATTTTGGTCTGGTGTGAATCCTTCAATTGAGGTGCTTATCATCTTCTTTGCATTACAGTTTTTTGCTATTGGGTTTCTCTTCGGAAACTTGCGCTCGCTAGCCATGCAACCTTTAGGGCATATTGCTGGCATTGGTGCCGCTATCAATGGGTTTGTGTCTACTGTTATGGCTGTTCCTATAGCCAACTATATTGGAGGCTTTGTATCAGATTCAGTATTGCCGCTTTTTGTTGGGTTTTCTGTTTTTGGTATCTTATCGCTTTTAGTGTTTATCCGCTTAAAAGTATTACACAACTAAAAAAGCACCACAAATAGTGATGCTTTTTATAAATTGTTTGAAAGTAATTTCTAAATCTTTTATTTCATCAATGAAATGGCCTTATCTATTTTTGATGAAAATTCATTAATTACCGATGCCAAGATATCAATCTGTTTTTCAACATCATTAAACTCTCCTTGCTCTATAGCTTCTCTTACACCTGGCAACGTTTTTACACCATAACCTGTATAAAACCCTGGTGCATAAATGTGATGCTTATACCAAGGACGCTTTGGCAAACCATGTTCTTTGGTCAAGGCTCGTTCCATATCTTTCAGTATAGCATTCACTGCTGCCTTGTTTTTAACATTGGAAACTCCATTTTGCATGGCTTTTGAAAATGCTCTGGATTGTTTATCTAAGTTTTCCAATGCATTCTCCAATGGCGCAAAATTAAAGTGTGGCACATTGGCTTTGGCATCAGGTACTTTAAGATTATCCTTAGGGTTGTTTGCTAAGGCATATATGCCGTTATTTATAAGTGCATTGTGTTGTTCCACTTGTTTTCTTAGGTTTCCTGCTAAAGCTGTTACCTCATCTGCATAATTGTTTACAGTGTTTGCAAAATGACTAAACTCAAATGGTAATACTTCGGCATTTGCCAATCGTAAGCTGGTTCGTCCTGCCACTTTTGCCAAGGCTACACCATATTGAAAATTAGGATCTTTAAATCGTTTGTAGTGCTTATAAGAATCATACATGGTATGGTACTCTCCTCCTGAACTTTCTCCACCAAATCCTAAATTAAAAGAAGCTATCCCTAAATGTTGAAAAAATGGCGAGTAATCTGAACCTGAGCCTAAAGCCCCTAACTCATAATGCGACCAAGGTGCACCTCCAGATACTTGTTGTGCAGCATTTCTGCGTTCAAACACCGTAACGTTGGTCTGCGGATCCATAACCGATTTACTAATCTGATCGAAGAATTTCTCTAAGGTATGTGACCCTCCAGCGCCTAAAAACCCTGCTCCTGTTCCATCTGTATTGATGTAAGCCACGGTTTTCTGCTTTAACTCATTGGCATGTGTTTCAACCCATTCGGTAGAGCCTAACAGACCCTGTTCCTCTGCTCCCCAAGCACAGTACATCATGGTTCGCATTGGCTTGTTACCATTTTTTACCAAGTTACCAACTGCTCTAGCCTCTTCCATCAGTGCCACTAAGCCACTAATAGGGTCGCTGGCACCATGTACCCAAGCATCGTGATGATTCCCTCTAATCACCCATTCATCTGGGTATGTTGAGCCTTTCATAGTTGCAATAACATTATAAGCTGGTCTTTGTTCCCAGTTAAACTCTAGCTTTAAATGTACTTTTGCTGGTCCAGGACCTATATGGTAAGTTATTGGCAAAGCACCTCTCCATGAGCTTGGTGCTACAGGTCCTTCTAGGGCTTCCAATAAAGGTTTTGCATCGTGATAGGAAATTGGCAACACTGGTATTTTAGTAAGTGTTTTAGCCTCACTAATATCAATACGTTTGGCATCATCTGTAGAGCCATATCCTGGCGTTAACGGATCACCAGGAGCCATTGGCATATCCATCACAGAACCTCGCTGAATACCATATTCATTTTTAAAAGCACCTTTTGGGTATACATCACCTTGGTAGTATCCATCATCTTCTGGGTCTGAATAAATCAAGCAACCTATAGCGCCTTTTTCGGCGGCTAGTTTTGGCTTAATACCTCGCCATGAGCCTGCGTATTTTGCTATGACTATTTTGCCTTTAACTGAAATACCTCTGCGTTCCAACTCTTCATAATCGGCTGGAATGCCATAATTTACAAATACCAAATCTGCAGTGACATCACCATCAATAGAAAAGGCATTGTATCCCGGAAGGGCATCCTTGGTTTGTTCGGAATATTCATCACCTTCAACTGGTGGTTCCGTTAAACTGGCTTTAAACTTTGTTGGCGCCGTCATTTCTACCAAACGCACTTTAGGTGTTGGAAAGAGTACATTAAACTTTTCTATGCGCACGTCAAAACCCCATTCCTTGAATTTGGCGGCCACAAAATCGACTACCTTTTTATCATAAGGCGAACCTACATGGTGTGGCTCTGCACTTAAGTATTTCATCCATTCGTCCAAGTTATTGGCATTGAGCAGTTTGTCATAATTGGCTTCTAATTGTAATTGTGTTTTAGCAGCTTCGTCCGAAAAGCCCATAATAGTGGACTGTGCCGTTAATGTTTGTACAGACATAATGAAGCTTAATGTCAATACACTAAAGAGAAGTTTACGTATCATAATTTAAAAATAGTTGGTTTCTTACAAATATAACGAAAAGGGCTACTATAATGAATCAAACTTATTAACAGTGTTGTTGATGACCGATGACTGATAACCAGCGACTTCAGTTTACTCCTGCTCTTCTGCTAAAGGAGAAATCATAATATGAGCTCTATGTGTTCCCGGATTCATGATCCAAGGATGGTTGGACGCATAAGGTTTTTCTGGTAAACCCGTTGATTCAGATGTTGCCCAAGGTATATAAACCACATAGCGGTATTTAGCCTCATTAACTTCATAAGTTTCTGGATCATATAATGTGCTTGGTCCATAATAAACATACAACGTAGATCCAGGTTTTCCCATATCGAGAGTACCTGCCTTGGCTTCCTTTTCGCGGATATCAAATATGTCTGTTGCAGACTTTCCTTCAGCCTTTAACTCTCTTCCTCTTGCCATAAAAGGCTCAAGGCTCTTATGGTAGCACGCTGCATTAAACCCTTCTTGATTAGGGTTGTCGGCAATACAGATATATTCATTAGTTCCTTCTTTTAGTGTTACAAATTCGCCTGCCATATTATAGCCAATTACGGTACATCCTTCTCTGCTTTCAGCAGGCGCTGCCATTAATGCTGTTGCTATTCTAGTTTCATCAGAGTCAATCTCAACTAAGTTTTTATCCAACTCAACTGGAGTTTTGTTGGTAGATTCTGTATCACTTTCAGCTGGTGATGCAGTTGTGTTTTCCGTTTTATCACTTGTGTTACAAGAAACTATAAGTCCTGCTAAAACAAATGTCTTAATGAGCTTTTTCATGTTCATTCTGTTTTCAGTTTTAATTTGTATTGTTTTCTTAAACCTAAACCAACCACAATTTAAGTGCAACCCAAAGATAGTAAAGTATGATGTTTGGGCAATACTAAAATTTGTTCCGTACTGGTTATTCATCCTTTCCACCTTCCCTACTACAGGAAGGAGACAACCATAGCGCAGCATAGGCTGATTCTGAAAGGATTTCACTATTTCTTAGCTCTAGTACGTTTAACTTTTGCTCTAGGCTTATTCTTTACATATACTAGTTTGGAGCGTCCTTTATAATCTTCACGACGTTCTATATCAAACTTTCCAATGGACTTTATTAAAGGTGTTAACTTTTCAAAACCAAAGTTTCTGGAGTCAAAGTTAGGTTGCTTTTTTTGCAATAAACTACCAACGTCTCCTAAAAACGCCCAGCCATCATCATCAGCTAAATCTGAAATGGTCGTAGCAATAAACTGAATGTCTTTTGGTGTTATTTTATCATAATTGTTCTTGGCATCTTCAATAGTATCACCAGAGGTTGTTTCACTTTTAGTGGTTTGTTGCTTTAATATTTCAATGTATATAAACTTATCACAGGCTACTATAAACGGACTAGGCGTTTTCTTTTCGCCAATACCATACACTAGCATGCCTGCTTCGCGAAGTCGTGTTGCCAAGCGTGTAAAATCGCTGTCACTGGATACCAAACAAAAACCATTCACTTTTTCAGAATACAAAATATCCATGGCATCAATTATCATAGCAGAGTCCGTAGCATTTTTGCCTGTAGTATAGCCATATTGCTGTATGGGCGTAATGGCGTTTTCCAACAGCATGTTTTTCCACTTAGACAAATGTGGCTTGGTCCAATCGCCATAAATACGCTTAATGGTTGGGTTGCCGTATTTGGCAATTTCTTCCATCATTTCTTTTACGTAGGCCGAGGGTATGTTGTCCCCATCAATAAGTACTGCTAGTTTAATGTCCATAGATTGTAGTCGTGATTTTTATATTTTTTATTTAATTAAAATTTATCCCTTTTTTGCACTTTTATTACGTTTTGCCTGTTTTTTTTCTTTTGCGGTTAATACGGGTGCTTTTTTAATATTGCGCTTTGCGTCTTGTGTTTTAGCCATGGGTGTTTTTATTTATTTTGCTTAAAGGTACGGAAAAGGTGTTAGTTGTGTTTATTGTTTTTAATTAAAAACCACCTCGCCTTTAGTCATGTTGTTTTAAGAGCTACATAAACTCTTTCTCTTTTGAAGGGAAGGTGACAACCGAAGTGCAGTGGAGGTTGACTGAAGGGTTTTTAATTTACATACTTAGTGCGTGTCTATTTTTATTACTTAACCACCTCGTCTTTAGTTTCTTACAACGAAACTAAAGCTACTTTCCCTTGTTAAGGAGGAGAATTTATGCTATTTGGCTGTTAGTCGTAATTAATGCGGTCGCGTATGGTGCCATCTTGCCTGTGGATAATCACATCGGCTTTGTGCTTTTTGGCCAAGCGTTTGGCTTTATTAATGGCAGTGTCTTGTAGTCGATGTTTGGAAGTGATGCGTTTATTGCCTTCTCGGCGTACTGCCCAATCGCCTTCGTAGGGCACCACGTGTTGATGCCAGGTTCTGGTTGTGTTGCGTGAGCTTTTAAAAAAGGCTTCGAGGAGTTCGATGATGGCGTTTACCCAAGGTTTTGAGTTGCTGGTCTTTGACATAGGACTATTCTTGTTGTCTAAGATAGTATTTTTTGATACAATTGAAGATAGTCATTAAGGCATGTTAAATAATTTTTATCACTTAGTTATTGCTGTATTTGCCTTGTGCATACGATGCCACTATGCTGCTATTTGGTGTTTTGCAGTTTTGAGGCATGTCATGAAAATAAAGGCATTTAGGTAAACCTTTTTCAAAAGACACTTGCACCCATCCTTCACCAGAGTTTCCAAAAAACTGATAGGTATAATATGCTTTTGCTGTAAGTGGTCTGCCTTGGTTATCCTTTTGAATTACTGATACTCGAGATATGCTTTGTGGCACATATTTATTCATAGCCCAAGTTTTGGCTTGGTTGGCAACCAAATCGTCAAATAGTTTATTGAGGTTTTGGTTACCCGAAGGGCCTCCTGCAGTTTTCATGGTTTCATATTTACTTTTACTTTGCATACGGATACTTTCTTGGCTTAAAGCAAACCGCTTTAGGTTTTCTTCAAAACGTCTCACGCCTTTACTATCACAAGCATTAAGGCTAAATAATTGTGCCATATCATTATGTAGGCCTTTGGTTTTATGCACCATATCCATAGAGTTACCAATAGCGTTTGGATCGGTCATCATAGCAAAAGTATTTTGTATCACATCTTCACTTTGTAGTCTTTCTACTTCTTTTTTGGCATTGTACAAATCCGGTCGTGCAAATAAGTTGGAGCCTACCCAAACCCATCTGGTACAGGTACGGCTCAAAACATCGCCATATAGGTTTTTCTCTACCATTTCTTCAGCACATTTTAAATCCATGATTTCAACCTTATCGGCTGGAAGGTATTGGTCGCAGTTCTTCCCATAAGTTCTTAGGTACTGTTCAAATATCATAATGAAATCCATGTCTTCGCGTGTCATTTTAATGTTTTCAAAATGGCCTCTAAATATGTAATCGTAAAATTCGGCAAAGTACAAACCATCGATATGAAACTCTAAGGATTGTGATTTGGTTTCTAGCCTCTTTGGTGCGTTGCTAGATACGTTTATAAAAGAAGATGTAATTATAACAATAAGAAATACACCTATGATGTATGCTTGTTTTTTTAACTGCATGAGATGTGAGGTTATTAGTAAAATAGCCTGATTATGAGGTAAATATACAAATAAATTTGATTTTTGCGTTTAATTAATTGATACCTTATACCCATAATAGCAACTGCCATTGCAAAGCTTTTAGCATTGGATGCTTTTTTATATGTATTGGTTTTTGTTTGAAAATGATTTACCTTAACAGCATCAAACCTTATGTATGTCTTTTTTTAAACAATTGGGCACGCCCAGTTTACTGCTTTTAATTCTTTGTGCTATTATCATCATCATAGCTGAGTATCTTTTTTTAACTGGCCATGAGCTTCATGGCATTTTTTTAGGGATGTGGGCGCCTATGATACTTGGGTTGATTATTCTTTTTAAAATCGTGACCAATGGACGTAAATAGCTTTATTTTTTGGTTTTCGATTGTGGTAACGGTTTGTGTTATTATTTGGGCTTTCGTGGTTATAAAGATGTACACAGATATTAAGTGATCTATACATGTTTTGTGCTTATGGTGTGCTTGCTTGGTGTAAGTGACATTGCGAAGTATTGATATTACGTCATGAGTTTGCTTCGGTCGTGCCTCTGCTGTAATGAAGCAAAGTTGGGGTTTTAACAACCTCGTCTTTAAGTTTCTTTTAAAGAAACCAAAGCCACTACTCCTTGTTCCTGCGCTAATACTATGGATCACAAGGTGATAAGGATGAGAGTTTGGGTGTTATGGTGCTTGTTGGTTTATACAATTCCTTACCTTTTGAAGGGAAGGTGGCAACCGAAGCGCAGCGTGAGTTAACGGAAGGATTGTTTTTATTTAGGTGTTTATTTTGGTTTATCTTTTTTTTCTATCAATACTTTTTTCTTGATAAAAAAGTATTCAAAAATTCAAGACGCTTTGAGGACATTACCGCGTACCATTCACGTTAGTGCATTAGTGCTTAAAGGCTCTGATCACAACTAGTACTTCAATCCTAGATTGGTTTTTATAACAATAGCCTTACTGTTCATTATGTCTGCAAACCGTCCTGCTTTCCGACTACGTCGGAAGTTCAAGTCATATTCAACTGTAAACTGATAACCGCCAACTGGGAACTGCCTACTGCTCACTGAACCTTACCAATTGGTGTTTTTAAAGTCTTTTGCTCCTTCAATAATGCTTTCTACCACTTCTGGGTTGAGCAGGGTGCTGGTGTCTCCTAAATTGGCTATGTCATTGTGGGCTATTTTACGTAAAATACGTCGCATGATTTTTCCGGAGCGTGTTTTTGGCAAGCCTTCGGTAAACTGTATTTTATCGAGCTTGGCAATAGGACCTATATGTTCTGTGATAATCTGATTGATTTCTTTACGCAAGTTGTCGTGGTTTCTGGTTTCACCAGTATCTTTTAAAATGACATAGCCATATAAGGCATTGCCCTTAACGTCATGCGGAAAGCCTACAATGGCACTTTCAGCCACTGCTGGATGCTCATTTATGGCATCTTCAATAGGTGCTGTACCAAGGTTATGGCCAGATACGATAATGACGTCATCTACTCGTCCTGTGATGCGATAATAGCCAACTTCATCACGTAAGGCACCATCGCCTGTAAAGTACATGTTCTCAAAGGCTGAAAAGTAAGTATCCTTATAGCGTTGGTGGTTGCCCCAAATGGTTCGTGCCATGGATGGCCAAGGGTATTTAATGCACAAACGACCGTCTACCTGATTGCCTTTAAGCTCCTCTCCTGTTTCGTCCATTATACAGGGTTGAATGCCAGGAAATGGTAAGGTAGCATAAGTGGGTTTGGTTGGTGTGATGTAAGGGATTGGACAAATCATGATGCCTCCTGTTTCGGTTTGCCACCACGAATCAATGATTGGTGATTTCTTTTTACCGATATTATCGTTGTACCAATGCCAAGCTTCTTCATTAATAGGTTCGCCTACAGAACCTAAGACTTTTAATGAGGTTAGGTCGTATTTTTCTACAAGTTCCAAACCTTGTTTCGCTACGGCTCGAATGGCGGTTGGTGCAGTATAAAACTGGTTGACTTTATGTTTTTCAACAATTTGCCAGAAGCGTCCGAAATCTGGATAGTGTGGCACGCCTTCAAACATCAGGGTTGTGGCACCATTGGCTAGTGGCCCATACACAATATAGCTATGTCCTGTAATCCAGCCTATATCTGCAGTGCACCAATACACATCATTTT
>JAUIGO010000053.1 GCA_030429955.1 Bacteroidia bacterium
CAGTCATTACTTTGCCACCATCTTTATTCATCATTGATTTTTTACCTTGTAATTGAGCTGCTGCATCAACCGTAAAAGTTCCGTTAGTTACGATTTCATTTCCAACAAATAATCCTTCTAAAACTTCGTATGCATTACCAATTTGATTTCCTAAAACAACTTCACGCATTTCAAAAACGGTTTGGTCTGGACTGGTTTTTAAATACACAACAGAACGCTCACCTGTCCAAAGTACAGCAGATGCTGGAATTGTTAATACCTCATCATTACTACTTGCAACTCGCTCAATATTTGCGGTTACAAACATTCCTGGTTTAAATACATCGTTTTTATTATTAAGTACCACACGTAAAGTTACTGTTCTTGTTTTAGTATTTAATATTGGGTCAATGAAATCTACTTTCCCTTTAAACTCCTTATTAGCATAAGCGTTTGTAGTCACTAAAACTTCTTGACCCTTTTTAAATACATCTATTTGATTTTCATAGACATCAAAATTTGCCCAAACCGTATTGAGGTTTGCAATTTTGAGCAATGGTTGACCTTGTTTTATGTAATCGCCTTGTTCTACTAATTTTTCTGAAACTGTGCCTGAAACTGTTGCATAAACTGGAAAGTTTTCTTTTACTGTTTGAGTTTCTTCAATCTGATTGATTTGACTTTCAGAAAGTTTCCATAATTTTAATTTATTGCGAACCGCCTTGTATAATGCAGGTTGTGATTCTTTTAATGAAGCTGCTGTAATGAGTTCTTGTTGAGCTGCATACAATTCTGGTGAATAAATGGTAGCCAATAATTGACCTTTACGAACTTCTTCGCCTGTAAAACTGATATTTAAACGTTCTATTCTACCTGAAAAATAACTGACTTGTACAGCGTTTGCTTCTTCATTTTCAGCAATTTTACCAGATAATTTAATCGTGTTGCCATCAATATTTCCCTTGCCTACTATGGTTGTTTGAATATTTGCCAATGCCATAGCGTTTTCGGTTAACTTGAATTGGTCAGCTAACAGACCATCTGCACTGCTTTCCGCAGGAATTAAATCCATCCCACAAATGGGACAATCACCTGGTTCTGGTTGCATAATTTGTGGGTGCATAGAACAGGTCCACATTTGATTGGTTGCCGAAATGGTATCGTGATTATGTTCTGTTTCTTTATTTGATGATTTACCAAAAAGTAACCATCCTAAAAGAACACCTGCTATGAGCAACCCAAAGTATATGACTATTTTGTTATTTTTCATTTTCCAATCGTTTTATCATTGCTTTCATTTCTTCTATTTCCTTTTTCTGTGCTTTTATAATATCATTTGCTAATTGTTTAACTTCTGGGTCTTTTATATCTGCTCTTTCACTTGTTAGAATTGCTATGGAATGATGTGGTATCATACCCTTCATCCAAAGGACATCACCTACGGTTGATTTTTGGTCACGTACTAAACCTAAAGCACCAAGGAAAAGGACGATGCTACCTAATACAATACCCAAATTTTTCCTTTTATTCGTGTACATATTCTTCATAAAGAAAAACATAATTAAAGCCATAGCTGCAATACCTAAACAGACCATATAAAATCGTGTTAGACTAAACCATACGTGGTCAAATTCATAAGTGTTTAAGTACATTGTGATATACATTGCAACAAATGATGAGCCTAACATCAAAAAGAATTTAGTGTAATTGCTCATAACTTTATTATCGTTGTTTGTGTGTTCTTGTGTGTTCATAATATTTTGATTTTATAATCTTTAAAAGATTAACATTAAACTTGCCATAATTATCATAATAGCGTTCTCTATAAAAGTAGCTTCTGTCATTGGTAGTTTAAGAGCTGTACCCAAACAGGCACATCGAATAGCTTTCTTGTTTAAAAGTGTTTTTGTAACGCCAATTGTGGTAATCCCTAAAACAACAAGGGTGATGATAAGCGCAATGTTGACTTCGAGCCGCATTAGGAACATTATGCCTAAAGCAGTTTCAATAAATGGGTATATTTTACCGTAAATTGGGAGACGTTTTGCCAAAGGGTCGTACATACTGAAGGACTCTGGAAAACCTTTTAAATCCAACATCTTAAAGAAGCTGAACATGATATAGAACAAGCCCATAAAATCGAGCATAAAATCATTCCAAGACCAATTTTTATAGTGAAGTAAAGTACTCGCTGAAGCGATATAAAAAATAATAAGCAATAGAGGTTTTAATTGTTGCAATTTGCTTTTTTCTTCCTCCATTGGCATTTCCGACATATTGGAAGATGCAAACACATTCTTCTCTTTCTTTTCGGATAAGCTATACTTTTCTGGCAATGCTTTTTGTAATATATCAGTTGAAATATGCTTGTCCATAATAACTTCTGCTTCACCCTTTTCAAGATTTACAGACACCTCTGATACGTGGTCTATGTCACTTAAATATTTTTCTACGGAAGCCTTACAGTTATTGCAGGTCATTCCTGTTATATTATATGTATGTTTCATTATTACTGTGTTAAATAATTAATAATCGTTGATTGAACATAATAAGTTCTGATGGATTCTATTTGGTTCATTTGAAACTTTAATTGTAGTTCTTGAATATCCAGAACATCATTAAAATCAATCGTTCCTGTTTCGTAGCTTTTAATAAGAATACCTTCGGCATCTTTGGCTTGTTTTAAATTCTTGGTTTGCGTAGCATAACTTATTCTTGCAGAAATACGTTCATTAATCGCTTTACTTAAAAGCGTTTCCAAAGTGTTTAAGCGTTCTTGTTTTTGAGCTGTTATTTCTTGCTGTTCCAACTCATTCTGTCTGGTTTGAGATTTATATTTTTTATTAAAAATTGGGATGGACACCGAAACCATTGGCATTATAATATCTTTTCCATTATCACTAAAATCCATATTTGGTCTTTCAGAAACATTGATATAGTCTAATCCAAAACCAATCATTGGACTGCTTTCTTTTTGGTTTAGTAATTCTGATTGTTCTATGGATTGATATAGTTTATCATACTTTAACAATTCGGGATGTAATGCTAAATTTTCAGAATTAATTTCAAAACTTTCTAAAGGCATCATTAAACTATCTACCACAGTAACAGTAACATCATTTTCTCTGTTCAAAAGCTTATTAAAATTAGTTTGTTCTGCTAAAAATTGTTGATGTAACACGTCTTTTAGTTGTTGCATTTCATTTTGACGCATTTGCAATCGCAACACATCTACAGCAGATGCTTTACCAACCTCAACAGAGGTTAGTGCTAATGTCTCATAGTTTTCCAGTAGTTTAATGTTTTCTGTTAGCACCTTTTGCTTCTCTTTATTGGCATATAAATTATAATAGGATTGTGATACAGAAGCCATCAATTTTCGCTTTGCAATAACAATGTCTTCATACTTGGCATCAGCTAATGAACTCACATAATTTTCTCGTGAAGTAATTGTTCCAAACCACGGTAACATTTGTTTGGCAGATACTTTAAAACGTTGCGCTCCTGTTCGTGTTTCTGGTTCGCTCACAAAGTAACCTACACCAAATTCGGTATTGGGAATGGTATTGACTTCATTTACTTTTTCAGAAGCTCTTTTGTATTGCAATTCAAATTTTTGAATTTCTGGATTGTTATTTAATGCTACATCAATAAGCGTTTCTAACTCTTGACTTTGCGCAGAAAACACGAAGCATAAAGCACAAAGAACAAAGACCGTTTTTAAATTGATTTTTATGTATTTCATTTTGTTGCTCTTTTAAGTTGAACTTCGGATTTCCAGCTGTACAATACTGGCACTACAAATAGGGTTATTAAGGCTATGAGCATTCCGCCAAAACTTGGTATGGCCATTGGAATCATAATATCGCTTCCTCGTCCTGTAGAGGTTAATACAGGCAAGAGTGCTAAAATGGTTGTTGCTGTAGTCATTAAACAGGGTCTGATTCGTTTTTCTCCTGCTTCCACTATGGTTGCTCTAATTTCCTTTTTATTCTCTGGTGTATTTCTATCAAAAGTTTGCGTTAAATACGTTGCCATTACTACACCATCATCTGTTGCAATTCCAAATAAGGCTATAAACCCAACCCAAACCGCTACACTTAAATTAATTGGGTGCATCTGGAATAAATCACGCAGATTTTCGCCAAAGAAATTGAAGTTTAAAAACCAATCTTGACCATAGAGCCATATCATTACAAATCCACCAGCAAACGCTACTGCAATACCTGTAAACACCATTAATGATGTACCAACGGAACGGAATTGGAAATACAGTATTAAAAAGATGATTGCCAATGCTAATGGTACAACAACAGATAGTGTTTTTTCTGCTCGTAATTGATTTTCATACGTTCCTGTGAATGCATAGTTGATGCCTTTTGGTACTATTAGCTCACCAGAATCTATCTTTTCTTGAATCAATGCTTGTGCATTTTCAACAACGCTTACTTCTGCAAAACCATCTAATTTATCAAACAAGACATAACCTACTAAAAAGGTGTCTTCACTTTTAATGACTTGTGGACCTTGTTCGTAGCGAATGCTTGCCAATTCGCTTAATGGAACAGGACTGCCTTTTTCAACTGGCACATAAATTTGTTGTAAGTCCGTTGGGTTTGCTCTTAATTCTCTTGGGTATCGCACACGAACACCATATCGCTCACGACCTTCAACCGTTTGTGTTAATACCATACCACCAACTGCGACTTTTAATACATCCTGAACATCTTGTATAGAAATTCCATAACGTGCAATTTTCTCTCTATCAATATCAATTAACAAATAGGGTTTACCAACGATACGGTCTGCAAAAACAGCTTCCTTTTTAACACCTTCTGCTTCCTTGATAATGTTTTCTAATTGGACGCCAAATGCTTCAATTTGTTTTAAGTCTTGTCCTTTTACCTTTATTCCCATAGGGGCACGCATTCCTGTTTGAAGCATCACCAATCGGGTTTCAATGGGTTGTAGTTTTGGTGCTGACGTAACACCTGGTAATTTGGTAACTCTTACAATTTCATTCCAAATATCATCTGGTGACTGTATCTCTGGTCGCCAATTACGATAGTATTCACCATCATTATCTGGAATGAGTTGTTCTTTTGCATTGAGAGATTGCCACGCTTCACGTTGTTCCGCTCGCAATGACAATCCGTTTTTTAATATATACGCACCTTCCTCGTTTACTTTGTAACGTTGTCTTTCTCCATCTGCATTCAGCATATATTCTGGCTTATACTGAATGATGTTCTCATACATTGATAATGGTGCTGGGTCTAAAGCTGATTCTGTTCTTCCTGACTTACCAACTACCGTTTCAATTTCTGGAATACTGGCGACAGCCATATCCAATTGCTGTAAAACTCGTTTGTTTTCTTCTACGCCAGAATGAGGCATTGAGGTTGGCATTAGTAGAAATGAGCCTTCATTTAAGGATGGCATAAACTCTTTGCCTGTATTCTTCATAATGAAAAATCCTGCAATAACAATCGCAGTAGGAAGAGATAAAAACAACAATTTATTTTCTAAACACCACCTTAAAATACGCGTGTAATATTTGATGAATAGTGAGAAAACACCCAATAAACCAAAACAAATTACACTTACAAAAATGAGATTCCAAAAGATGCTTTTATCAACGCCTAATGGTCTCCAATATTCGGCTAACAGGAATACTATCGCAGATGCTGAAATAAGCCCATCTGCCTTCGGCATCTTCCCAAAGGGAAGAAAATTGAATTGTCTATGAAAATTTATAACCCCAAAAAATATCAATATTAACCCTAACCAATAACCGTAGATTATCGTTGCAATACCTAAAGCTATTAAAACACCATTTAAAACATATTTAAAAGTGTTTTTAATGCTTTTCTTTCTGAATAAAAATGCTGCAAATGGCGGGATTAAAAATAACGCTACAATAATGGATGCTGTTAAGGCAAAGGTTTTTGTAAAGGCTAATGGTCTAAATAATTTTCCTTCTGCACCAATCATAGTAAATACAGGAATGAAACTGATTATTGTTGTCATTACTGCGGTAACAATAGCGCCTGAAACTTCTGCTGTGGCATTATAAACTACTGTATTAATGGATTGTGTTCCATCATCTTCATCCAAATGCCTTATAATGTTTTCTGAAAGTATGACACCAACATCGACCATTGTTCCAATAGCAATTGCTATACCTGATAAAGCGACAATGTTTGCATCGACTCCAAAGAACTTCATAGCTATAAAAACCATTAAAACCGCAACTGGTAGTAGTCCAGATATAAGTACAGATGCTCGAAGATTGAATACCATAATGATAATGACCAAAATGGTAATTAGTATCTCTAATGTTAAGGCTTCATTGAGTGTACCTAACGTTTCTTGAATCAATTCTGTTCTATCGTAAAATGGCACTATGGTAACTTGTGATGTTCTTCCATCTGCTAATACTTTGGAAGGCAATCCTGCAGTTAATTCGTTAATTTTCTCTTTTACATTATTGATTACTTCCATTGGGTTTGCGCCATAACGCGCCACTACAACAGCACCTACAACTTCTGCACCTTCTTTATCTAAAATACCACGTCTGGTTGCAGGACCTAATGATACTTTTCCGATGTCTTTAATTCGTATTGCTGTATAATCTTCAGACGTAACTACGGCATTTTCTATATCTTCAATGGATTTTACATAACCCAATCCACGCACTAAATATTCTGCTTGATTAATCTCTAATGTTTGTGCTCCAATGTCTTTATTACTTTCCTTAACTGCTTTTACAACGTGATGTAATCCAATATTATATTGACGCATCAATTCTGGATTTACATCAACTTGGTATTCTTGAACATAACCACCTATGGAAGCGACTTCTGAAACACCACTCGCAGAGGATAGCGCATATTTTACGTAGTAATCTTGAATACTTCGTAGTTCCTGTAAATCCCAACCACCAGTAACGTTTCCGTTTTCATCACGTCCTTCAAGAGTGTACCAAAATATTTGTCCTAATCCTGTTGCATCTGGACCCAAAGCAGGATTAACACCATCAGGTAATAAACCACTTGGTAATGAGTTTAGTTTTTCGAGAATGCGGCTTCTACTCCAGTAAAATTCTATGTCTTCTTCAAAAATGATATAGATACTTGAAAAGCCAAACATAGACGAACTACGAATGGTTTTTACTCCAGGAATACCTAATAAGGATGTGGTTAATGGATAGGTAATTTGGTCTTCAATATCTTGTGGTGAACGACCATCCCATTTAGTAAATACTATTTGTTGGTTTTCTCCAATATCTGGAATTGCATCTACAGCAACTGGATTACTTGGCAAAAATCCTGTGTCCCAATTAAAAGGTGCATTTACTGTTCCCCATCCAACAAAAAGGACGAGTAATAAAACTGCTACGAGTTTATTTTCTATTAAAAATTTGATGCTTTTATTTAGCATTGGTTTTGATAATTAAACAGTTAGAAATTGGTGTTATGACAACACCGAATACAACAAATTATCCACATAGCATAAAGCCATAAGATAACACAGTCAATTGTTTAAAAATCAAATTAAATAGGTCTCGTCAATCTTGAAGATTTGCCTGACGACGAGTGGTGGTTTGTATTCTTCGTAAGAAGACACATTATTTTCTAAACCCTCAAAAAGGTTTACGTAAGTATATACGAAAGAAGCAAGAAATACTTGTTGCTCAAACGTAATTTTGTCAACTTGCAGTTGTAGTTCGTCTTGACCTTCAATTGCTAATTGTTTATCATCGCAACAATTTTTCTTGGTAATAGAACATCCTTCAGTAGAAGGTTTTTCCATTTCCATTCCGCATCCTTTGGCTTTATTGAAAATAGCCGTTTCTACTAAAGTATCACCACAATAATGCATATTCATAGTAAATGACATTGTAGAGAATAACACTACAAAAGCCATTGCTAAAGACATTATTTTATGGAATACTTGTTTCATACTTATTGCGAAGTTACAAAATTTTAACAACTATTGATTTTGTTTAACAGAAGTTTAGATTTGTGATTTTTTAAATTTAAAAAGTAAAACCTATACCTAAAAATAATCTAAAATCACAAACCCAAATCATTACCTAACGCTCAAAATGTACAGCTCACTATAATTCAGGGCTATATGTGTAGCTCCACTTATAAAATCAACCTTCTCAATATCAAAATGTGTAATCGTAAATTCAGAAGTGATGCTATCAATGCCAAAATCAAAAGGAGTTACACGGTGTAAATCACAATCTAATTTATAATTAAACTGCTTTCATAAAGCAACGCTTTCCGTCGTGCGAATATCTTCAAAACAATACAATTATAGCTTTAAGGCACTGTATCCAATAGAACCTGTTAAGGATAAATTATCTTTTTATTCTGTTTTTTATTTAAAACCATTACAATTCACTAAATTACTTACCATTACAGAAACGAGAAATTATGGGAAAAAATCCAAGTATTTTTAACGATGTTATTGGACCTATTATGCGTGGTCCTTCCAGCTCTCACACGGCCGCATCTTGGCGTGCTGCCAAAATATGCATGGATATTTTAAATGAACCTCTAAAAAAGGCTATCATTGATTTTGACAAAGATGGTGCTTGGGCTCCAAACTACAGAGAACAAGGAACAACCATTGGTATTGATGGTGGTTTGTTAGGCTTAGAAATGACTGATGACAGGATGAAAAACACTGAACAAGTTGCTGCCGAAAGAGGCATTTCAATACTCTACGAAGTTAATAGTTTTCAAACAAATCATGTTAACACCTTTAGACTTAAATTAGAAGGAGAACAAGGAAAAAAAATAAATGTAATAGCGGTATCGATTGGTGGTGGTTCTTTTGAAATTAAAGAAATAAATGGGTTTGAGGTTCAGATAAATGGAGGCTTTTATGAATTGGTTCTTATAAATGTTAAAGTTGATATTCACATAGATGAAATAAAACTTATGTTTCCTGAATGCAGATTAGTTTTAGAATCATACCAGAAAAACCAACGATTAATTAATTTGAAATTTTCAAAAAAGATTTCAAATGATACCCTAAAAAGAATTACAAACACATTGCTTTGTGATGAAGTTTTCATAACAAAACCCGTTTTACCAATAATTTTAGGCAATGAAATAGAGCTGCCTTTCGCAGATATAGATTCCCTTTTGACATACGCAGATAATCAAGATCTTGATTTAGGCACTTTAGGTTTACTATATGAAACACATCAAAGCGGATTAAACAAAATTGATGTTATTGATAAAATGAATCGTGTTGTTAATATTATTGAAAAAAGTATAAAAACAGGCTTAAAAGGAACGAATTATGAAGATAGGATTTTGCCACAACAATCACATTTAATTGAAAGGGCAGAAAAGAAAAAACAAATTCTTGAAAATTCTATTGTAAACAATATCATTTCAAATGTTTCTGCCATAATGGAATCTAAAAGTGCTATGGAAGTTGTTGTAGCCAACCCAACAGCTGGCTCCTGCGGAGTTGTAGGTGGTGTTTTTAGAGCTGTAGCAGATGATATTGGCAGTACTCATGAAGAACTAATTCAAGCTTATTTTTCTGCCGGAATTGTAGGTGCATACTTTGCAAAAGGCCCAGGTTTTTCTGCTGAAGAACATGGTTGTCAAGTAGAGTGTGGAGCATCAGCTGGTATGGCTGCTGCTGGAATAGTGCAACTTTTTGGTGGAACTGCAAAACAAGCTATTGATGCAGCCTCCATGGCTATACAAAACATGATCGGATTGATATGCGATCCTATTGCAGATCGTGTTGAAGCACCTTGCTTAGGAAAAAATGTAAGTGCAGCTGTAAATGCGCTTTCTTCTGCAACAATGGCTTGCGCTGGATACAATGCACTTATTCCTTTAGACGAAGTTATTGAAACAGTATCGTCTGTTAGCAAACAAATGCCTACTTGTGTTAAATGCACAGAAAAAGGCGGTCTTGCAATAACAAAAACAGCCTGTGCCCTAAAAGAAAAACTGAAACTAAACGTAAATTAACAAAGCGAAATAAATCATTCTGTTCTTGGAGTTACATAATTTCGGAATCAAGTAAAGTATGGTTTCTAACTCAATCTTTTATTTTAAAACTAAGTACTTAAAACTATTTGATACGAAAATCAACAAAAGTTAATGCTAGTTTTTACCAATTATAACTTTAGCTCTTAACAATTAAGAGATAGTAGGTTTTCCTAGTTGCTGAAGCATTTCGTTGGTCATTGTTTGTAAGTCAAATACATGCTTCCATTTCCAATCTTGTCTTGCGGCAGTATCATCAATGGAGTTTGGCCAAGAATCAGCGATTTTTTGCCTGAAATCTGGTTCATAATTAATAGTAAAATCTGGAATTTGCTTTGTAATTTCGTTTGCTAATTCCTTTGGTGTAAAACTTATAGCGGCAAGATTATAGGATGACCTAATTTTTACGGCATTAGCATCAGCATTCATAATATCTAGAGTAGCCTTTACTGCATCATCCATAAACATCATTGGCAAAGCTGTGTCTTCGGTTAAAAAACAATCATAATGCCCTTCATTTATAGCTTTGTGAAAAATATCAATAGCATAATCTGTTGTACCACCACCAGGCAAGGTCTTCCAACTTATAATTCCTGGATATCTAATACTTCTTACATCAACTCCATAATTGTTGAAATAATATTCACACCAACGCTCTCCAACTTGTTTGGTTATGCCATAAACTGTGGTTGGCTCCATTATGGTTCTTTGAGGTGTATTTTGCTTTGGTGTAGTTGGCCCAAAAACAGCAATGCTTGATGGCCAAAACACTTTGCTTATAATTTTTTCTTTAGCTAGATTAAGAACATTCAATAAAGAAGACATATTCAAATCCCATGCCTTCTCAGGAAATTTTTCTCCTGTTGCACTTAACAACGCAGCCATTAAATAAACGGTACCAACATTGTGCTTTTGTATACAATTTTTAATTTCAGTGTAGCTCTTAGCATCAATAATTTCAAAAGGACCAGAGTTTACCAGTTCTAAATTACTCTCTCTGATGTCACTTGCTATTACATTTTCAATACCTAATTCTGATCTTAACCTATTGGTCAATTCAGAACCAATTTGACCACATGCTCCAATTATTAACGTTTTAGAACCCATTTATGATGTAGAAATTTATTGTTTCAAAAATAACAAGATTTTATAGTTATCACCATATTTTTATCTTAAAAATAGCTTAAACTTTTACATAATATAGTTTGAAAAGAAAGCGTAAACAATATATTTGCAACTAATAAAGTTTGAATGCAATGGCTTATATGGATAAGATTCTTAAAATTTTTGCGCTTTCGTCAATGGTTCTTTTTATTTTGAGTTGCAATAATAGCTCCAAGCAAGAAGCCTTCAACAATGAAAACACTATTAACATTGACAGCACAAAAATAACAGCCAGTGACATTTCCAAAATAAGGTATACAGAATATGCATTGAGCAACCTTTCAGAAAACAAAACAAGAAATTGGCAAAAATTCAATGAATTGTCAGACAAAATAGAGGTGTTAAAAACTGGCGATTTATCTTTTTTTAGGGACGACAAGGCTATTTTAGTAGGTTTCTTATCTGATTTAAAAAACGAACTTCCAGAATCACTTAATACACCAGCCATACAAGTAAGACTAACCGTAATTGAAACTGTGTTTTTAAAACTAGAAGGCTTGGCATCATTAAGCTCTGCAAAAAAAGAGGATCTTTTAATTGCCATTAAAGATGTACTTATATCTTACACCAATCTGGTTTTTCAAATGAACAAGAAATTTGAAAAAGAATCTCAAAACATTGAAAAGCCATATTAGATATTGAATCTCAAAAAAATATTTTTTTGTTAAGATGTAACAAATTTTGTTTTGAGGCTTCTAAATAATGAGTAAATTGTACAAAATAAATACTATAACAAAAATGAAAATCAATCAAACTAAATTATTGTTTGCAGGTTGTTGTGCCTTTTTAGGGCTTATGGCTTGCAAAGAAGATGCAAAGAAAGATGTGGCTGAAGTTGAAAAAATTCCCGGAATAATTCTGGAAAACATGGATACATCAGTAAACCCAAAAGATGACTTTTACAGCTATGTAAACGGAAATTGGGTAAAAAACAATACCATTCCAGATGATGAATCTCGTTGGGGCGGATTTGGTGTTTTAAGAAAATCTACCAGAGCAGATGTATTAGAAATTTTAAACACATCAAAAGAGTTAGGAAAGTACGAAGAAGGCTCTGACCAGAAAAAGGCATTGCTTATTTTTGAATCTGAATTAGACACTGTTGCTCGTAACGAAGCAGGCATTGAACCTATCAAACCTTTATTGAATGCCATAAACAGCATCAATAACTTGAATGATATGCAAACTGTTTACGCTAAAACAGTTGGTGTTTCTGCTCCATTTGCTGGTATTGGTGCCAATCCAGATTTAAATGACAGTAGCATGAATACAGCTTGGGTTTTCCCTGGAGGTTTAGGCTTGCAACGTGATTACTACTTAGATCAAGACAGTAAATCAAAAGAAATTAGAGGTCAGTATAAAGATCATATTGCAAGAATGTTCCAATTTATAGAGTATGATGAAGCTGCAGCTCGTAGCGCAGCTGAATTGGTTTTAAAATTAGAAACTCAACTTGCAGAACCTAGATTAGATAAAGTTGAAAGTAGAGACATCAGAAACTTTAACAATCCTCGTTCAGTTTCACAATTACAAGAAATAACGCCTGCAATAGACTGGAATAAGTTCATAGCTGATATGGGAGTTACACAACAAGTTGACACATTATTAGTAATGCAACCAAAGTATATGGCTGCACTGAACAACTTTTTAAAAACGACACCTATTGAAGATATAAAAACCTTAATGACTTGGAGTACCATTGATGGTGCAGCTGGTTTTTTAACTACAGAAATTGAAAAAGCCAATTGGGAATTTTATAGCAAGACCCTTAATGGTTCTAAACAAATGCGCCCAGCAGAAGAACGCGCTTTAGGTACTGTTGATGGCTCAGTTGGCGAAGCTATAGGAAAACTATATGTTGAAGCAAAATTTCCACCAGAAGCTAAAGAAAAAGCCGAAAAAATGATTGCCAACGTGATTAAAGCTTTTCAAAACAGAATCAAGGTTTTAGATTGGATGAGTGAAGACACTAAAGCTAAGGCTATTGAAAAATTAGACAAATTCACAGTAAAAATTGCTTATCCAGACGAATGGGAAGATTACTCAAAAATGATGGTTGAAGAAGGCAATAGCTATGCAGAAAATATGCTAGCTGTTGGCAAATGGGCTTTGGATAAAAACATCTCTGAAATTGGACAACCTGTTGACAAGAAAGAATGGGGAATGTCACCACAAACTGTAAATGCATATTTTAATCCATTAAACAATGAAATTGTATTTCCTGCCGCTATTTTACAACCTCCATTTTACAACTATACTGCAGATGAAGCTGTGAATTATGGTGGTATTGGAGCCGTTATTGGTCATGAAATTTCACATGCTTTTGACGATTCTGGAGCACGTTTTGATGGTGATGGAAATGTAAACAACTGGTGGACTCCAGAAGATTTAGCCGAATTTGAAAAAAGAGGAAACGCCTTAGCTGAACAATACAGTGCTATTGAAGTAATGGATAGTGTATTCATTAACGGTAAATTTACTTTAGGCGAAAATATTGGCGACCTTGGTGGTGTACTTGGCGCTTATGATGGTTTACAGCTATTCTTTGAGGAAAATGGAAGACCAGAAGATATTGACGGATTTACAGCTGAGCAACGTTTCTTTATGTCTTGGGCAACTGTTTGGAGAACTTTAACCAGAGATGATGCTTTAAGAACTCAGATTAAAACAGATCCACATTCTCCAGGAATTTATAGAGCTACTCAACCTCTAAAAAATATCGATGCTTTTTATGAAGCATTTGATATTAAAGAAGGTGATGCGATGTATTTAGCTCCTGAAAAACGTGTTAGAATTTGGTAATTACCTAATTCATTATAATAAAAAAGCAGCTCGTTGAGCTGCTTTTTTTATACTTTTAGTTTTCGAATAGATTTTTTTAGTAATTTAATTCTTCAATTTTTAGCAATGGCTTTTAAACGAATAAACTTTATTAAGAAACTGTTCAATATTGTTTCAATTGCAATACTTATTTTAAGTATTGTTGTCTCTATTCTATGGCTTTTTTATTCAGATATAAACTTTGAGCCAGCACTTGTATTACTAGGCCTAATGTATGCTGGAATACCAATGCTTGGTAGTTGGGTCATTAATAGATTGGATAAAAATTTAGAACAAGAACGCTTATCTTTACCTTATGCCTTGGCCTATGGTTATTTAACCAACTACTTAGCTCCTGTTGTAAGAGCCTTAAGAAAAGGGCAAAAAAATCCTGAAAACATAAAGTTTTTTGTCTACATCCCTAAAACGCTTGAAGAATTTTATGACAATAGGATTATAGAAATCATATCAGAAATAGAAAATAAAGATTATAAAGTAGAAAAATTAGAAATTGTTATTGATCCTGAAAAAAGAGCTAAAGACTATAGAACTGCAAAACGTTTAAACATCAGCAGCCCTGAGCTTATTTATTTTGACTTCCCAACAACATTACTCACTTTAACACAAGCTATAGACTATAAAATTGAAACTCAGAAAAATAGATTTACAGACCAACAACGCATTGAATTATCAACTGAATATATTACTGAGTTTAAAACAAAATTGCAAAATATGCTCAATGATGACTCTAAAGGCTACCAAGCTATTAGAAACAATATAGTCATAGATTTTGGAGATTTTGACTTTGTAGAAAAACTAAAATAATTAATCTTTCTTTGGCTCAGCTTTTCTAGCTGTTAAAGCGTTTTTGCTAATGACAGCCAAATTAAAGTTTGGTTCAATGGCTAAGGCTTCATCTAAGATAGCAATTGCTGGATCAATATTAGTTTCAATGTTCTCTTTAAACTTAGCCAACGCTTTCAAATATAAAAAGGCAGCTTTCATTTTCACTTGGTAAGGCTGTTGCGCTTCGTAAAAAGTGCGCATGATATCTTCTTTTGAATTAGCAATACCATAAGTTATATTGAGGTTAGCTCCTGACAAGTCATCCAATTGTATCTTTAAATCAGCTAACTCATAGGCAATCATTGGGTTAGGACTGCGTCTAAATAACTCTTCATACTGCTCCAAAGCTCTTTTTGGCTGATTTAAAGCGTGTAATGAAACTGCCTTAACCTCAACAGCCATATCGCTATCACTTGCATTTTTCTCAATACCAATAGTGTTTAACGCTTCAATATGTCTGCCTTCATTCATGTAAAGAACTGCCAAAGTATCAAGCCTGCTTTGATTAGGAGCTAGAACGTTTAAATGTGTTAAAGCATCTATAACACCTTGAACATCTCCTTGTTTTTTCATTTGTTTGTAATAAGCTTCAAAATGCGATAACAATACATTATTGCTTTGTGCATTGGCTTGCATTGCAAAAACAATTACTAATAATCCAACTAACTTCTTCATTCCTAAAATATTATTTATTCGAGTGGCAAATCTAAAAAAATTAGACACTTTTCACCCTAATAAAAAGCTAATTTATTTTTTGAGTTCCAACCAATAATTTTAATTGTTAAATTTTTCATTAAACAATACTAACAAAACGCTAAGTATTAGAATATTTTAGGTTTAAGATTTAAAATTAAGTACCTTGTAAATAACAACTAAAACAAAACATTATGGCAATTAAGAGTTTTCAAGGTCCAAGACGTGACCAACAAAATACAATTAATACTGAACTTATTACAGTTAGACAATATATGACTACAAATTTAATTACGTTTAGACCTGATCAATCTGTAGAGGAAGTGATAGATGCGTTAATAAAAAATAAGATTTCTGGAGGCCCTGTTGTAAACGATAATAATGAATTAATTGGTATTATATCTGAAGGTGATTGTATTAAACAAGTAAGCGATAGTAGATATTACAATATGCCTTTAAGCGATTGTTCGGTTAAAGAACATATGGTAAAAAATGTAGAAACTATTGATGGCAATATGAATGTATTTGACGCTGCCAACAAGTTTTTAGAATCTAAAAGACGACGTTTTCCTATTGTAGAAAACGGAAAATTAGTTGGTCAAATTAGCCAAAAAGATATTTTAAAAGCAGCTCTTAAGCTAAAAGGTCATAACTGGAAGTAAAGTTTATTTACATTGAACTCTTACGGCTTGATTTAATGCTTTAAGAGCCTTTTCTGCTTGTGCATCTGTCATCCCTTTTATGGCTTTTGTTAATTCAGCGCTTCCAACAGGCACACTACTAATGGCTGGTAAATTGGCACATTTGTTCCATTCTATCAAGTAAGCATCCACATACAATGAAATTGTGGAATTTTCCTTTCGGTTTCTAGCAGCAATGGCATCTCTTAAAGCTTTTAAGATTGGGCAGGTACATTTAGGTACATCTTTGGCAGCGAGCAAGCCACCAATGATGGTGCCCAATTTGCTTTTACCCGAAACCTCATCCAGTAAATTTAAACCAGTACCTTTTAATAAACCTTTAAAAGCGTCATCTCCAGCTTCACTACTTTTGGCTTTTTTAATGAGGTCTTTAATTTTATCATCCTCCTTTTTCTGTTTTTCGCGTTGCTTTTTTCTTTTATCTGCTGCTGCTTTGGCTTCGGCTGCTTCAGTTGCTGCGGCTGCGGCTGCCTGTTTTTTACGCTCTAAATCTTCTTGTTGTTTTTTGCGTTTTTGTTCTTTCAATGCTGCAATTTCATTATTTAAATCGGAAATATCATCCTTAATCTTATCTATCTCATCTTGGGCTACTTTGGCATTTTTGGCTATACTGTCTTCAAAGCCTTTTTTCTTTTTTAGCAAGGCATCAAAATCGTTCCAAAATGCTTTTAGTTCTTCAAGTGTTTTAGGGCATTGTGCACGTATTTTGTCCACATCGCTTGTAGTACAATAGTCTGGATTGTCTGCACACCAATGCCATAACCTTCCAAGTATGCGTCGTATCTGTGCACAAAGGTCTTCTACCTGAAGCTCTGTTGCTGCCACCAAATCACTTGTTGCTTTGGCTTGTTTGGCTTTTTCAAGGTCGTCAGCTAGATCATCGCAGTCTTTTTGGGCTGCTTCAATTGCTTCTGGTAGTGCCTTTAATTTTTTTACTTTTTCATTGTATTGTTTGCGTTTTTTGTAAAGCTCGCTTTTCAACCCACTTGGCAAATCGCCTTCATTTTCCAAGCGTTCCCTGTCGTATTTGTACATATTGCTCCAGTCTTCATCATAGCTGAGCTTGCCATCTTCGTCAAAACTGTAGGTTACTTCAATGTTAAAATCGTCTAAATAATTTTTTAAGTACTCTAAATCTTTTATCAGGTCTTCTTTGTCTTTTTTGAGTTGTTCTTCAAGTTCCTCTTTTTGCTTTTGAAGGTCTTCCATGCGCTTTTTGCAGGCTTCAACCCTGGCTTGGGCATCATTAACTGCTTTTTGCAATGCTTGAGCGTCTATTGGATTTGGAAGTTTCTTTTGCAGGTTTTGTAGCGAATCAATTATTTTTTTGAATTTTTCGTTGTAAGTGCTAGGTACATTTTCCAAAACTTTGTCTATGGCCACCAACTCTCCATGCAATCCATCCAGGGAATCCTTAAGGTGTTCGGCATGACGCCATTTATCCCAAAGGTCATTAATAGCGTCTTTACGGTCTTCAATATCGTCGGCATAACTCAATAACATTTGGAAAGTGAAATTATAATTACCAACAGCATCGCCAAGGCGTTCCCTTCTTGAAGTGCCAAAAGTTTCCGGATTATCTGGTTGGCATTGGCCTCCAAGTTCGGCACAAGCTTCAGGGCTTATCAAATAACTATAACCGTCTATAAAACAGTTGCAAAGTGGCTCATCATTTCCCTCACTGATATTATCTTCTGAAGGTGGCTCAATGGTTACAGAAACAGAAAAACTTCCACCTTGAGTAGCTCTAATAGTTTGATTAATTCGATAGACATCAGCATCTGGTTGAATACTAATTTCTTGATTATTGCCACCTTCTAAAGAAATGTTTGAAGGACTTTTATTAGTAATTGTTATTGGTACTTCTTCATCTAAACCATCAAGTCCAGAGACTTCAATATTTAATTTTGTCGTTTCACCTCTTGATAAATTTAGTTTTCCTGCTGAAAGATTGAGTTGCAACACATTCACTTCTTCGTCTAAATTAGTGCTGTCATTTTTATAGTTAAAAGGTGCTTTCCCACTTAGGTCTGAAGGTGTTTTGAAAAACACAGTGGTTTCTGATGCTGCTAATATTTCAGTGTCTTTATTATTGATTGAAACGTAACTATAAGCTAAGCTTCCATTGTTAGCAACAATCATTTTTGCAGGTTCTCCAGCTACTATATAAGATGGAATAAATTGTGATGAACTTTTTTCTTTCACGCTAGAAGGAAACTGAATTTTTGAAGATGCGATTAGATTGTTTTTTTCATCAAACAACTTCAATTCCATGGGAAATGGTTGAGATTTTGATATACTATAATGTGATGCCTGCAAAGTTGTTGACACTCCTCCAAAATCCACTTTATGGTTTTGTAACTTAGTTTTGTTTTTTGCTCTGTTTTTTTCTGAATTCCCATTTGGCTCGATGATAATACTTCCAGAAATTTTTTCGTTAGTAACAAAATTTGGTGTGTAAATTGTAATTTTACCTTCAGGTATTGTAAAAACTGTTTTTGCTAATTCATTAACAACAGAAGTTTCTGCTTGTTGAGAAAAGCAACAAGTAATTGAGAAAAGAAAGACTAAAAAAATAGTATGGAACTTTAAATACATAAAGCAAAGCTTTTACATTAAACAATCCACAATGTCTTAAAGATAAGTATTTTAATTCAGATAATAATCATTTTTAAAGGCTATGTTAGTTGTCGCGTTTCACCAACGCATAATAATCGCCTTCTAAAGGCAGATAACCTTGATCATAAACAAAGTAATAAATAGCTCCTGCTTTGGTTGTGTAGATACTTGTGAAATAATTAAAATCAAAACCTTTTTCAATCAACTTGGCTCTAGAAGTTTTTGTTTTTTGATCTGGATTTAGCGCTTCAAGAATCCTGTAATTTTTACGCAATCTGTTGTTTGTGTTACGTATTAAATTCTTGCTGTCTTTATTTACCCTGTTGTTATAAGAATTCCTGCAAGCATCACTACAGAACTTTTTGTCTATGCGACCAACTATTTTGTCGCCACATTCAGGACATTCTTTTTTCATGACTTATTTTTTTTGTATCTCGCTTTTGCTCTTTCAATTGTTTTTTTTCTGTACTCCTCATCTTCATGATACCTCCTTTTTGCTTTTTTTAGGGTTTTCTTTTTGTACTCGTCATCTTCATTATACTTTTCTCTGTAATATTTTTTTACTTTTTTTCTATAATTTTCATCACTCTTATACTTTTCTTTAAGTAATTTATTAAGTCTTTCCTTGTTTTCCTGATAATATTTTTTTCTATAATTTATTTTTAGCAATTCCCTATAGTTATTTATATTCAATTCATACCACGATGCTCTTGTCCCTTCACAGTCAAAATCTTCTATATATTGCAATCCTATTTTTTGAAGGACTTTCTTAGATGCAACATTATCAATAAGTGCAATTCCAACAATGGTTTTGTACTGTTTTACTTTAAAACCATAATCTAATGCAGCTATAGCAGATTCGGTTGCATAGCCTTTTCCCCAATATCGAGGCATAAAACGGTAACCAATATCATAAAAATCTTGTTTTCCGTTTAAGGAATCCTTTTCACCAGTATTCAATTTTAATCCAGACCAACCTATAAAATCTCCAGAAGATTTTTCAATAGCTGCCCAACGACCAATACCTCTATCTTTGTATTGATCTATTATAGATTGAATAATTATCTCCGTTTCCTGTTTGGTTTTTACAGGCTTGTTTCCTAAGTATTTATGCACAATTGGATTAGAGTCCAATTCAAACATACCTTCAATATCTGTTGGTAATAATTCCCTTAAAATGAGTCGTTCGGTTTCTGCAAATATTTTCATTAGTCAATCATTTTTGATGCAAGTTCTTTAAAGAGTTTATAAGCTACCATAGCTGTCATATTATTCACGTCACGTTTTGGATTCAGTTCTACAATATCTGCTCCTACAATTGACACATTAATTTGTTGAATAATATCAATCAACTGTCTTGTGCTCATTCCACCTGGCTCATGGTGTGAAATTCCTGGAGCAAAAGCAGGATCAAGAACATCAATATCCAATGAAATATAGAGTGGTGCTTCGAGTGAATTGATAAAATCTGTGTTAAAATCTTTCATTTCAATGACCTTAACTCCAAAACGCTGAGCTTGTTCTTTTTGGTGTGTGTTAAACGTTCTAATTCCAACTTGAGTTAGTGAATTCAAAGCATTTCTTTCTAACAATCTTGCAAAAGGAGATGCATGAGAATACGGATTGTTTTCAAAATTATCATACAAATCTGCATGTGCATCAAGATGCAACACATTGAGTTTTGAATAGGTTTCAGAAAAGGCTTCAATAACAGGAAATGAGATGGAATGATCACCACCAAAACTTATTAATTTGCTTCCATCTTCTAGTTCGCCTTTTATAGTTTTTTTAATCTTTTTGTAGGCAAACGCTGCATCAATTTTGGTGAATTCAATATCACCACATTCTTTGTAGTTTATTCCTTTAACAATTTCGTTGCCATGTTCGCAATACTTATTTGCTGAACCTTCTTCGTCCATCAACCTTATATATTTTGGCGCAAGTGCAGAACCTCTCAGATAAGAAGAATTCGCGTCATAAGGGATTCCTATAAGTTTAAGCATTTTGTTTTCTATAAATTATGTTATTTGGAAAACCTTCATCTATTCTATTTGGCTCTAAATAAAAACCAAACTTATTCAATAACGCTTTTGAAGGTTCATTATGTTTACTTGTAAAAGCTTCAATTATTTTTAACTGAAGATCTTCAAATCCAAAATTTAAAACCGTTTCCATAGCTTCACTCATCAATCCTTTTCCATGACAGTTAGGATGTAATTCATAGCCAATTTCTGCAAAGGTTTTTGTGTCGTTAAAATTCCATAAACAAATAGTCCCAATTAGTTTCGTACTTCCCAATTCAGAAATTCCCCAATAACATGTTTTACCATTTTCAACATCTTTTATACGATCTAAAATAAATGATTTTAATTCAGTTTTATCATCAATGATTTCTCGTTTAATATGTTTTAAAACTTCCGGATGAAATCTAATTTCAAATAATTCTTTATAGTCATCTACTAAGATATTTCGCAATAAAAGGCGATTAGTTTTTAGTTCAGATTGCAATATTCCAATTTTTTTTAAAATAAAATCTAATTTATAATATTCTTACGAGCTTAGCAAATATAAACCCTTATTCATTTACAAACGACTACAAACATTTACAAACGAGTTTAAATGCGTAATAACCGACTAATATTTTGATGGTGTTACATCTTTGCATTGTCGAAACATAAGAACTCGATAGTATTAACTGTTTAACATTAAAATTTAAAATTATGAACACGCTCAGAAACAAAGTACAGTTGATTGGAAACCTTGGAAACGATCCAGAAATTATCAATCTTGAATCAGGTAAAACATTAGCAAAATTTGCAATTGCCACTAACGAAAGTTACAAAAATGCTGCAGGCGAAAAAGTTACAGACACACAATGGCACAATGTAGTGGCTTGGGGAAAAACCGCTCAAATAATTGAGAAATATGTTACCAAAGGAAAAGAAGTTGCTATTGAAGGTAAGTTAACCTCTAGAAGTTATGAAACCAAAGAAGGCGAAAAAAGATACATCACTGAAGTTGTATGTAACGAATTGTTGATGTTGGGTAAATAAAAAACAAACTACACTGACTTTAAAAAACCTTGCACTTTGCGAGGTTTTTTTGTTTTTAAATTATTCATAATCAACCTTTAAAAGTTATTTTTTACCATTGAGCGAGTAATTTTTTAACAATCTGTGTTTTACTATACTTTTACTTATTCCCTCTAAGAATATTTGAGCATAATAATTAATCCCAAATTACTGATAAAGTTAGTAATTAGTTGAGCTTACTGAATTGGAGTATTAAATTTATGTGTATGAAAAAATATTACATCCTTGTTTTATATTTAATTAGCATTTGTTATTCTAACAATTTTGCTTTTACTGGTAATTTTGATGGATTAAACTCGCAATTTAATTTACTCAATTCTCTCAATATTGTCAAGATTCTTGATGTCCCAACTTCTGAAAGTGAATTTACTATAAATACTGAAAATAGACTAGTTGCAACAGCTTCATGCCAAGATATTACTGTTTACTTAGATGCTACTGGTAATATTACTATCGCTGAAGATGCTGTTAATAATGGAAGCACTGGTACAACAATTACTTTTGATACAGACATTACCAGCTTTACTTGTGCAGATATTGGATCTAATACTGTAGTACTAACTGTTACTGATATAGATGCTACAAGTGATACTTGTACAGCTACTGTAACAGTAGTTGATAACTTACCTCCTACAGCGTCCAATCTAGCTGCTGTCAATGTACAGTGTGCTGCTGATGTGCCTGCTGTGAATATCGCTGATGTTTTTGATGAAGCCGATAATTGTGCTGGGACCATTACTGTGGCTCACATATCTGATGTCTCCGATGGCAACTCCAATCCTGAAGTCATCACCAGAACGTATTCTGTTACTGATGCCGCTGGCAATTCAATCAATGTAACGCAACTTATCACTGTTGACGACACAACCAATCCTACAGCGTCCAATCTAGCTGCTGTCAATGTGCAGTGTGCTGCTGATGTGCCTGCTGTGAATATCGCTGATGTTTTTGATGAAGCCGATAACTGTGCTGGGACCATTACTGTGGCGCATGTCTCTGATGTCTCGGATGGCAACTCCAATCCTGAAGTCATCACAAGGACCTATTCTGTTACTGATGCCGCTGGGAATTCAATCAACGTAACGCAACTTATCACTGTTGA
>JAUIGO010000100.1 GCA_030429955.1 Bacteroidia bacterium
CCAAGTTCTTTTGCTTGACTTTCAGCATATTTTAAATAGGCTTTAATATCGTCAAGAGAAAACCATGAAGATCTATTATCTGGCCGTTTTGTAATTTCTTTACTAATTAATTCGCATCGTTCTGTAAATGCATCGTTAAGTTGCTTTGCTTCTTTTGGAGTGATAATCCCTTTAGGTGTTGACATATTTTTATGGTTAGGTTAGTAATTACTTTTGCTAATAATACAGGGAGGTTTATTAATATTTATAATTTACATGCTCCAAGTTAAACAAATCACAATTATAAATGAAGAAAAATCTTTCAAATCACGACTTATAATCTATTAGTTTGAATTTTATTTTATCACCTGCTTTTTTTTGTGCTAGCACGTTAATAGCGTACTCTGAAAGTTGTAAAATCCTAGGATAACCACCTGTTGTTTGGCAATTTCGCATTAAAACAATCAATTTACCTGAAGGCGTTAATTGAATGGTTCCTGGCAATACAAGTGATGTAATTATACTATTTAGCTCATTAGAAATCAATTCATTTAACTGATAAGCCATTCTGTTATTTTCTTTTGAAATGGTGAACTCTTGATTGAACAATTTATCCATTTGCGCATTGGTTAAACGCTCAAACTCTGCTCCTTTATAAACAGATATTACATTTTCATTGAGGTAATCACTTCTTAATTTTATCACTGCATAGGTTTTGCTTTTATGGTTTTTAGGTTGAATTTTAAGTTCATCACCTTTTTTAATACTTGAAACTTTAGTGATACCTTGATACATACTTCTGCTTTTCAAAACTATTTTAGTTTGAAAACCCTCAGAAACTGCTAAATATGCTCTGAATCCATTAATTGGCTTTCCAAATGACAGCACATCGCCTTTACCAACATTAATAATCGAATTATTACTAATATCAGAGTTATTAAGCCTTGGTGAAAGATTGGCTCCAGTAATAGCAACAACACTATCACAGCAAAATTCAAGCTTTGGTCCAATCATGGTTATTTCCATTACAGCACAATTTTCATCGTTTCCTATTAAAGTATTAGACATTTTTGCAGCATAAACATCCATTACTCCAGACAACGGAACTCCAAGGTGTTGAAAATCTTTTCGTCCTAAATCTTGTATGGTTGAATAAAAACCAGGATGCAACACTTTAATCATTGATAACCTCACTTTCTATTTTATAATTTCCATTATCAACTTGAGCCGTTATTTTATCAAACTCTTCTCTGGAGATTTGTACAAATTGAATTCTATCACCTGATTTTGCAAAACAAGGAGATTGATTGTGAACATCAAAAAAGTTCAATGGTGTACTTCCAATAATATTCCAACCTCCAGGACTTTCATTTGGGTAAATTCCGGTTTGAGATCCTCCTATGGCAACTGATCCTTTTTTCACATGAAGTCGTGGTATATTTTTTCTTGGGAAATGGAGTTGTTTTTCAAGTCCTCCCAAGTATAAAAATCCAGGTAAAAATCCTATAAAATAAACGAGGTAATTTATCTTGATGTGCAACTCGATAATCTTAGAAATTTCAAGATTGTTTTTTAAAGATATTTCTTCTAAATCCAATCCAAATTCAAGGTCATAACACACTGGAATTTTCCACAGTTTTGAATCGCTAATTACACCATCAAAATCATCAGAATAAACGCTTTTTAGTGTTAAAATTTCATCATAGAAATTATTTATAGTGTAGTCATAAGTTATTAATATTGAGTTGTATGCAGATTTTACATAAACTTTTTCTTTAAATGAGTAATGTTCAAGTTTCCTTTTGTAAAAAACAACATCATTAAGTATTTTTTCAGAGATAATTTGAGGCCATTCAATTAAAATTGAACGTTCTCCATAGGGCTTATATTTTAGTTCAAATTCACTCAAAACATCATTGAATTTTCACTCCTGAATTAGTTAGATTTTGACGTAAATTTTTAATCAAATTTAAGGCTTCTGGATTGTCTCCATGCACGCAAATTGTCTCAGCTTCAAGAGGCACTTCTACTCCATTAATCGTTTTTACTTTTTTATGCAAAATCATATTTTGAATATGACTTGTCATCACATTAACATCTTTGATTATAGCGTTTTCTTTTACTCTTGATATGAGCGATAAATCTTCATTGTAATTTCTATCGGCAAATACTTCATAAGTAATTGGAATTTTTTCTTTTATAGCTAGCTCAGAAATCACAGAGCCATAAGGAACATAAAGTTTTAAAGGCAAATGAATGCTTTTCATAACCTCAACAATCACTTCGGCAGTTTTTTTATCAGTCGCTGCTAAGTTGTACAACGCTCCATGTGGTTTTACGTGATGCAAAGCAGCATGTTGCTCTCTCACAACATTCATTAAGGCTTTTACCTGGTTTTTTACGGTTTGATATAATGCTGAACAAGACATGTCTATTACTTGCCTGCCAAAATTTTCCTTATCTGGAAATGAAGGATGTGCTCCAATTTTCACTCGATGTTTCTTGGCCAACTCCACACACCAATTCATGGTTTCAAGGTTGCCAGCATGTCCACCACAAGCAATATTACAAGACGACAACAGAGGCATTAAATCGGCTTCGTTGCCAATGCCTTCGCCAATATCTGCATTTATATCAATTGAAATGTTCTTCATTTATAATAGTTCAAAAACTTTTAGAATACTCTTTACTCCTAAAAATATGGCTATCGCAAGTATGATTAAACTGATTACATTCTGTTTAAACGTGTTTTTATAACTTCCTAAAACCGAATGCTTATTCATGATCCAAATGAGGAATCCAGCAATAACAGGAAGTAAAATACCATTGGCTACTTGAGCAAATTTTATGATTTCAATGGATTTTATTCCTGATGATGAGGATATTACTCCAACAATCAGAATAAACATCCATACCATTTTAAATCGTATGGAATTCATTTTTGTTGACCAACCCAAACAACCTGTCGCCACAAAAGCTGCTGCTAATGGCGCTGTTATAGCACTTGTAATGCCAGCTGCAAACAATCCAATAGCCAAAAAATATTTTGAAAAACTTCCAAACAATGGCTCTAAGCCTTTTGCCAAATCTGCTGCATTATTTACCTCAGCAGTTTGTACTGCTGCTGCAGAAATTATAATACACATAGATACTATACCGCCTAAAACAACGGCTACGATAGTATCTTTTCTGGCATATTTCAAATCGCTTTTATTTTTCCATTTTTCTTTCACAAGCGATGCGTGCAAAAAAAGATTATAAGGCACTACAGTGGTTCCTATCAATCCAATAATGGTAAGAATGCTGTCTTGAGGAAATTTAGGCACCAAAACACCTTTAAACACATCGCCTAGATTGGGTTTTGTCATTATAGCTGTTACCATAAAGGCAATACTCATCAATATAACCAATGAAACTAATGCCTTTTCCAATACTTTGTAATTTCCAATATAAAGTAGAACAAAAGCAACCAAACCAATAGCTACACTAAAATAATTCAGCGAAAACGAACCTAAATTCATGGAGTGCTGACCTAATACAGCTTCTAAACCTAAAACACCACCACTTATATTGCCAGCTTCATAGGCTGCATTACCAACTACAATTGCAGATAGGATTAAAATAATAGACAAGCCTTTTAATAATGGACTTTTGATTTCGGTTCTAATGATTTCAGATAATCCTTTCTGTGAAATAATACCTAAACGCGCAGACATTTCTTGCAAAACAATAGTGGCAATGATAGACAATACCATAGCCCAAAGCAAAGCATATCCAAAGTTTACACCAGCAAGTGTACATAAAGTAACGGTTCCAGGCCCAATAAAAGCAGCTGCCACCAATGGTCCTGGGCCAATATTTTTAAACCAAGATTTAATCATGTAAGATGTGTTTGCGCTAATTTAAGAATTAAAGTAAAGCATGACACAATGCTTAAAAACAAAAAAGGTGTGATTTGCATCACACCTTTAAATATCAACTTAACAATTGATTTACATTTTAACGTTAGATACTTTAACTTCTTTAGCATCCTTATCTAAAAGAATTACTTCGTCAAAGCCTGCGTTTTTGAATGCTTCAAATTGAGTAGCAGCATCACCAACTACTAAATAACCCATTTTAGATGCATCTAAATGCT
>JAUIGO010000001.1 GCA_030429955.1 Bacteroidia bacterium
GATTGCAGTGGCAAATAAGTTGTTAAAACAGGCTTTTGCAATAGCAAAAAGTGGCTTGCCTTATGATAAAAACTTTGTTTCTAAATTAGCTTAAAATTGCTTGTTTTTTAACTCAGTTCTTTGTTGTGTGTAGTTTGGTGTGGAGTTCACGTAGACTCGACCAAATATACTATAAAATTGTTGAGGTGCAACAAACAGTGGACATTGGGATGTAATTAGTAGAAGGGAAGCGTTTGGAAAACGCGATTCTACGTGCCGCAGGCAATTACATCCCAACGGTCTCGACTATGAGTAGTTGCGTGGTTTAGCGATTAACTTTGCAAGTACGCACCAAACTGAAAATCCGTAAGGATTTTCAGAAGTAGGCGGGAACAAGTAATTACTTATAGCCGTTGTTGGCAACAGTATTTATTTCGTCATCCATTCTATTAAATCTTTTTCGTTTACAATTGCCCAAGAATGTGGATGTCTTTCTCCATTTGCACGATAACCCTTGTTTTCTGTTTCTATGAGTTCGATATTTTCATTTCCAAATTCAGTTTTTAATTTGTCTGACAATTTTTTAAGATAATAAGCATTTAGGTCTTGGTATTCATTTTTTCTGTTCTCTTGCCACCATTTTAAATCAGGTTCTGTATAAAATCTGATGTTTAGATTTTTAAGGTTTTTTAAGTTTTCGATGTTCTGTGTTTCGAGAGTAAAAGGCGAATACTTCTCATAATTTTCAATTCCATTTTCCGGATTTCCGAATTCTTTATCAAAGAAACTTTTTATCCAAGTTGCTTCTTGAATTGATGGTTCTGAAAACTTCATTTTCAAGTTTTTTTGAGCAGTCTTATAAAGTGCTAAAAGGTCAATAGGCGAGTCTACTACAAAAACACCTTTCGGCTGGACTTTACTTTTGTTTTTAATAAGAAAATCACTGATTAGTAGGCTTACATTTCCACCACTCGAAAACCCACCAATAAAAATATTTTCTTTAGATAGGTTGTTTTCTAATACTATTTTTTCTAATTGTTCAGCCAATTGTTGTTTTTCCGATTGGTTTAGGAATAAATGTTGATTCAAATTCATAGCTAAAACTGAAAATCCATTTTTTAGACTTATTTCTGAAATTTTAAATTCGGAAAATGTGTTTTTGGCATCACAAGGAAAACAAGGAAATAAAATCAATAGTCCTTTTTGTTTCTTAGACTTAATCAAGTCAAATTTCGATGTTGTTATTTTTTCAGAAATTGTTTTTTCAGTCTGGTTATTCTCTTTGTTTTGTCCCTTACAGGAGATTACAATAAAAGCTAAAATTATGATGAGTGTTCGCATTTCTTAAATTGTGGGCAATGTTATGATATGAACTTTTTTAATTGTTTATATCAGACGTTAAACGAATTTCGACTTTTTTAATGAGAAAATCAAATTACTAAAACTCAAATTGTAACTGCACACTTACGCTTTTAGCTTCTGGTTTTTTCTTGGTTTCGGTGTTTAAATTTGAGAGAGAAATACCTAACAATCTAACAGATTCTTTCATCGTTTCCTGATACAATAAATCTTTTGCGGTTTCTAAAATAATGGCTTTATCACTTATATAATAAGGCAAGGTTTTGCTTCGCGTTTGCAAGGTAAAATCACTGTACTTAATTTTTAAGGTAATGGTTTTTCCAGCCACTTTACTTTTAGATAATCGTTTAGCAACTTCATCAGCAATATGCTCCAATTTTTCGAGCATAAAAACTTCGCTTGTTAGGTTATCATAAAAGGTACGCTCAGCAGCTAACGATTTCCGGATGCGATGAGGTTTTACTTCACTGTTATGAATCCCTCTAACAATGTAGTAATAGTATCGTCCTGATTTCCCAAAATGCTCATCCAGATAGTCTAGTGTTTTACTTTTTAAGTCTTTTCCAGTAAAAATGCCTTTTTGGTACATCTTTTCAGCAGTAACTTTGCCAACACCATAAAACTTCCTAATATCCAATTGCTCCAAAAAAGCAATGACTTCTTCTGGATTAACGGTTTTTTGTCCATTGGGTTTGTTGTAATCGCTTGCTATTTTAGCCACAAATTTATTAATGCTTATGCCTGCGGAAGCTGTTAGCCCAACTTCATCAAAAATACGTTGTCTGATTTCTTTCGCAATAAGTGTTGCGCTCGGATTTCCTTTTTTGTTTTGTGTGACATCTAAATAGGCTTCGTCCATGGACAATGGTTCTACCAAATCGGTGTAATCAAGGAATATTTTTTTTACTTGTTTTGAAATTTCGGCATAGCGTTCAAACCGAGGGCGAACAAATATGAGGTGTGGACAAAGTTTAATGGCTAAATTGCCTGTCATAGCACTTTTTACACCAAATTGCCTAGCTTCGTAACTGGCTGCACTTATCACACCTCGTTTTCCGCCTCCACCAACAGCGAGTGGTTTACCTTTAAGTTCAGGATTGTCCATTTGCTCTACAGAGGCATAAAAAGCGTCCATATCGATATGAATAATTTTTCTTATTGGTAAATCGTTTTGCATAACGTAAATTTAGACATTAAATGTCTTTTAGCATTCCTGCAAAGGCAGGAATCTCAATTATGAGATTTCAATAAATATAAAGAGATTTCCGATTTCGCGGAAAGTAAGCATGATAGAAATAGAACGCAAATTTTTGGTTATATCAGAGGCTTTTAAGGACGAAGCCCATCAAAAACATAGAATCATTCAAGGATTTTTAAATCGCGATCCTGAACGAACCGTTAGAGTAAGGCTTAAAGACGACAAAGGCATTTTAACTGTAAAAGGACGTTCATCTAATGATGGTTTATCGCGTTTTGAATGGGAAAAAGAGATTTCAAAAAACGATGCAAATGCATTATTGGAGTTTTGCGAGAAAGGAGTTATTGATAAAATACGTTATGAAGTTAAAGTTAACCATCATATTTTTGAAGTCGACGAATTTTTTGGAGATAATGAAGGTTTAGTAGTTGCTGAAGTGGAATTACAAACAGAAGATGAAACCTTTACAAAACCAGAGTGGCTAGGAGAAGAAGTCACAGGAAACATAAAATATTATAATTCGCAATTAAGTAAACAACCATATAATACTTGGCACCAATGAAAAAAGTCATTTTTAGTTTAGCAATTCTTTTGGCGATTATTGCATGCAAAACGGAAACGAAAGACACTGTTGAAGTCGCAGAACAACCTCTTGAAACAATAGAAAAATCTAACAAAGCATTAAAAGAAGAACTTATAGCTAAAGGCTTTCAGGTGTTTGATTACGTCGATGAAAAAACTAAAGACACCACTTTAATGCAACAATATTTTATTGCCTTTTTAAAATCTGGGCCAAATCGTTCGCAATCTGAAGAAGAAGCTAGTAAACTTCAATCGGCTCATTTAGCGCATTTAGGAAAAATGTACGAACTGGGTTATGCTGATATTTCAGGCCCTTTTGGTGATGATGGAGAGATAAGAGGCATTACCATTTACAATGTGCCAACTTTAGAAATGGCTGATAGCTTGGCCAATGCAGACCCAATGGTAAAAGCAGGACGCCTGGTAATTGAATTGCATCCTTGGTGGGCAGGGAAAGGACTTCCGTTGAGGTAGTTACAGCTCCAGCTCAATCCACATTGGTCTGTGGTCAGAGACATAGTACTTCACATACTTTTTAAAATTTGAGGTGCTTGTTTGCCATAAATCTGGGAATATTGCACTATCAAAATCAAACACACCATGGGCTGTAATTTTAGATTTTAAATCAGGAAGAAACGCTATTTGATCGTATTGCTTGTCGTTGTTTATGTTAGAATAAATTTGTGTGGAATGCTCAGGGAGTTTTAAACCACGCTTCATTAACGCATCATAAGTTTGGTCGCCTTTTTCTACTTTTGGAATGTTAAAATCTCCCATAGTGATAATGTTTTTAGAGAAAGCATACTTTGAATTTTTTCTCAAATCGGCATATCTAGAAATGGCATACGCTTCTAAAGCTCTTCTTTCTATATCTGCTTTTGCTTCGCTTCCAAAAAACGAATGAACGGTTATGAAAATCAATTTTTCATTATTCCATTCAAAAGAACACAAATAAGGATTTCTATCAAATCCAGTAAATTTTGAATCTACGTCAGCTAATTTAATATGATGATGGTCTTTAGGTGGAATTGAAACCTCACCAATAAGCTGCAATAAACTCACTTTTTCATTATTAAACACAAAAACAGAACGCTCATTATTACCACCTTTATCCGAAAAAATGACATCGTAGTAATTAGGTAATTCAAGCTCGATATTATTTAAACCAATAAGATTATCATTGGTTTCTTGAATGGCAATTACATCAAACCAACTAATAATTTCGGCAATAAGTTTGTAGTGTTCGTTCCATCTATCTTGAAGTCCGAGGTTGGCAATATTCCAAGTAGCGATGAGTAATTTATCATCAGAATTTTCAGGAATTTGACGCGTGGCTTTATGGTCTATTAGATTCTGAAGTTCGGCATTGAGGTCAAAATCATATACAAAATTAGGCTTAGGAAACGCAGGCATAAGTTATTGTTTTAGAGATTACTAAAATTAGGAATTTATTCCGAAATCTCAATATTACGTTTGGCTTCATTGCCAAACTCATCAACCACAGTAATGACATGTTTTCCAACTTTGGGCAAAATGGCTAGTTCATGAATGGTTTTAGTGCTTCCAATAAAGGTGTCATCCAAATACCAAAAAACGGTTGTTTCTGGTTTTGAGTGTGCTATTTTTAAAATAAGTTCATTCGTGTTTCCATCAAAATCTTTAGGTAAAAAGAATTTTCCTGATTCTTTAGGATAGATAAATTGCATGGTTATTGTTCCTTTAGCAACACAATCACTTCGGTAAGGCGGTAAGGGTTTGTAAAATGGGTTTTTATATTTGTAATAATATTCCATTAAAGGAGGCAACACAAACCAAGAGATGTTTTTAATATTTGCCAACGGTTCACAAGATGAATTCACCTGATATTGCCCTGAGGCATCCAAATGCACCAACACATGATAAGGGCAAGGTTTTGTTGTTAAGCCACTCAATTGAATGAATTTCTGTTCAGTATCACTGCAATTAGGTGATACTCTATAGCCACTTTTGGAGCAAATGGCTACTTCTTGCATTTCATCAAAAGGTTTACTGAACCAGTCGCTATGTGGCAATATATCAAACACATCAAACAAAATAGGTGCTGCAGTTTGCACACCAACCAATCCTGGACGACCTTCACCATCGGCATTTCCAACCCAAACACCAACCACATAATCTTTAGTGACACCAATTGCCCAAGCATCTCTAAATCCAAAACTTGTTCCTGTTTTCCAAGCAATTTGTTTTGACGAATCAAAGAATTGCCAATTTTCATCACCTTCAGGTCTGTTCACCTCTTTCATACTTTCAAACGTGAGGTAAATAGAAGCTGCATCAAAAATGGTTTTTTCATCATTGAGGTTACCAAAATCTATTTCTGTATCTGCATAAAAGGTTGGCTCTAAAAACTCGTTGGTATAATACTGACTTGAGTTTGCATTGAAATGATTAACGGTTCCAGCCATTGCAGCATAACTTTTGCACAAATCCCAAAGATTACTTTCGGCACCACCAAGAATTAAGGATAAACCATAATGATTGGCACTCTTTTTTATGTCTTTTAATTCTAATTGCTTGAGATAATGGTAGAATCTGTCCAAACCAAACTGCTGAAGCAATCTCACAGAAGGTACATTGAGCGAACGAGCCAAAGCACGTTTAGCAGTAACTGCACCATCAAATTCCTTACTGTAGTTTTGCGGATTGTAACTTCCAAATTGTGTTGGTACGTCTGGCACTAAAGTGTTTGGCAACAAATCGCCAACATCTAACATAGCAGCATATAAAAAGGGTTTTAAAATGCTTCCTGTACTTCGTGGTTTGGTTATGACATCTACTGCATTTTGATGTGTTTTATCGGTTGGTGAATTACCAACATACGATACCACTTTTCGTGTGTTGACATCTAAAATCAAAACAGCAATGTTATGAATTTCGTTTTGGTGTAATTGATTATAATGATTTTTTACAATAGCATTGGTTTGCTCTTGCACGTGTTTTTTGATGGTTGTTTGTATGCGTTTACCATAATTACTTTTGGCAACATTTTGCAATAAATGAGGTGCAATTTGCGGTAAAGGATAGGGTTTTTGAGGTAATTCTTCAAGAATGGATAATTCATAAGTAAGCGAATCGATAATTTCGTTTTCTAATAATTTTTCAAGAAGTGTATTACGTTTTTTGAGTAAATGGTCTTGGTTTTTTCCAGGGTAAATTAAACTTGGTGCATTAGGCAATACAGCAAGTGTAGCACTTTCTGCCCAAGACAAATTGTTAGCATTCCTGTTAAAATAACGCCATGAAGCTGCATCAAGTCCAACGACGTTACCACCAAAAGGTGCATTACTTGAATAGTAAGCTAATATCTCGTCTTTTGAATATCTTAATTCTAAACGAGTAGCAAGTATAATTTCTTTAAGCTTTTCAGTATAAGTCCTAGATGTTCCTTTTCGGGATAGACGAATGGTTTGTTGTGTAAGCGTGCTTCCACCTCGCCTCACGTCGCCAGAACTTATATTATCTCTAAGGGCTTTATAAATTGAGACAGGATTAAATCCAGGATGTGTATAGAAATATTCGTCTTCAAAGAGGATTAAACATTTCTTGAATTTTTCAGGAATACTGTCGTTATGTGGAAAACGCCACTGACCATCTTTTGCAATAATGGCACCAAGTAATTCACCATCACGACTTTCAATAACGGTTGCTGTAGGATCTGTAAAAAGTTGTTTTGGCAAACAGAAATAATAAGCAATCAGCAGTATTGTTACTACTGCTGATTTTATTTTGTTACGTTTTATGTAGCTTATTATTTTCATGTTTACTTCCCACGAAAGGGGGAATCTATTAAATTTAACCCTTCCGTCTTTGATTTCTTTAGTGAAATCAAATCCACCTTCCCTTATCAAGGGAAGGAATTTCCTCCCATTAAAATTTATTCACACAACTCTCATCCTTTTTAAGGAGGAGTGGCTTCTGAATTTTTATTCATAAGACGAGGTGGTTTTAAAATGATTGATGATTTCTTCTAATACCTCAGGTAACTTCTCAAATATCATTTTATTCTCAAATCGAATTACTTTGAGTCCAAGATTTTCAAGAATTTCAGTTCTTTCCAAATCATAATTTTGTTGCGCAAAATCTAAATGAACAGCACCATCGAGTTCTACTATTAATCTTTCAGAAGCGCAATAAAAATCAACTATAAAATTTTGAATACTGTGTTGTCTTCTAAATTTTCTTCCTTTTAGTTGTTTTCTTTGTAATGATTTCCATAAGGTTGCTTCGGCAGGAGTTAGATTCTTTCTAAGTTCTTTCCTGCGCTCTTCAAGATGTTTTTGATTATGGATTTTGCTCATTTTTTTTATGATTTTACCCTTCCGAATTTAATTCTTTTAGTAGAATTAAATCCACCTTCCCTAAAATAGGGAAGGAATTCCTAAAATTAAACTTTACTCGTACAACTCTCCTCCTTTTGAAGGAGGAGTGGCTTTGGTTTTGTTGAAAGAAACCAAAGGCGAGGTGGTTTATATTCTATTTTCTAATTCTAACCCTTCCGCCTTTAAACGCTTTTGGTGCGTTTAAAGCCACCTCCCTTATTTAAGGGAAGGAACTGCTTTCCATTCATATTCACGCTCCACTTTACAAATTCTAGTGTTGTACCAACTATACCATTGGTTACGACCTTTTTGTTGTGCAATCAAATGCTCAGCGTTTTGTTTCCAATTTTTTATGGCTTCTAAACTTTCCCAATAACTCACAGTAATACCTACAGCTCCACTGAGCGCAGTCGAAGTGTCTTCTCGTGCACTATCAATGCCCAAAAATCCAAATTGGGCTTTGGCCAACTCTTCCATTTTTTGTGCCATCTCACTGTAGCCTTCATTGTTTTGAGTTAAAGTGGATGTAAATATGACTGCGTAGTATGGTTTAAAGTTTTGCATAAGACTCTTTTTTTGTTTGACTATTCAATGGTACTTCAAAGATAATTATCTTCTCTGTTTTATAGCCATCAATATCTGTCATTAAAATGCGTAAATATAGTTTGCTTACCACAACTTTTGTAGGATAGTCATTCAAAGTGGTAACATCTTTAATGGCCTCACTCCAAGTTTCGCCACAAGCATCGTTTACAACTATTTTTAGTTCATCAATATTTACGTCTATAAATCTGCTGGCTTCTTTTTCTGAAATTGACAAAGCTTCAAACTTCTTATTGCTTGAAATGGTTTTTAAAGGCTTCCAGCTAGAGTAGTAATGCTGCCAGTTAATGATATCGCAGTGCGATTTATCATCAGAAATAGCAATGCTATTTTCATGCTTTTGAAATACTTCAATAGTTCTAAATTCTTGATGATGTTTCACTCTAACAGTTTTACCTTCTAATGTTTCATTATCATTTAGCTTAAAGAACAACACGCCATCAAAATCTGGGTTGATTTCGCCTTTTATCCTTTCTTTTTCTGTGATGCCTTCAATAGTTACTGTGAATTCATCATAGCTTGTCTTAAAGCGTTTTTCTAATGTTTCTTCGGTTAAATAACCATTAAAAACATAGCCTTCTTCAAAGAATTCGTAAGCGTCAATACCTCTTACTTTTACCCATTCACCAGTAAGTTTTGTGCCACCATCGACAACGTCGAGTTTTAAATTGGTGTGTTCGGTAATTTCAATGGCTGTTCCATAGTCCAACATACCAACTTTTATGGCGCCTTGACTTGGTTTTTCTCTTACGATTAATCCGTTTTCGGCATTAACGTACTGAATGTCTTGTGCTTCTACGTAGCCAAATGCTACGAATACTAATATTATGCTTATTAAATTTTTCATTTTTTTTAAGGTGTTGAAAGTCACTCCGAAAAAGTTTCAGAAATTTTTTTGGCTCTCAGAACCAATTACAGAATGACCGATTTGTTTATTTAATTACTTCAATCCACTGACCTTTCGTCCTCACGAAATAGTCATTATCATACATCGCTTCGGCTTGTGTTCCTGGTAAATAATAGGTTCCTAAATACGAAGCGTTTAACAGCACATTAAAGGTTTTTGTGCTTCCATCATTCGAGCTTTTACTCAGATTGAAATAGAAATTTACGCGATCATCTCTAATATCTGTATAATCAGCTTGATTTGCGGCAGCTTCTCCAAATGCAGTAAAACGCGTATTTACTATGTCCCATCCGGAAGGGAAAATTTGGGTGAGTGCCACATCGTTGATTGGTTCATTTTTCTGGTTAGTAACTTGTATGCTTGCAACAAAATCTTGACCTTGTTGTAGCTTAGTAATATCTATAGTATTGCCTTGTGAATCTTTATAGGTCACAGACACTTTTAACCCTCTCTGTTCAGTAATTTCTTTTCCTAATGGTAATTTTCCAGAAGTCATCACACGAGCATAAATGGTATTGTTTTTTGTATTGTTGACCACAATTTGATTATTACCATCGTTGATGTTTAAATCACGTTGTGAAATGGCATTTTTGGTATCGATAATTTCTTGGTTACCATTATTAAGTTTGAATGTTAGATTCAAATCTTTACCACCATTTTCGTTGACCATTTTAGCCATTGCCAACAAACTGTAAGCTGTAGATTGTGTACTCATCCATTGATTTGATGACAAACGTTTTGCCACTAATTCGGCTAATTCACGAGTTTTGGAATCTTTAAGGATAACCATGGTTTCCAGTGCCATTGCTCTATTTCTATCAACCGAACCATAAGTGTAATAATCATATTGCACGTTTTCAAATTCTATGTTTGCTGTGGCTGAAATCGCTTTTGCAGCTTCAGGCTGTCCAGCAAGTGCATAGGCAGCAGCTAATCGCCATTTGGCATCGTTACTTAATTCTGAAAGTTCCTTTAATCGGTTCATCGATGCCAAATCTGGTTGTCCAGCTAATGCCAAGGTGTACAACCTGTAGGCTTGAGCCACATCACTTCGATAATACCTATAACTTGGACGCCAATTTTTAGCAGCTTGTTTTTGATATTGCATCCAATTGCTTTTAAAAGTCAATGGTAATACATAACCTTTTTTCTCTGCTTCAATCATAAAGTGTCCAGCATATGAGGTTCCCCAATCATTCACATCATTTTGTCCACTCCAATAGGATAAACCACCATTTGGTCTTTGAAAATGAGCCAGTTTTTTAATCCCATTTTTCACGTTATCTTCAATAGCCTTCTTTTTATCAAAGGTTAAATCGAAAATATCGATTAAATATAATTGCGGAAATACACCAGAAGTGATTTGCTCCACACAGCCATGAGGATAGCGAATTAAATATTGCAATCTTCCAGTGAAATTCATTGGAGGTAAGGTTGAAAACTCAACGCTCGCGCTATTCGTTCCAATTTCACCAAAGGTTGAAAACTCTATGGTTTGAGATGTGTTTCCTTCCAAAACAAAGTCAGTTGCTTTGGTGCTATATGGATTTGGATTTATCACATCTATTTCTACTTGATATGATGATGATTCACCATGTCCAGACGCTATTACTTCAACAGTATTAATCCCTTTTGCTTTGCTAACATCCAATTCAAAATATGCCATTTGCTCATCAGGTTTTGCAAAAGTGAGTTGTTGAGTTTTATTACCAATGATTGAAATACCATCACTCAATTTTAAACTGATATTGACATTTTTAATGTTGTTTTCCATAGCAAAAACAGTCACAGGAAGTATTACTTTTTCACCAGGACTTAACTTGCGAGGCAACGTAGCGAGTACCATTAATGGCTTTTTAACAGGCGTTGTTTTATCTACACTACCATAAGCTGCATTTTTAGAATCTCCAGCCACAATCATGGTACGAACAGAGCCAATGTATTTTGGAATCTTTATGTCGTGCGCTTTGGTTTCTCCAGCTTTAAGCTCAAAAGGACCTAAATATTGAACCACTGGTTTAAAGCGATTGGCTTTTTTCTTTTTGCCTTCTGTGGCAGAACCATCACCACCAATTTCAAACACCTGATCGATGCTTCCAGTGTAAGCACCGATCACATCATCAAAAATATCCCAAGTTTTTACGCCAAGTGCTTCACGAGCGTAAAATTCGTCCCAACCATTTGGTGTTTTAAAACGTGTTAAATCCAGTAAGCCTTCATCAACCAACGCCACAGTATAAGTCATTTCTTTGTTGTTTTTTTCGTTGACTTTTACAGTGATATTCTGCTCTGGACGCAACACATTTGGCATAGAAATTTGAGGTTCTAGAATCGTGCTTTTATCTTCCACCATAATTGGGATGACACCATACAAACGAATTGGTAAATCATTTTCAGTCATAGGATGAGGTTGTAACAACGAAATGTTGATATACACATTTGGGGTCATTTCTTTAGTAATAGGAATGCTCGCAGTAGTTTCACCTTTTTGAGTTTTTATCCATTTCGTAGAGAGCACTTCTGTGCCATTTTCAATACTAATTAATGCACGACCTTCGGTTCCAGAAGGAAAGGTGACTTTAGCTTCCTCACCAATAGTATAGGTTTCTTTATCAGCAGCAAAGACTAACATTTTTGCAGCTTCTTTGTCATTTCCAGAATTGCGTTGCCACCAATTTCTATAGAAATAAGCAACGCGTCCTGTAGCATGACCACTTTCTTTGTCATACACACGAATAAGGTAACGACCACTTTCATCATCTGGAATGTTTATATTGAAATTGGCTTCGCCTTTGGCATTTGTATTGACTGTACTACTCTTAAAAGGTGTGTGATAGCTTGATGATTCATAGGAAGCTAAATCATCATAAGAGGAATTCCACCACCAACGCCATTCAATTTTATAAACTTTTATTTCAAGATTATTGCGTTGTATAGGTTTTCCTTTGGCATCAACAACTACGATATCGAATGTTTGATTTTCATCTGTATAAAATGAGCCGTACGCATTTCCTTTTGGTGAACGCAAACCAACAAACGATTTATAAGGCGCATATTTTTTACTGAATGCGTCTATAGAAAAATCACCTCCATTTTCAAATGCTCTGGTTAAGAATGATACGTTTAACATGCCTGGAGCATTGTTGCCAACGTTTAATTTTTTATTCACGTTTGCGATACCTTCAGCATTTACATTGCCTTCAAAAATGGTAATTTCTTCTGTATTGAATGAACGCGTTGGGTCACTGAACACATATTTTGGATAGGTTTCAAAACCAGTTGAGTTTGTGCTAAATTTTGCTTTTATTTCAGCTTTTACATTTTTTGCAGGAGCACCATGAAGCCAATTAACGCTGAGTTTACTTTGTAGTGGTTTTGTGTTTGAAAGCACCTCGTCTTCAAAATCTATTTTAATTTTTAAACGGTTGGGTTTAACGGTTTCAACTTTTAATGTTTTATAAAACGTTGCGCCACCAACTGATACTTTAGCATTCCAATTTCCTGTTTTGTCCTCTGTTGAGGTAGGTACAGAAAAGCGATACACATTATTCAATCCGTTTTGAGTAATATTTCTGTAGGCAAGCTTTCCATTAGCATCAGTCACTTCCATTTTTACTGGATGTCCTTTTGGTAAAGGGTTGGCGTTATCATTTAACATAAATGTTAGGTGTAACGAATCTCCTGGTCGCCAAACACCACGTTCGCCATAAATAAAGCCTTTTAATCCACGTTGTAAGGTTTTTCCTGAGACATCAAATTTACTTAGTGATAGCGAGTTCCCTTCGTTGAGTTTTACATAAGTCGTGTTGTTTCCTTTTTCAACTAAAGCAAAATAAGCATTGGTATCTGAATCAATAATAGTGAAGCCATCAGCATCAGTAGTTTTTGACGCAAGAGGTTGTTGCTGGTAGTTATACAAGGTTACTTTTGCATTCGCTTCAGAATTGGTGTTTAAAATATTGGTGACTGCAAAATGGAACGAATTGTTGGTGCCTCTTTTTACAATGGCACCAAGATTTGACGCCATGAGATTACTGGAAACCATGCGCTCTTGATTGTAATAGGCTTCATGGCATGGGTTGTCTTGCTCTCTCCAATTATAGGAATAGCGTCTGTAGTTGTATATAACATTATCCCAATATTGCTCTTCGCGAAGGTCTTCATCATCAGAAGTTTCAGTGTATTCTTCTTCGTCATAATAATAATAATCCTCTTCGTAGTATTCGTCGTCATCAAGATTGGTTGTATTGGTGTTATTCGCTTCACAATCATATAGCGAATAGTCTTTGTTAAAACTTAATTCAACACGATAAATAGCACCTGCATCAGCTTTGAAATATTCTGATAAATCAATGCTGTAAGCCTTCCATTTTCCAGTGTTTATAGTTTCATCTTTTATAAGAGGAATGGTTTTCTTGGCAATGCGTCTTCCAACACGCTTAATGCCATAATCGTTGTTGCTGCCAATGTTATCGTCTTGCAAGAACTGAAGGATGTTATCCTCGAAAATTTTAATGATACGAACATCAACTGCTCTAAGATTAACCGCTTCAAAATTGAATCTTAAATCTTGCGAATTAGGTAAAATTCCCGCTCCTGTAATAAGTCTAACCTGAGGTTTTATTGCCTCAAAAGAAATCAATTCTGAAAAAGGTGTTCTGAGTTTAAAATCGTCTATATTTCGAATGCCTTGAAACACATCGACTTGAATATTACCAACCACACGAGAGTCTGTATACACCTTTAACACGTTACCATCAACAATATATTTTGGGTTTGTAACACCTTGTAATGTTACTAAACCGTCGAAATTTTGTTGTTTTTTTAAAGGATCGGAAAAATTAATAGACAAGTATTGCTCAGGAGATTGTTCCACTTTTACATCAACGATGGTGAAGTTATTAATACCTGGAATTATCATGGTATTCTCGCCTTTATTATTAGCATTAATAGATTTTCCATTCCAATTGATGGTTATTTTTGAGTCATCAATATTGCGATGAATACTGTCTATTTTAAATTCGAAAATCCGTGCAGTTTCAATAGATTCATCCCATTTTAAAGAAAGGTCTTTGTTGTTTTGTGAAGCCTCAATGATTGTTTTAACATCTTCTAGGTTGACTACATCTGCTAGTTTAATAATACCTTGAATATATTGCCATTCTTTACTGTAAGATTGTAAATCGTTGGTGATAACCGAAAAATTTGGTTTGATGGTTTTAAACTGAAACGTATAACTTTCAAAACCTTTCGGCATGGTTTCGTAAATATCTTTAAGATTAACTGTTACTGAGTATTCTGTATCAGGTTGCAGTGAATTTTCAGGAATAAACACAAGTTGATTAGCACTTTTAGAGATGAGTTTTCCAGAAACTTTAGGTGAAATACTTACTAGATTTGTTAAAACCTCCTCGTTAGGTTGCCAACCATCTGCAGCTTTTACAAGATTGATAGTTATTGGACTCGTCACAGAAACCAATCCAGATGTGGTATAGCTTATATGGTCTTTAAATTTGAAAAGGTAATCTGTTTGAACTTCTTTTTGCTTACAAGAAAAAACAACTAGAGTAAGAAGGAAAACGACAAGAGATTTTTTTAGCTGCATAATTGTAAAAAGTATTTAATTGAACGAGTTTGTTAAAAGAGCGTAAGTAATCTCTTGTTAAATAACTACGGAAGATTTGATATGTTTAGACTTTACCAAAATGTTAAATAAGTATTAAAATGAAAAGCCTTATATAATCTTAAACCGATAATTCAACCACAAAAATATAATAAATTAGTATCTTCGCAGCAAAACAAATACGAATTAAAAATATTGATTTTATGGAAGCAGTAGCTACCGATTTTGGCATACAAGAAGCACTTAAACAATTAGGTGTAAAAGAGATAAATGAAGGATCTTCAACAGGGTCTAATAATTTTTCTAACGGAGAAATTATTGAAAGTTATTCACCTGTTGATGGTCAATTGATAGGAAAAGTGAAGACGACGACTAGAGAGGATTATGATAGAGTAATGGATGCTGCAACAAAAGCATTTAAATCTTGGAGAGACGTACCTGCGCCACAACGTGGAGAAATTGTTCGTCAATTTGGAAATAAATTAAGAGATTTAAAAGAACCTCTTGGAAAATTGGTCTCTTACGAAATGGGTAAATCTTTGCAAGAAGGTTATGGTGAAGTTCAAGAAATGATAGACATCTGTGATTTTGCAGTAGGCTTATCAAGACAATTAAATGGTCAAGTAATTCCTTCTGAACGTCCAGGACACGTGATGAGAGAGCAATGGCATCCTTTAGGAGTTGTTGGTATTATTTCAGCCTTTAATTTTCCTGTGGCTGTTTGGGCTTGGAACACAGCCTTAGCTTGGGTTTGTGGTGATGTTTGTGTTTGGAAAGCCTCAGAAAAAGCACCTTTGTGCTCTATTGCTTGCCAAAATATAATTGCAGACATTTTAAAAGAAAACAATTTACCAGAAGGTATTTCTTGCATCATCAATGGGGACTATAGAGTTGGTGAATTTATGACAACAGATTCTAGAATTCCTTTAGTTTCTGCAACAGGATCAACTAGAATGGGTCGCATTGTTGGAACAACAGTTGCCCAACGTTTTGGAAAATCCTTATTGGAATTAGGAGGAAACAACGCCATCATTATTACACCAACTGCAGATTTAAAAGTAGTGGTTCCAGGTGCAGTATTTGGAGCTGTTGGAACATGCGGACAACGTTGTACAAGTACACGTCGATTAATTATTCACGAATCTGTTTATGATAAAGTAAAAGATGCTATTGTTGGCGCTTATGGGCAATTAACAATAGGAAATCCTTTAGATGAAAAGAATCATATAGGACCATTAATTGATAAAGATGCTGTAAATACCTATTTAGCTGCCATTGAAAAAGCAAAAACCGAAGGCGGAAATGTGTTAGTTGAAGGTGGTGTTTTAGAAGGTGAAGGTTACGAAAGTGGATGCTATGTAAAACCAGCCATTATTGAAGCCGAAAATCATTTTGAAATTGTACAGCATGAAACCTTTGCACCAATTTTATATTTAATGAAATATTCCGGAGATGTTGAAAATGCTATTGAAAAACAAAATGGTGTGGCTCAAGGATTATCTTCTGCAATTATGACCAATGAAATGAAAGAAGCTGAGAAATTCTTGTCTTATGCTGGTTCAGATTGTGGTATCGCTAATGTAAACATTGGAACATCTGGTGCTGAAATTGGTGGTGCTTTTGGTGGAGAGAAAGAAACAGGTGGTGGACGTGAGTCTGGCTCTGATGCTTGGAAAGTGTATATGCGTAGACAAACAAATACAGTAAACTATTCTGACGAATTACCTTTAGCACAAGGCATAAAGTTTGATTTATAGAGGCACAAAGATTTAAAAGCAAAAAGCCACGTCATTTGATGTGGCTTTCTTTTTTAACATTTTTAAACGCAACGTTTACGTGTTATTTGCATCATGTTAATATACTTGCAAAAGGCTTATGAAAAAAAAAGCAATACTATGTTCCGTTATATTTATTTTCTTTAATTTTTTTGGATGTTCGCCAAGCTTTGAAGACAATATCAGAATATTGGTAAAAGGCGTGATACAAGATCAGGAAAACAATCCGATTTCTAATGCTGAAATAAAGGTCTATACAAGAGACGCAAGTGGTTTTTTCACATTTTCTGACAGCGAATACCTTTTAGGCCAAAACACAAGTCAAAGTAATGGTGTTTTTGCTGTTACTTCAATGTTTGATAAGGATGCTGATTTTTCAATTCAAATCAATGCAGGAGTCAACTACACAAAGTATGTTTACCAAACTAGTACTGAGAATTATACGCCTTCAGACTTAGTTTTTAACCTTGAAACAATTGTGCTAAAGCAACTAGGCAATGTTAATTTTAATATAACACGAACAAGTGGAGAGGGTAATACAATACAGTTTAGTTTTAAATACGTCAATGACTTATGTGTTGAATTTTTTGATGAAGGAGTTATTGATACAAACCAAAGTTTTTGTTTTGAAGAACTGACAATAGGGACTACATTAGGAGACAATAGACCAGATTTTGAAAACAATTTTATAATTCCTTTCGGAACAATTGTAGAATTTACATATTCAATAAACGAGCAACCAGAAGTCATAGAGACATTTATTATCAATCAAGAGAATTATGAATTTTTGTTCAATTATTAAGAAGGCTTTTTTTTACGGTTTTTTTATCATAATCACTTCTGTTTTTTCTCAAAACAATACAGATATAATTGTAGACAGTGATAGTATTGCAAAAGACAATTTAAGCACCACTAAAAGACAAAGGTTGGGAGCATTTTCTTTTGGCTATCATAAACCAATTCCAACGGGAACAACTTTGTAGGTAAAGGGATGAAAGGAATTTCTGGATTGGATTTTAAATTTCAACTTTATGTCTACAGGCAATTTTTTTTAGGAGGAAATATTGGATCAAGTTATTTAGAAGTTGAAGATTCATCTGTAACTGGAAACTATGATAAAACAACTATTAATGAACAATATTTATATCTAGGATATGAATTTTTGCTTTTTGATGATTGGCGACTTGGAGTTATGTATTCTTTTATTGGTGATGCAATTTATAAGAACAACAATTTTTCTGGGCCATCAAAAGGAATTCAAACAGATACTGCTAGTTATAAAGGATATGGTTTATATATTAATTATGAATTAAGTGATCACTTCATGTTTTATTTTGAATACATTTATAGAAATGATAAAACCAGAATCAAAGCACCTTCTGAAATTCAGGATTTTTTTGAAAGAGCTAGATTCAATAACATAGGCATTGGTATAAAATTCACATTTGGACGTAGAGATTTAATTTCTTAGTAGTTATAATGATATTAATTATACTTTATTTTTCGTAAAATCCGAATGGCTTCTTTGTAAAGCTGATACACTTCAGCACTGTGATTTCTTAAATGAGGTTTTGCTTCTTCAAGTTTGGTAATGGCATCTTCAAATCCATTGAAATAACATATTAAATAGGTTACAGGCAGGTTTTTTAAGTCTAATTCTTGCTGCTTATTTAAAGGTGCATTGGTTTGAATATATTTTAATAATGCATTATTAGCATTATAAATATGATGCAAAATTTTTTTATCATACTGAGGCGGTTCAAAAAGCAGTTGTGTGTCAATGTTGTAATTGGCATTTTCTTCAAACCTAATGATAGTCTCTTCTAGCTTAAAATATTTGTTTGCGCCTTGCAACCCTAGGTTCACGTATTCAATGATTTTAAAAGAATCTTCGTCATATTCAATAGATACCTCATCAAGATTTGAAAAAAACAAACGCACTTGCTCGTTGATTAGCTCAATATCAACACGCGAATAAAACACCTCTTGTTTTACCTCTTTTTTTTGTCCAGCCCAACACAGCACAAAATACTCTTTAAACACCTTGTATTGAGGATGATAATCTTTTCGTTTTTGTAAAAAATCAAAGACACCATTTAAGGTATGTTCAATGTTGTTTTGAGCATGAGTTTCAATGGCTGCAACAATCTCAGAGTTAACATCTTTTAGTTCAATATCAAACACTTTGGGCATGCTCATGCTACCATCTCTAAAAAACACTGAGCCTCCATAATATTTCCAAATGTTTTTTCTTAGAGATGTAATGCCGTTGATAGGTCTTATGGTAACTAAGCCAACAACTTTATCATCTGGTAAATGTGGAAAAGGAATATTTTCATATTGTACAATAGGCGGATTTGCTAAATAGGCATTGATGAGGTTTTGAATTTTACTGTCATCAAAAAAATCGACACCAATAATGTTATTATCTTCATCTTCAACACCAATAATGATGTATGAATTGTTTTTAGGATTACTGTTGGAAAGAGCACAAATATGTTTTAAAAATTTTGCTTTGCCTTCTTTTTGGCCTATGTCAATTTTTCGCTTTTTATCATAAAAACTGTTCTCATCGTTGTGAGCTAGTAGGTTTTTAATAAGTAAGCGTTTGTTAATCATAGCAACTTCTAGTAAATGCGGAAAAGCGATTAATTATAATAATTCAATTTCTTTTAAAATATTTTGTCTTGCTTGGGTTTCAAATTTAGATTGAAAGCTTTCTGTGAAATATAAAGTTTTCCGATCTAAAAAATTTTGCAACACTTTTTTCCTTCCTTTCTTGTAAATAAAATGGGGATAAATAGCATACTCTTTTCTAATATTAAGAATGTATTTTTGATAACTACCCCAATCACTTCCTAAAATTGATAAATCAATATCTAACAAATAAGAATTATCTAAATTTTCATTTAAAATAACTTTGTGGCTTTTAGTTGAAATTATTAAATTTTTGATCATTTTAAGTTGATTTTCTTCAATATTGATCATTTTAAGTTGATTTTCTTCAATATTGATCATTTTCAGCCTGTTTTTCGCTAAAACCGCACTTTTTTCTTCATTATCTTTTTTTGTTGGTTTGTAAATAATATCGTGGTACCAAACGGCAAATCGAAAAGAGTCATAGTCTACAATAGCATTTTTTATAGACTCTGTTTGTAAAAGCATGTTGTATATATGAGACAAATTATGATAGTGCCTTATTTTAAGAGTGTATTGTTTTTCGATTTCTTGCCAAAATGATTCAATTTTGAATTTATCTTCGCAAAACGCTAAGGCTAATTCAGACCATTGATTTTTTAACCAAGCTTTCATGGTGTTTTCTTCACAGTCACACTATTGGCTTGAGCAGTTGGGAACACTAGTAAGTCGGCAATATTAACATGTTGAGGCCTAGTAATAGCAAAGTAAATAATCTCAGCAATATCTTCAGGTTGCAAAGCTTTATAACCTTTATATACTGAATCAGCCACAGGATCACCTTTAAAGCGAACTTGAGAAAATTCGGTTTCAACCAAGCCAGGATTAATTGCAGATACCTTAATGCCAAACGGATTCAAATCAATACGCATACCATCATTAATTGCTGCAACTGCGTGCTTACTGGCACAATACACATTTCCTTTTGGATAAACCTCACGACCAGCAGAAGAACCTATATTAATAATATGTCCAGATTGTCGTTCAGTCATTTGCGGAATCACAGCTTTGCTTACATAGAGCAACCCTTTTACGTTAATATCCATCATAGCATCCCAATCATCTAATTTTCCATCTTGAATTGGGTCTAAGCCATGCGCATTTCCTGCGTTGTTTACTAGAATATCAATGCGTTTAAAAGGCTCCTGAAGCGAAGCGATGGCTTTAAAAACCTCAGTTTTACTTCTAATATCAAAGTTTAAAGTAGTCACATCAGTTTGTTTGGAGAGTGATTTATGTAAAGCATCTAAACGCTCTTGACGTCTTCCACATAAAATTAATCGAATACCATGTTTTGCAAGTTCATTTGCTGTTGCTCTTCCGATTCCGCTGGTAGCTCCTGTTATTAAGGCTGTTTTATTTTGACTCATTTGTTATGATTATGAAAATGAATATTTTAATATTTAATATCAAATAGAACATTTGATGATTTAAAAATAACAAACAAAACATTAAAACTACTTTTAAACATTGGAATTTTTAACCAATTATTAACAGCACTACACGAAATATTTTAACAATTTGCGGTGTTAAAAAAAGTGCATTATATTCACGCTTCAAAAAAGATAAATATGATAGAAGAAACAAGTACAATTGACATTAAAGCAATTAGCGAGAAAATTGAAAAAGAAAGTGCTTTTGTTGATTTGCTAACACTTGAAATGAACAAGGTTATTGTTGGCCAGAAACACATGGTTGAACGTTTATTAATTGGCTTGCTTGGACAAGGACATATTTTACTTGAAGGTGTTCCAGGTCTAGCAAAAACATTAGCTATCAATACACTTTCTCAAGCAGTTGATGGCAGCTTTAGCAGAATCCAGTTTACACCAGATTTGTTACCTGCTGATGTTGTAGGGACATTAATATACAATATGAAAGAGAATGATTTCTCTATCAAAAAGGGACCAATCTTTGCCAACTTTGTATTAGCAGATGAGATCAACAGAGCACCAGCAAAAGTACAATCGGCTTTATTAGAGGCCATGCAAGAAAAACAGGTAACAATTGGTGATGAGACCTTTGTTTTAGACAAACCGTTCTTAGTAATGGCAACTCAAAACCCTGTAGAACAAGAAGGAACGTATCCTTTGCCTGAGGCACAAGTAGACCGTTTTATGCTAAAAACTGTTATTGATTACCCTAAAATGGCCGAAGAACAACTTATAGTTCGTGCTAATTTAAAAGGAGCTTTTGAAAAAGTGAACCCAGTAGTATCCATAAATCAAATACTCAAAGCGCAGCAGGCTGTACGCGAGGTTTACATGGATGAGAAAATAGAAAAATACATTCTGGATATTGTGTTTGCAACGCGTTACCCAGAAAAATACAAATTGGCAGATTTAAAGCCACTAATTTCATTTGGAGCATCTCCTCGTGGAAGTATCAACCTTGCTAATGCTGCTAAATGTTATGCATTTATTAAGCGTCGTGGCTATGTAATTCCTGAAGATGTTCGTGCAGTTGTGCATGATGTACTGCGACATAGAATAGGCATCACTTACGAAGCTGAAGCAGAAAATGTGACTTCAGAAGACATCATCAATAAAATTGTTAATGAAATAGAAGTACCATAGGATTTAAGATTTAAGAATGACGAATCACGATTTTTTTAAAATCGTAAATCAAAAATCTGTAATCGTAAATTGAAACATGGATACTAAAGAGTTACTAAAAAAAGTTCGAAAAATTGAGATTAAGACACGTCGCTTGTCTGATCATATTTTTGGAGGAGAATACCATTCTACCTTCAAAGGGCGAGGTATGACTTTTAGTGAAGTGCGTCAATATCAATATGGAGATGATGTACGTAATATAGATTGGAACGTTACAGCCAGAACCAACGAGCCTCATATTAAAGTTTTTGAAGAAGAGCGTGAATTAACAATGATGTTAATGGTTGATATATCAGGCTCAGAATTATTTGGAACAGAAGAGCAGTTTAAAAGCGAGGTCGTTACAGAAATAGCTGCAACCTTAGCGTTTTCAGCAACTCAAAATAATGATAAGATAGGACTCATTTTATTTTCAGATGAAGTAGAGTTATACATTCCACCCAAAAAAGGAAAATCACATGTATTGCGCATTATTCGTGAGTTAATAGAATTCCATCCCAAAAGCAAAAACACTAATGTTGCAGAAGCTTTGAAGTTTTTATCAAGTGTAATGAAGAAAAAAGCTATTGTTTTTGTTCTAAGTGATTTTATTGCTGATGATTATAACCATACATTAAAAATTGCGGCAAGAAAACATGACGTTACTGGAATTAGAGTCTATGACAAACATGAAGAAACGATACCAAACCTTGGCATGGTGCAAATGCTTGATGAGGAAACAGGAGAGTTAATGCTTGTAAATACTTCATCAAAAAAAGTAAGAATCAATTACGGCAAATTCTATCGACAAAAGGTAGATTATTATAATGACAGCTTCACAAAATCGGGAGCAGGAGTAATTGACTGTCGTGTTGATGAAAGTTATGTAAAAAAACTATTAGGATATTTTAAAAGAAGAGGATAATTAAATTTAAGAATGACGATTTACGATATTAAAATTATGACTAAAGTTTCAAAACACAATAGACAATTTAGAAGAAGTTTACTTCTGTCTTCTTTCTTCTGTCTTCTGTCGTTCTTTTCTTTCGCACAAACAATAAAAACTTCAATTGATTCACTTTCAATTAAAATTGGACAGGAACTTACTTATAAAATTGAAGTTGATGTAGATACCACGAGTTTAGTCGTTTTCCCAGAAGGACAAACTTTTCAACCACTTGAAATGATAGAGTCTTATCAAGTTGAAGCCACAAAAAAGAACGATAGGTTTAGGCTAATCAAAAAATATGGACTTACTCAATTTGACTCCGGAAAGTATACCATTCCTAGACAAAAAGTATTAATTGGCGATTACGAATTTCTTACAGACTCACTCCAAGTTGAGGTAAATAATATTGTTGTAGATACTACAAAACAAGGATTATACGACATTAAACCTATTATAGAAGTCGATAAAAGCACAAGCAAATGGTGGTTGTATCTTTTAATGATATTACTAATTTTAGGTCTCATAGCATTTTTGCTTTATTGGTTTATTTGGAGAGAAAAACCTCTTACTGAAGAAGAAAAAGTAGCATTACTTCCACCTTATGAACGTGCAAAATTAGCGCTTCAAGCTTTGGACAATGCTCATTATTTAGAGAATAACGAAATCAAGGCTTATTATTCAGATTTAACCCAAATCATCAGAAAATATCTGGACGAAAAAGTTTATGATCGTGCATTGGAAAGTACAACAGACGAATTAATAAACAGACTGAATCTTCTAAGAGATGGCAATCAAATAGACATTAGTAAAGACGATATCAAAAATATTGAGACCATTTTAAAGCGTGCAGATTTAGTTAAATTCGCTAAATCAAAACCAGATATTGAACTCGCTAAATTAGACAGAAATACTATTGATGTAGAAATTGACCAAGTAAAACAAGCACTTCCAGAACCTACTGAAGAAGAACTTCTCGCAGACCAAAAATATCAAGAGGAATTAGCTAAAAAGAAGAAAAAGAAAAAAATTATTGTCACTGCTGCAATATCAATTGCATTGCTAATTGCTACTTATATTGGTTTTTCATTACACTATGGTTTTGCCTATGTAAAAGATACCATTATTGGCCATCAAAGTAAAGAATTGTTAGAAACAAAAGAATGGGTAACCAGTGAGTATGGCGCTCCTGGAATAACTATTACAACACCAAAAGTGTTGAAAAGAAGCAACATAGAGCTTCCAGATGAGTTAAAAGATAAAATGAAAGTTGCTGCATTTGGCTATGGAGGTATTAACTCAACATTGGATATTCTTGTAATGTCAACCAAATTTAACCCAAATTTACATCAGAATCCACAATCTGATAATCAGGAAGCCAATGAAAATAAAATCGATTTGGTTGCAACCGCAGAAAATCAATTGAAGCAATTAGAAGCACAAGGTGCTCAAAACATCATTACAAAGAATGAGCAGTTTATTACACCAAATGGTCAAGAAGGTCTAAAAACTTTTGGTACAGCAGATTTTAATATTCCACAAACTGGAAAAATTGAAAAAGGAAATTATATCATTTTAGGATTTACCAAAGAAAATATTTTACAGCAAGTCATTCTTATATGGAAACAAGACGACGTGTATGCAGATCAAATTATTGAACGTATTATGAGTTCAATTGAATTATTAAAACTTAGAGAAGAAGATAAATAATGCTTGAAGGAATAGAATTTTTAAACAAACAATGGTTTTGGTTGCTCCTTGCTCTACCAATAGCTTTGCTATGGTATATTTTTAAGCATGACAAGCAAACAGCCGAACTTAAAATATCAAGCTTAAAAGGATTTAAATTAACATCATCTTGGTTGCCAAAACTAAGACATTTACTATTTGCGTTAAGATTAATTGCATTAGCATTATTGATTACTGCTTTAGCAAGGCCACAAACGGTTGATGTCTCAACAAAAACAAAAACTACAAGAGGTATTGATATCGTCATGGCTATTGATGTTTCTGCAAGTATGTTGGCAAAAGACCTAAAACCAAACCGTCTGGAAGCTTTAAAAAATGTGGCAGCAGATTTTATTCAAGGCAGACCAAATGATAGAATTGGCTTAGTAGAATACGCAGGAGAAAGCTATACTAAAACTCCAATAACCAGCGACAAATCAATTGTTTTACGAGCCTTGGAAGACATAAGGTACAATACCATAATTGAAGGTGGAACAGCTATTGGAATGGGTTTGGCAACATCAGTAAATAGGCTCAAAGACAGTAAAGCAAAGAGTAAGGTTATTATTTTATTAACGGATGGTGTCAATAATTCAGGCTTTATAGACCCAAGTACAGCAAGTGAACTAGCAGTAGAATACGGAATAAAAGCCTACACTATAGGACTTGGAACCAATGGCATGGCATTATCTCCAATAGGAATTTTACCATCTGGAGAATTTCAATATGGCCGTGTACAAGTAGAAATTGATGAAAAATTGCTACAAGAAATTGCAGATGTTACTGGTGGAAAATATTTTAGAGCCACTAACAATCAGAAACTTAAAGAAATTTATACAGAAATCAATAAGCTGGAGAAGACTGATGTTGAAGAGTTTAAGTTTTATAATTATGAAGAAAAATATAGACCTCTTGTACTATTTGCAGGATTGTTATTATTAATAGAGTTATTATTCCGTTACACCATTTTTAGAAGTTTTGTATAGATGCAGTTAGAAGAAAATATATGGTTTTGGTTGTTATTGGTAATTCCAATACTAATTGTCCTATTCACAATAGTTCAATTATGGAAACGTCATGCACAAAACAAATTTGCTAACCAACAAATCATAAAAAGATTAAGTCCTAATAGGTCACATTTTAAACCAATATTAAAACTTATCGTTCTATGTTTAGCCTTTGGATCTCTTACAATAGCAATGGTAAACCCTAAAATTGGGACCAAGCTGGAAACTGTAAAACGACAAGGCGTGGACATTGTGTTTGCAGTTGATGTATCAAAAAGTATGTTGGCCGAAGACATAGCGCCAAATCGTCTTGAAAAATCCAAGCAACTGGTCACACAAATAGTTAACAATTTAGCAAGTGACAGAATTGGCATTATAGCTTATGCTGGCAAAGCCTTTCCGCAATTGCCAATTACAACAGATTATGCAGCAGCAAAAATGTTTTTGCAAAGCATGAACACAGAGATGCTTTCATCGCAAGGAACAGCTATTAACGAAGCCATTCAACTAGCAAGAACTTACTATGATGATGAAGAACAGACAAATAGAGTTCTTATTATCATTTCAGATGGAGAAGACCATAGTGATGTTGCACTTGACGTAGCAGAAGCAGCATCAGAAGAAGGCATAAAAATATTTACTATTGGAGTAGGTGATGTTAAAGGCGCTCCAATTCCAATAAAACGAAATGGCATTGTGCTTAATTATAAAAAAGACAATGCAGGCGAAACCGTTATTACAAAGCTCAACGAAGACACACTTAAAGACATTGCAAATGAAGCCAATGGGCAATATATAAACGGAAGAAACACAACCGAAGTGGTAGAAGCTATTAGAGATATTTTGAACAGAATGGATAAAAAGGAATTTGAAGCAAAAGAATTTGCAGAATACAAAGACCAATTTCAATGGTTTTTAGCACTTGGAATTTTCTTTTTATTATTAGATATCTTTTTATTGGAAAGAAAAACAGCTTGGCTAAACCGTTTGAATTTATTTAATGAGAACCTTTAGATGAAAACATTTATAATTATTTTAACTAGAAAAAAGCAAAGCTTTCTTAATTTAGCAAGTCACAAAATAGCATGAAGAAGTTAACTTATATATTGATATTATGTTCCTTTTTTGGGTTTTCCCAAGACAAGGACAAAGCACTTATACAAGCTAATGATTTAATATTTGAAGCCAATGAGCTAGTAAATGAAGACTTTATAAATGCTGAAGTTGAATATAGAAAAGCGATCTCAAAAAAACCATCAAACGCAAAAGGCACTTACAACCTAGGAAATGCCTACTACAATTCAGGACTTTATGATGAAGCCATGTCACGTCATATAGAAGCTGCTGAAACAGCAACCACAAAAAAAGAAAAGCACAGAGCCTACCATAATATAGGAAACGCTTTCATGAAGCAAAATTTATGCAAAGAAGCAGTTGAAGCTTTTAAAAATGCATTACGCAATGATCCTTCAGATGAAGAAACACGTTATAATTTTGCTTTAGCAAAAGAGTGTGCAGAACAACAAGGCCAAGGTGAAGATGATAAAAGTGAAGACGAAAACAAGGACGATAAAAAAGAAGACGAAAACAAAGAACAAGAAGATAAGGACAAAGGAGACGACAAAGAAGATAATAAGGACCAACAAGGTGATGATGAGCAGAAAGATCAAGAAGGCGATGACAAAGAAGATGAAAACGGAAAACCTAACGATGAAAAAGATGATAAAGACAGTAAGGATCCTAAAAACCAGAATAAAAATCAGCAACAACAACCAGGGAAACTTTCGCCTCAACAGGTTAAAAATTTGCTAGAAGCCATGAACAATCAAGAAAAGAAAGTTCAGGAAAAAATCAACGCCAAAAAAGCCAAAGGCCCAAAAGTAAAAGCCGAAAAAGATTGGTAAATCACAGTATTATTTGAAGAAAATGAAGTTTTCAAAGCATATATTAATTTTAGTGTTTGCATTGGCAACTACATTTGGTATTGCACAAAACGAAGTTTCTGAAGTAAAGTTCGAGACCAAGGTAAGTAAGAAAAAACTAGGCGTAAACGAACGATTGCGTATAGATTTTGAAATGAATAAGGATGGCGATAATTTTAATCCACCAAGTTTTGAAAACTTTACTATTGTTGGCGGACCAAGTCAATCTATAAGTAATCAATGGATTAATGGTGTTAGATCGTTTTCAAAAACATATAGTTATTTTCTTGCACCAAAACAACGAGGTAATTTCACCATAGCGCAAGCTACCATTGAGATTGATGGACAAACCTTTAAAACATTACCTGTAGATATTACAGTAACAGCTGCAGTAGAAAAACCTAAAGACCCAAACGACCCAGATTACATCGTACAGCAAAACATTCATTTGGTTGCAGAAGTTTCAAAAACCAATCCTTATTTAAATGAAGCAATTACTGTAGTTTACAAATTATATGTGTCTCAAAATACAGGAGTAACTAATTGGCGTGAATTGGATGTGCCTGGGAATAATGATTTTTGGAGCCAGAATATTGACATAAAAGGAGTTAAAATTGAAAACGGCACTTATAATGGCGAAGATTACAGATTTGTTGTATTGCGTAAAACAGTACTTTATCCTCAAAAAACAGGAAAATTAGAAATAGAGCCATATGCACTAGATATAACTGTCGATGTCCCAACCAATAGACGAGATATTTTTGGAGGTCGTTTAATGCAATCGGTTCATCGTACAGTGGCTACTGGGAGTAGAACAATAAATGTAAAACCTTTGCCAGAAACAGGTCGTCCATTGGATTTTGCAGGAGCAGTTGGAGAGTTTGACTTTAAGGTTACAACCTCTAAAAATACTTTAAAAGCTACAGAAGCCCTAGAAGCTAATGTTGAGGTAAGTGGTAATGGAAATTTAAAGCTGTTTAAGCTTCCTAAATTATCACTCCCAAGCGCTCTAGAGGTTTACGAACCAGAACACCAAGAAAGTATTTCAGTGAATTTAAATGGCATGAGTGGTAAATCATCAGACTCTTATACCATTGTGCCATCGTATCAAGGCAAATACCCAATACCAAGTATTTCATTTTCTTATTTTGATTTAAAAACTGAACGTTATAAAACCATAACCTCAAACGAAATTGTAATAAATGTTGACGAAGGTCCAATAAACACTTCTAATACAGTTGTAAACTCTAACACTCCAAAGCAACAAATTATCACTTCTGGAGATCAGTTTGCCTCATTTAAGACCCAAACAAATTTCACTAGCATACAGCAGCCAACCTTTTTTAAAACCAAATTATTTTGGACACTTTTATTAACACCTTTTTTAGCTATTCCAATAGCCATCCTTATAAGACAAAAACAAGAGGCAAGACAAAGTGATGTTGTTGGCAATAGAATCAGAAAAGGCAATAAATTGGCTAAAAAATACTTAAAAGAAGCTCAAAAAGCATTAGGGAACAAAGAACAGTTTTATAACGCACTCGAACGTGCTTTACATAACTATTTAAAAGCCAAGTTGAATATTGTAACAAGTGAATTTTCAAAAGAAAAAATTCAAGAATTATTGCGTAATAAATCAGCCGAAGAGGCAACAATTTCGCAGTTCTTAGAATTGCTTAAAAATTGTGAAATGGCAAGGTATTCTCCTTTTTCAAATGTAGAAATGAAACAGGATTACGACAAAGCGTCAAACGTTATTTCAATGATAGATAGACAAATAAAATAACGGCTCATAGTTAAATGAATAAAATAAAATACATACTTGCTTTTTTCATCACAACAATTACCATTGCACAAAACGATGATACCTTCAATAAAGGGAATACGCTATACAATGAAGGTAAGTTCCAAGAAGCAATAACAATGTACGAATCCATTTTAACCAATAATGTGCATTCCGCTGAGTTATATTTTAACTTGGCAAATTCTTACTATAAATTAAATCGTGTTGCTCCAAGTATTTATTATTACGAGAAAGCATTACAGCTATCTCCTAATGATACTGATATAAAAAATAATTTGGCTTTTGCCCAAAACATGACCATTGATGCTATAGAAAAAGTACCAGAAGTAGGTTTTTCCAAATTTATAAAAGGCATTACAAACACATTCGGTTTTGATGTTTGGGCAATGCTAGCAATAGTATGCGTTGTTTTGTTTGTCATTTTATTTTTAGTATACTATTTTACTTTCAGTACATTAAAAAAAAGAATGTTGTTTGTAAGTAGTTTTGTGTTACTGTTCTTTGCTTTTATCACTTTATTTTTTGCCTTTCAAAAAAATGCAATTGATAAAAAGAATAATCCAGCAATTGTGTTTTCACAAGAAAGCGATGTAAGGACCGAGCCAAATTTAAGAAGTGAAAGTGCGTTTCAATTGCATGAAGGCACTAAAGTTCAAGTATTAGAAAATTATAATAATACATGGACAAAAATACAAATAGCTAATGGGAAAACAGGTTGGATAGCAACAGATGACATTAAATTGTTGAAGGATATTTAATATTTCTTTAACAGCAAAAAGAAAATAAAAACAAGTATATTTGTCAACCAACATTAGTAGATGAATAAAAGAGTCATAGCTATAGCGATTACATTAATATTTGCATCATTTATCGTGGCACCAAGTATACTTGCTGTAGTTGATGACAATTACGATATTTCAATATTGATTAACTCTGCAGAAGAGGAAGAAAGTAAAACTAAACACTTTGAAACTCCCTCAAAAGAAATAATCGAATATGACTTTCAAGAAAACAGTTTAGTAAGCCTACTAAATTTTCATCAAGACAGCTACAGTTCTTTGTTTAAAGAACTCACATCGCCTCCTCCTGAAATAAATATTTAACAAATCGGATTTTTAGGTTAGCTAACCCAAATGATACGTTGCCATCTTTAATAAAAGGTGGTAAAAATCTATTATTAAAATAGTTTAAAACCAATAAAATAAATTGCTAAAGCATATTATTTTATTTACTATCATGATTTTTATTTAAACTAATAAATTTGAATTGATATTCAAAACCTTCAAGAGATACAACTTGAACAATTGAAAGCCTTTAACATATTTAAAGGTTCTTAACATCGAGAACAATAAACTTATAAAATTAAAAATGAAAGCACATACAAGAGAAACACAAGCAACAATGACTCCAGAAAAGTCATTACAATTTTTAAAAGAAGGAAACCAAAGATTCCAAAATAATTTAAAAGCAAACAGAAACCTTTTAGAGCAAGTAAACGATACAAGTGAAGGACAATTTCCTTTTGCAACAATTTTAAGCTGTATAGATTCAAGAGTATCAGCAGAGCTTGTATTTGACCAAGGACTTGGCGATATTTTTAGCGTTCGTATTGCAGGTAATTTTGTTAATTCTGATATTTTAGGAAGTATGGAATTTGCCTGTAAATTAGCTGGCACAAAACTTATTGTTGTTCTTGGCCATACAGCATGTGGTGCTGTTAAAGGCGCATGCGACGATGCAAGATTAGGGAACTTAACAGGTATGTTGGCTAAAATAAAACCAGCAGTCAAAGCAGTTACTGAACCAAAAGATCCGAGTGAAAGAAACTCTAAAAACAGTGAGTTTGTAGATAATGTTGCTGCAAAAAATGTACAACTTACAATAGATAGGATTTTAGAAGAAAGCGACGTCCTCGCAGAAATGCAAAATAAAGGCGAAATAAAAATTGTTGGTGGCATGTATGATATTAACACTGGAGCAGTTAACTTTTTTGAATAAGCATAGGGTTTGAAAAAAATAAGTACAAGATTTAAAGTAGTAGTGTTAACATTTATGTTAGCACTACCTTTCATTGGGTTTGGTCAAGACAGTAATTTAGGTAATTGGCTCATTTACATTGGAAACAAAAAACTAAATTCTAAATGGAACATTCATAATGAAGTTCAATACAGAAACTATAATGCCATTGGAGACCTTGAACAATTATTACTCAGAACAGGAGTTGGTTATAACCTTAATGAAACTAACAATGTTTTATTAGGATATGGTTATATCTTATCTGAAAATTATCTTGGTGATACTGATGAGAAAATTTTAATAAATGAGCATCGTATTTTTCAACAATACACAAGCAAACAAAATGTTGGTAAGGTAAAATTAAGCCATCGTTATAGGTTTGAACAGCGTTTTGTTGAAGATGATTTTAAGATGCGATTTCGTTATTTTTTAAGCCTAAATATCCCATTTAAAGATAATGAATCTGGTAAAAGCCCTTTCTATCTTTCAGCTTATAATGAAATATTTTTAAATAGTAAAAGCGCAGTATTTGATAGAAATAGAGTGTATGGAGGTTTAGGATATAATGTTAACGATAACATTAGGCTAGAATTGGGTTACATGAACCAGTTTTTTGAAACTGACTCAAGAGACCAAATAAACATAATCACATTTGTAAACTTTTAGTATGCAAAAACAAAGATCATTATTAAAAACTAAATAAAAACTAACCTTAAAATAAAATATATGAAAAATCTATTTTCCAACATAAGAGGCGATGCCTTTGGAGGTATTACAGCAGGTATTGTTGCCTTACCACTTGCACTAGCATTTGGTGTGTCATCTGGATTAGGACCAAGTGCTGGGCTTTATGGAGCCATATTCATAAGTTTCTTTGCAGCATTGTTTGGCGGAACAAACACTCAAATATCTGGTCCAACAGCACCAATGACTGCTGTAAGTATGGTTGTTATTGCAGGAATTGTTGCAGCCAATGATGGTGATATTAACAAAGCACTACCAGCAATATTAACAGTGTTTTTATTAGCTGGTCTTATGCAGATTGGTTTAGGAGCAATTGGTTTGGGTAAATACATAAGATATATTCCTTACCCTGTTGTTTCCGGATTCATGACTGCTATTGGAGTTATAATATTAGTAACACAGATTTTACCTTCTTTAGGTTATTACCCTAAAGAAGATATGGAATATGTAGATCAGTTTAAACCTCAAGCTGAAGAAGTTATCCTAGAAAACATCCTAAAAGAAGAAGCTGGAGAAGGCATTCTGGTATTAGAAGATTTTAAAGAAACCATATCTAGAGCTGAAAAGATTACACAAGCAGACATTTTGAAAGAATCTCAAACACTTGCCGCTAAGAATGCTTCAGGAGTTTTAGGATCTATTAAAGTATTGCCAAGAGCATTACAAAACATCAATTGGCTTGAAGTACTATTGGCATTAGGAACTATATTTATTATATATGGATTCAAACGCATTACAACCAAAGTACCAAGTACATTGGTAGCTTTGGTTGTTATGTCAACAATAGCTATAGTTGGAGGCTTAAATTATAGAGCAATACCTGAGATTCCTGAAGGTTTACCTATACCAAATTTAGAAATTATAACAAATTTTAATCTAGGCTCGATAACACCATATATTTTTACAGCTTTAGCATTATCTCTTTTAGGAGCCATTGACTCGTTATTAACAAGTATTGTAGCAGATAATATGACTAAAACGAAGCACAAACCTAATAAGGAATTAGTAGGTCAGGGAATAGGAAATAGTATAGCTGCCATTTTTGGTGGTATTCCAGGTGCAGGTGCAACGATTCGTACTGTAGTGAACATCAATTCTGGAGGGAAAACAAAGTTGTCCGGAATGATTGCAGGTATTTTACTGTTTAGTATCTTAATGATACCAGGATTGCCAAATTTAGCCTCACAAATACCAGCAGCAGTACTTGCTGGAATATTAATTACTGTTGGTATAGGAGTAATGGATTATAAAGGATTAAAAGCAATACCTTACTTACCAAAAGACATTAAGTTAGGACCTTTAAAGTTAAGTTCTGAAGTTTTAATTATGCTTATTGTATTGGTTCTTTCTTCAGTATGGGACTTAGTATTTGCAGTAGGTATAGGTTTGGTTATTGCATCATTAATGTTCATGAAAAAAATAGGAGATTTAACAGCTCAACGGTCAGATGTAAAAACACTTAAAGAAGAAGTTTGGAAAGATGAAATCAATTTTCCAGAAAAACTTAAAGAAGAAGTTTTTATCAAACATCTGAAAGGACCATTATTTTTCGGATCTACAAGTGATTTTCAAAGTTTGGCAGCACAAATTCCTAAAACAGCAAGTACAGTAATCATGAGATTAGATCGTATGCAATATATGGATCAATCTGGGTTATATGCTATGGAAGACATGTTACAAGATTTACAAAAAAATAATGTTCAAGTATTATTTGTAAGTTTGTTAGAGCAACCTAGATATATGATGGAACGCATTGATATTATTCCAGATTTTATTCCTGAGAATCATATTTTTGATAACTTTAACGATTGTGTAAAATGGGTAAAAGATAATGTTGCTGACATTTATTGAAAATTATAACCATGGATTTAAATCAAGTATTTAACAATAATAAGAAGTGGATCGAAGATAAATTAGCCAATGACGCTAATTACTTTGAACATCTAGGTCAAGGTCAAAATCCTGAACTTTTGTTTATTGGCTGCTCTGATAGTAGAGTCACAGCTGAAGAATTAATGGGCCTAGGTCCAGGAGAGGCTTTTGTGCACAGAAATATAGCCAACATGGTATCAGGCACTGACTTAAATGTCATGTCTGTTGTTGAGTATGCTGTTGTACATTTAAAAGTAAATCATGTTGTGGTTTGCGGACATTTTGCATGTGGCGGCGTAAAGGCTGCAATGCAATCAGCAGATTTAGGAATTCTAAATCCTTGGTTACGTAATATTAGAGATGTTTATCGTTTACATAAAACTGAGCTCAACGCCATTGAATGTGAAGATAAACGTTATGATAGACTCGTAGAGTTAAACGTAAAAGAACAATGTGTCAATTTAATTAAAACAGCTGCGGTACAGAAAGCCATAAGAGAAAGAGGCTTAAAAGTACATGGTTGGGTTTTTGACATTCACACAGGGAGACTGATAGATCTCAAAATTGATTTTGAAAGTTTTCTTGAAGATATTCGCGAGATTTATCATTTAGACTAAATTAAAAAGCCACTGAAAAGTGGCTTTTTTTATATGGTATTGTTGGCTTCTTCTTTAGTTTCTTCTTCTTTAATAATGTTTGGAAAAATCATGGGAGCTAATGAACGAACATGCTCGTAAAGCACAGATTTTTCAATATCTTCATCTTCAACAAAAGGAATTGTTTTATTCATATTGGCAAAAACCATTAAAACAATGCTTAAAATTAAACCAATTTTTAAAAGGCCAAAAAGGCCTCCAAGCAGTTTGTTTAACATTCCAAGTGCAGCAAAATCAGCAAGTTTTGTCAAGGCTTTTCCAGCTAAAGAAATTACAAAAACAATAATGACAAACGTAATAGCAAACGATGCAATGTTGATGTATTTTTCGCTCCAATCAACTCTGCTTTCTAAAAATTCAGTAGCAAAATGGCTAAAATGGATAGCTCCGTAAACACCTACAATCAATGCTAACAGTGAAGCAACTTCAACAAAAAGTCCTTTGGTCAATCCTCTAATCAACCCAAAAAGGAGCAATGCGCCTAAAACAATATCTATAACAGTCATACAAACCAAAATTTCAATAAACCTAGTTAAAATTAGCGTAATTTTCTGTTATAAAGTATAAAATGTAAGCGGTTTAGATTTATATAACGGCATTCGTTGCATAACTAGTATATTAGTATGTAAATTTGTAGGCAATTATGGTAAGAGACGAACAATTAAAAACACGTTGGGAATTATTGGTAGATAAATTATCTCAGCAATTTGCTGATGGCGATACCTTAGATTTGGACGCCATTATTTACCTAATTGGTGTTCAGGAACTTGGGCAATTTGACAGAAAATATAAGAAAGACCACAAACTCGATTTAATGCACATTGCTATCTGCAAGTTGTTGTCGCCTTATGGCTATTATGAATTTGATTATGTTGATGATGATGGTTGGCCACATTACAAAACCAAAACTGAACTCCCTTTTTTAAAAGCTGGAGAACAGAGTATATTAATGAAAGAAGCCATTGTAAACTATTTTGTTGAAACAGATTATATTCAATAAACGAGATTACTTTAAAAAATTAAATTCACTAAATTTGCCACTTATTTGAAGGATTATCATGATAGATAAGATAAAAGAACTTATAGAAGAAGCAGAATCATTTTCTGCACAATCGTTGGATGAAATTGAAGCATTCCGAATAAAGTATTTAGGAAAAAAAGGATTGCTTAATGACTATTTTGCGGAGTTTAAAAATGTTGCAAATGAGCAAAAAAAGGAATTTGGTCAAGTCATTAACAAGTTAAAAACCACTGCTCAGGATAAAGTGAATGCTCTTAAAGAAGAGTTAGAAAGTAAAGACGAAGCAAAAGGAAGTATTGGAGACTTATCTCGTCCTGGAGAACCAATTCAAATTGGAGCTCGTCATCCAATATCCATTGTAAAAAATCAAATTATAGATATTTTTTCACGTATTGGCTTTAATGTAAGTGAAGGTCCAGAAATTGAAGATGATTGGCATAATTTTACAGCATTGAACTTGCCAGAATATCATCCAGCACGTGATATGCAGGATACGTTTTTTATTCAAACCAATCCTGATATTTTGTTGCGAACACATACAAGTTCTGTGCAAGTGCGATACATGGAAAATAACAAACCACCAATCCGTACCATTTCGCCAGGAAGAGTATACAGAAACGAAGCCATTTCGGCACGTTCACATTGCTTTTTTCATCAAGTAGAAGGTTTATATATTGATAAAAATGTAAGCTTTGCTGATTTAAAACAAACGCTTCAATACTTCACAACCGAAATGTTCGGCAAATCAAAAATCAGATTGAGACCATCCTACTTTCCGTTTACAGAGCCAAGCGCAGAAGTTGATGTGTTTTGGGGACTTGAAACGGAAATTGACTATCGTATTACAAAAGGCACTGGATGGCTAGAAATAATGGGTTGTGGTATGGTAGATCCAAATGTATTAAAGAATTGTGGTATTGACCCAAACGTTTATTCTGGTTTTGCTTTCGGAATGGGAATAGACCGAATTGCTATGCTGCTTCATCAAATAGGAGATATTCGCTTATTAAGTGAAAACGATGTGCGTTTTTTAGATCAGTTTAAGAGTGCGTTGTAAACCATAAAAATAAAAAAACCGATATCTAAATATCGGTTTTTTTATTTCAATAAATTTATTTCTTCAAAGTTTCCTCAAACAATTTATAAATACGTCTGTACTCATCAGACCAGCTTGACGATTCAACAAACCCATGACCTTCTAGAGGAAATACTGCAAGTTCCCAGTTTTCTTTTTTGAGTTCAATAAGACGTTGCGATAATCGGACCACATCTTGAAAATGAACATTGGTATCAATCATTCCGTGTAACATTACTAAATGCCCTTTAAAACCTTCGGCAAAATATAAAGGAGAACTTTTTTGGTATGCTTTTGGATCTTCAACAGGTGTGTTTAATATGTTGGATGTGTACCCATGATTATAATGTGCCCAATCGGTTACTGAGCGTAAAGCAGCTCCACTTTTAAAAGTGTCTGGTGCATTAAACAAAGCCATAAGTGTGATAAAGCCTCCATACGAACCTCCATAAATTCCTATTCTATCTTTGTCAATGCCATGAGAACTTACAAGGTACTTAGCGCCATCTACTTGATCGTCTAAATCTTTTCCGCCCATGTGTCGATAAATAGCTGTTCTCCAATCGCGACCATAACCTGCACTTGCTCTAAAGTCAATAGCCAAAACAGTGTAACCATTGTCAACTAAGAAATTGTGAAACATATATTCCCTAAAATAGGATGGCCACCAATAGTGTACATTTTGCAAATATCCTGCACCATGAACAAATATAACGGCTGCTCCATTTTTCTTTGCAGCAGTTGGTTTGTATAGTGTTGCTGGCACACTTGCACCATCTGTAGCAGTAAAGTTTATAATTTCAGGATCCATCCAATTGTAAGTATTAAAAGCTTTTGTGGTTGACGTTGTAAGTTGTACCATATCTGCTCCTGCCTTGTTTGGCATAACATATAATTCCCAAGGTTTGTTAGCATAAGAATATCTAATGGCAAGCTGTGTTTCATCTGGCGACATGATTACCTCATGACCTCCTTTTTTTGAAGTTATTTGTGTCATTTTTCCACCTTTGGTTGGCAAGTGATAAAAATGATGCTCGTGAGGACTTACCTTATTACTTGTTATATAAAATGTTTTTTTATCGTTAGAAAGTTTTACATCTAATATCTCAAAATTACCTTCGGTCAATGCTTTTTTATTTCCTGTATTAACATTAGCTGTATACAAATGTGTATATCCTGTTTTTTCTGACATAAACCAAATAGTTTCATTGGTTAACCAACCCATTTTTGATTCGGCAAACCATCCTACTCCAGGACCACCAATCCAAGCATCATCATGTTGTCTGTCAATATTCTTTAAACTACCATCAGCAAGATTCAACAACATAATCCATCGGTCTTTATTATCTGATGATGTCACATTTACTAAAGTTTTCCCATCATCTGAAAATATAGGGTTACTAACGGTTACATCTCTTGGGTTTTCGTAAGTATCCTTATACTCTGAAGGGTTTTCAGCATAATCTTTTAAGAAGTTTGGTTTGTCTTTAATGCCTACAATATTATCTGTTTTTACTTGGTAAGTATCACTTGTTTTTAAATTTAAAATCCAAGTCTCAAATCCATTTTCTGGGCCACCAACCTTTGAACGTGTATTTAAATCTGTCGTATAACCGCTTTCAGTAACGTAATCTGGTACCACAGTGTTTTTACCATTTGATGAACTAAATAAGCGATACACAACATAGTTCATATCTGGAGAAATGTCTAGTCCAAATAAGCGTTTATCTCCAATATGAATGGTTTCTGGTCTCTCAAATCTGGCTTGCGCTCTTCTGTAAGCTTGAGCTTTATCTTCATTGGCTCGCTTTTCAAGAATGTTGAAATATTTTAATTGGTCATCTTTAAGCCATTGGTCTTGATCACTTAATGGTCGTTCAGGGCGTTCATTTCCAGATTTAAAATCGGTAAGTTGCTCAATAGTTCCGTCCGTTAAATGCCATTTGTAAAGATTATTACTTTGTTGGTAAATGATTGATGTTTGGTCTGCAGAAAATTGAGGATTAGATTCATACTCATTAGTGTTGGTCAAACGCTTCAAGGTATTCGTTTTATTGTCCCTCAAAAATATATCACCTTGATTATCGTAAACACTCCATTTACCATCTTTAGATACATCACTTGGACTCATTTTTAGTTTTAGCTCTTCAAAAGAGGCCTTTTCAATTTTTTTTGAATTGATATTCACTTTATAGGTAGAGCGAATAGTATCGTTATCTGGATTCCAACTAAAATAGATGTCTTTATTGTTTTCTGACCAATCAATATTTTCTGGCAAGTAGCCAACAAAATCATCGCCTTGCATAATTTGGTCAATTGTAAGTTGTGATTGGTTATTGGTTTGAGCAAACGTAAGTGACGTAGCTACAAAAAGAAGCCCTAAAATTAGTTGTTTCATCTGAATTTGTTTTTGAAAGTGCAAATGGTTTATTTTTGTGTCTAATTTAAAGGTTTTTAGTTTAAAGCACGACATGAAAAAAGACATTAACATTCCTGTAGTAAAAAATGTGTATGTAGCTGTTGTACATGAGTATAACGATGTTTATAAAACACATGATTGGAATGCCTATATTATTAACGACAAAAATGTTGATTTAGAAGTTGTTTTAATTGTGACTTCTGGTTATTCTAAAAATAAAACCACTTCTATATTTAGAAAAAAGTTAGACAAATTACCAGCAAAAAGCTATGCCAAAATTGAGCTGATGCAAGAAGAGCTTTTTACACTCAACAACCAATTTAAAGTGACTTTTTTTGAAGGCAATATTATGTTTGATAAAACCTATCTGTTTAGAAAAAACACCATTAATAAAAATGCGTTGCAGCCTATTCCGCTAATGGAAGCGAGAGGTGTTTTGGTAAAGTAGTTTTATATTTTAATATTGATTTCAAAAAAATAAGTACCTTATGTTTTTTAAAATTTATCCGTTGTAACAAAACTAATATGACACTTAAAGTAAACCAACCTTTTGTTTATTGCTTCTACCTAATTTTATTTGCTTCCCTTTTTATTGGCTGTAATGAGCAACAACCAAAAGCTCAACATAGTATTCAGGCAGTTCTTAATCCGTATAGAATAGCTCCATTAACGGCAGTTTTAAACATAAAATCTGTTGAGCCTTGTACTGGATATATACAAGTTCTTGGTAAAACACCAATTGAGCATTCTTTTGAGATAAAAACAGATAGTGTAACTGTTCCTGTTTTGGGTTTATATCCAAATACAGAGAATAGTGTTGTTGTAACATTAAAGTATGCAACTAAAGAAGTTATTGATACAGTTAAAATTAAAACAAACCATATTCCTATTGGCTTTCCCGAAATAGAAATCAATAAAATTGACCGAAGTAAAATGGAACCTGGTTTACATGGTTGTGATATTCATTATGCAAATAATGGAAAATTCAACTCTATTCCAATGATTTTTGATGACCAAGGCAAAGTGCGTTGGTATCTAGATTTGAGTTATAACGGAACTATGGTAAGTCCTTTCCAAAGACTTAAAGATGGAAATCTTTTAATGGTTGACCGATTTACAATTTATGAGTTTAATATGCTTGGGCAAATATTAAGTCAAACCAAAATTGACAATAATTACGGAATGCACCATGATGTTGTTGAGCTTCCAAATGGTGATTTATTGATTTGCATTGGTGCCAGAGATGCGTATATAAAATTGGATGGTGAAACCATATTATCTGACAGCGATTTTATTATGCATTATGATATAAAAAGTAAAAGAATTGCCAAAAAATGGGATTTAGCCAAGCATTTAGATGTTACTAGAAATGACGTAAACTTTTTAAGAAAAGGCGATTGGCTTCACATGAACGGACTTGCATTTGATGCTAAAGATAGTACCATTGTAGTTTCAGGGAAAAACCAAGGACTTATAAAAATTTCATGGAATGACGAGCTTAAATGGATTATGGCTCCAAAAAAGAATTGGGGAAAATCAGGACGAAATAATGATGGCATAAGTACAAAACCATTCTTATTAACTGCAATTAATCCTGAAGGGAAAGCTTATAGTAACAGCGTACAACAAGGTGTAGCAAGTGCTCAAGATTTTGATTTTCCTTGGGGACCACATGCTCCAGAATTATTACCAAATGGCAATTTGTTGGTTTTTGATAATGGTTCGCATCGCAATTTTAATGAAGAAAATCATTACTCTAGAGCTGTAGAATACAAGATAAATGAAAGCAATAAAACAGTAGAGCAAATCTGGCAGTACGGAAAAGAACGAGGTGATGCATTTTACTCAGCCATTGTATGTGATGTTGATTATCTTAAAAACTCCAACAATATATTAGTTACCTCAGGTTTTCTAACACCTGACACAAAATACTCGGCTAAAATAGTTGAGGTAAATTATGAAACTGGTGAAGAGGTATTTGAAGCTACTCTCTACTACAAAACACTCAGAGGTAATAAAACAGGTGCCTGGGGACAATCTGATATTTTATACAGATCCGAACGCATGGAATTAAAATATTAACTAGCCTTTTGCCGCGTCTTTAATCATGCCTTTAACCATTTCATGAAAGTTTTCCTTTTTGTTAAGATGCGGAAAAGTCTCGTCTGGAACAGGGAGTTTTAAAAAATCACATAACGGTTGCCAACCTTCAGACACATCATAAATTAATAATTTATTTTTAGGCACATGTTTTTTAACGTCTTCAATATGCTTAAAGAACACCTCTTTGGCATGTGCTTCTGTAGCAAATTTATTATTGAATTGTTTTTTTAAGTACGTATTTCTCATAAATTTAATGCACAGAAATGTTTCTCTAAGACTTGTATTAAATATCATTTTAGACAGCAATACAATTTTAGCCAAAGCTGTTTGAGGTCCAGCTTTCCAAACTGTTTTTAATGTGCTTTCATACCATTTATCAACTTCTCTTTTGGTCAAAATCACCTTTGCGTCAGGATATTTTTCCATTAGTATTTTGTAATAAGGATAACCAGGAAAATCTACTGTAGCTTGAAACCCATCAAATAACTGTTCAAAATTTGTGAGCCCTTTTTCTTCTAACTCTTTCCAATGTTTTAGTTTTTTTGGATTTGCAATTAAGTCTTTAAAATGGTAAGTGTCTTTATAACCTAAAGTTTCTAAAGCTTTTTTTAATGTGGTTGTTCCAGTTCTTGGGAAGCCTGCACCTATAATTTTTATTGACATTTAGTATAGTTTAGAAATGTATAACATCAATCCAACTTCTCAGTTAGTTTTTTAAACTCTTTTTTGGCATCTTTACCTTCGTATAAAATAGCATAAACCGCATTAATTATTGGTAATCGTGTTTTCTTTTTGTTTTTTTCGTTGAGTAAATGAGCGCTTTTTGTTGCGTAGTAACCTTCGGCTACCATACTCATTTCCATCATTGCTGATTTTACAGTATAGCCTTTGCCAATCATATTGCCAAACATTCGGTTTCTAGAAAACACCGAATAACCAGTAACTAATAAATCTCCTAAATAAGCCGAGTTATTGATGTTACGTTTCATCTTGTGCATCTTCTTAATAAAACGCTTCATTTCGCGAATTGCATTGCTCATCAATACACTTTGAAAGTTATCTCCATAACCCAAACCATGCGCTATTCCTGCTGCAATGGCATAAATATTTTTAAGCATCACGGCGTATTCAGTACCAATAATATCATCGCTTATTTTAGTCTTTATATAATCGCTACTTAAGGCATCTGCTATTGCTTGTGCCTTTTTCGGATCAGCACACGAAATGGTTAAATATGATAATCGCTCCAATGCAACTTCTTCAGCATGGCAAGGTCCAGCAATAACTCCAATATTCTCAAAAGGGATTTTATAATTATCATGAAAATGTTCACCAACTAATAAACCAGTTTCTGGAATGATGCCTTTTACAGCCGAAACTACTATTTTATCAGTAATATCAATAGTTAGTTTTTCAAGTTCTTTAAACACAAATGCTGAAGGGATAACAAAAATCAAAACATCAGCGTAATTTGCAGTATTGTTAATGTCGTTACTCAGTTTAAGTTGGGATAAATTAAACTCAACCGAACTTAAATAACTTGGATTGTGTTGGTGTTTTTTAATGTAGTCAATAGTTTGTTTATTGCGCATATACCAACCTACTTCATTTAAATTTTCGCACAACATTTTCACTATAGCAGTTGCCCAACTTCCACTACCAAAAACAGCGTATTTTAATTCTGATGCCATAAACAAACAAATTTTACTAAATCAAAAATACATAAAATATCACGTTTTATAATGTCTTGTAATTAAGGTTCTTACAGTTTTGGCACGCCTTTTGAAACTTGATAAATATCAATCAGTAATCAAAAAACGAAACTTATGAAAACAATGAAACTACTCACAGGATTTGCACTAGCTACATTATTATTTACATCATGTCATGTAGATGTGATTGATGACGATTATCACGACGTACCATCAGTGTCTTTAAATCAGTTATTGAATTCTTATGATTTGTGGTATGTTGATATTAATGAAACCATTGGTTATGGTCAAACTCCTTTTTTGCAAAAAGCATTTACAGTTTCCTTTTTAAATGGCAACGTTTATGCTAACAACAATCTTGTTGGTTTTGGTAGCCAAGGAAATGGTTTAGGCATTTCAATTGGGTATTATGACACTTATGATATGATTTTAGATGTACATCATGCAATAGATGGTTTTTCAACATTTGATGTTTACCAAATAGATAACAATACCATAGAATTATATAACCCAAATAATGATACCTCATATTTTTTAGATGGCTATCAACGCAGCAATTTTGATTATGATTTTGTATTTTATGATAACATTCATTATTTCATGCAAGAATATAAAGCTTGGGAAAAAACCTATACAAGTGAAGTTGGTGCACTTAACGAATTTGATAATGAGAACTTCTTACAATTTTTAGCTGGTGGAAATGACAGCACTTTTAGAAGCTCACAAGACAATGTTGGTACAAACGTAAACAATCTGTACTGGGACTTTATTGGAGATTATGGTATAGGCGATATTAGCGGAAATATGTACCTAAAAACTTTAACACTAGATTATGATTATTTTGACAATGAATTTTTCGAATTGAGCGTTATAAATGATGGATTGATAGAACTATATCATCCTTCTTCTGGAACCTATTATGAATTTAGAGGAAGAGGTTATATACAATACATGGAACCAAACGATGACGCTTCAGGAAAGTCAGTAGCATCAACAGAAAAATTAAGAACACAAAAAACAGAGAAAAAAGATAACCCAAGGGTTAACAAACGATTATAAGACAAGCTAAAATTTTGGTTGGTTATTTTAGTTTTAAACTGCTTAAAGCACTTGTTTTAGGCAGTTTTCTTTTTTAGTGACTTTATAAAGTTTTATGTGTCTAAAGAGTATATGCATAAAAATCAGATAGTTGTTAACATTTATTGCATTTAAAACAATATTTGGCGAAATTTACAGCTATTGAAACATTAACTTAAAAACACAAACACACAATGGGATTATTTTCATTTATTAAAAACGCAGGAGCTAAAGTATTTGGTATAGGTAAAACAGATGCTGAAGAAGCCGCCGAAGCTGCTGCTGCAAAGGTTGAAGCTGAAGCAAAAGCCGCAGCTCAATTAGAAGAAACAGTTGGAGATTTACAATTACAAGTTGAAAATTTAAATATTCATATTGCTGGAGATACTGCTACTATTACAGGAATGGCTTACGATCAAGCAACTAAAGAAAAAGTAGTTTTAGTTGTAGGAAACTCTCAAGGTATAGCAACAGTTGATGACCAAATGACGGTTGAACATGTAGAGCCAGAAGCACAATTTCACACTGTAGTAAGTGGTGACACTTTAGGGAAAATAGCTAAAAGCTATTATGGTAATGCCATGAAATATCCCGTTATTTTTGAAGCAAACAAGCCAATGCTTAAAGATCCAGATTTAATTTACCCTGGACAAGTATTACGTATTCCAGCCCTTGATTAAATCTATCAGTTTATATAAAGAAAAAACCAGACTATGATGTCTGGTTTTTTTTATTTGTAAAAATTCATTTCATCCAAATAACTCCAAACGTGTTCTGGTAGCATTGGCCTTATGTTTTTACCTTCTTTTATGGCTTTACGTATAAATGTTGATGACAACTCCATAATTGGTGCATCTATATGATGTATTTTAGGATGATTATCAAAACGCGTTTCTATTTTGCCTTCTGATACTCTTGGATACACATAAATATGATGACGCTCTAAAATGCGCTCATAATTTTTCCATTTGTGAAAACTCTTCAAATTGTCTTCTCCCATAATTAGTGCAAACTCATAATCAGGATATTTTTCTTCTAAATAAGCAAGCGTATTTATAGTGTAATTAGGTTGTGGAAGATTAAACTCAATATCACTAGCTCGCAAATTAGGATAGTCTTCAACTGCTCGATCTACCATTTGATAACGATGATGATTATCAAGCAACGAGCTTTTTTTCTTAAAAGGACTATGAGGTGTTACCACAAACCAAACTTGGTCTAAATCACTATATTCAGCCATGTGATTAGCAATGGTTAAATGACCAACATGAATGGGATTGAATGTACCAAAATAAAGCCCAATTTTCATTAGCAGTCAGAAGATTTGTTTATAAAATCACTTACTAAAGTATATGCTTCTTTAAGTGCTTTATCTAAATTATCGTTTTCAATCACCACATCAAATAATGGTGCAGTTGCCAATTCTGCTGAAGCTTTGGCAATACGCATGTTTATTTTATCTGCACTTTCTGTTTTACGTTTTTTCAAACGTATTTTAAGTTCGTCAATACTTGGTGGTTTTACAAAAACAGCTAAAGTTTGTTCTGGGAATTTTCGTTTTATTCGCAAACCTCCAGACACATCAATATCAAAAATAACGTGCTTTCCTAAAGCCCAAATTCGTTCAACTTCGGTTTTTAAAGTGCCATAAAAATTGTCACGATATACTTCTTCCCATTCTAAAAACGCTTCGTTTTTAATTTTGGTTTTAAACTCTTTGGCTGATAGAAAATAATAGTCTTTACCATTGACTTCTTCGCCACGCTTCTCTCTTGAAGTTGCAGAAATTGAAAACTCTAAATTTAATTCTTCTTGTTTGAGTAAATGCCTGACAATGGTTGTTTTTCCTGATCCAGAAGGCGCTGAAAACACTATAAGTTTACCTTCTTTCATTTAAAGTACGTTTAATAATTGTTCTTTTACTTTTTCCAATTCGTCCTTCATTTGAACCACTAATTTTTGCATTGGTGCATAGTTAGCTTTGGAGCCAATGGTGTTTATTTCGCGTCCAATTTCTTGACCAATAAAGCCTAATTTTTTACCATTAGAATCGGCTGAATTTAGAGATTTTATAAAGTATTCTAAATGATTGTGAAGTCTTACTTTTTCTTCAGTTATGTCATATTTCTCAATATAGTAAACCAGTTCCTGCTCAAATCTGTTTTCATCAACACGTTCTTTAATTTCAGCAATGCCTTTTTCTAAACGTGCTCTAACACTTTCAATTCTATCTGGATCAATTTTTATAACCTCTTGAAGCAAATTATCAATGTTTCTGATTCTTAGTTCAAAGTCTTTTTCTAAAGCTTTGCCTTCCTGATATCTGAACGCTTGAATTTTATCCAAGGTATTATCAATTTCTGCTTGAATTAACTGCCATTCATTTTCATCAATCTCATCACGCTCTGTATTTAAAGCATCAGGCATTTTTATCGCCATTTTCAACAATTCAGTTTCAGAAGCAGCAACTACATTGCGTAATTGTTCCATATACTTTTTTACAACGGGTTGGTTGACTGTTGAAGAGGTTTCTTCTCCTGTAATTTCAACATACAACGAAAAATCAATTTTTCCACGAACTAATTTTGAAGCGATTAATGATCGTATAGCAAGTTCTTTTTCTCGATACATGGAAGGCATTCTAGCGTTCAAATCTAGATTTTTACTGTTAAGTGATTTTAATTCAATTGAAATTTTCTTTGTTGGTAGCTGAAGAACAGATTTACCATAACCTGTCATTGATTGTATCATCTCTGAATTTTAAAGTTGTACAAAGATAGTTAAAACACTTAATTTATACTTGCCATTCTTTAGACTAAGATTTCTAAAAGATTAACTTTACCTTTTTAAATTTAAACTATGTTTTTAAAAGAATTTGAAATTAGATGGAATGATATTGACGCCAACAAACATTTAGGAAATTCAACTTATGTTGAATTTATGAGTCATACAAGGATGGCATTTTTGACTAGCCATGGCTTAAGTTTGGATGTAATTAATGATTTAGGTTTAGGTCCTATAGTGTTTTACGAACACGTGCATTACTTTAAAGAAATTGGACTTGATGATAATATTCGAGTGAGTTTAGAAGTAACAGGACATAGTGAAGATGGACGTTTTATAAAAATTGAACACAACTTCTACAATGATGAAGGTGAAAATTTGGCCTATGCAGAAATGCTCTTTTCTTGGATGAATTTGAAGACGCGAAAATTAGGTAAGGTGCCAGAATTTTTATTGCATAAGGTACAGGAATTTCCTCGTTCTCAAAACTTTAAGTATCTCACAAAAGAAGATTTAAAAAAGACTGCAATACGACCAAAAGATTTAACCGAATAAACAAGCAAAGCATTTTTTCCTTAAATTGTTACTATAAAACTAACTTAATAAGTAAAATTATGGAAGGAATGGACATTAATTTTGTGGCTTTGATTGTTGCGGCAATCATTCCACTTTTCACTGGATTTATCTGGTATCATCCAAAAGTTTTCGGTACTGCTTGGATGAAAGAAACTGGCATGACCGAAGAGAAAGCAAAAAGCATGAATCCAGGAAAAACCTATGGATTGGCTGTTATTTTTGCCTTTTTAGCAGCATTTTTTCTTTGGGGACAAGTGATGTTTGGTGGTGCTCCAGGTGAAGCACATGGACCTGGAGGAGATTTCATGACCTTTAAGCATGGTGCTTTTCATGGCGCTTTAGTTACTATAGCAATTGTTTTACCTGTATTTGCAACCAACGCTTTGTTTGAAATGAAATCTGCAAAATACGTTTTAATTAACGTAGGATATTGGGCTTTGACCTTTGCTTTAATGACTGGATTGATAAATGCTTGGACATAGCTTGAATTTTAAAAATTTAAAGAGGCTTTTGAGCCTCTTTTTTTATGTCTTAAAAGGTTCATGTTGTTTAAAATCTTTAATCTTTACTTGGCCTATAAAAGGTTGAAGTAGTTTGTTGATAGCATTATGCCTATGTCTTGTATAACACACCAAATTTTCTGGTATTGCTCCAATGGTGGTTTTTATTTCAGAAGCTGTACGTCCAAAATTGATTTGAGATACTTGTCTTTCTATTCCTAGTCTTACATAATCGTTTAAAATTCTAGGGTAAATAGCATTGGTTTTATTGAGTTCATAATCCAAACCTATAAAATGAGCATCTAAATGGTTATTATTGTCTAATGCAGATAAAAACCCAACCAGTTTTTCATCATAAAAATAGGCCTTCACAATAAAATTGTCTTTATACAAAGCCCTAAGTTTTATATAAGTGTTCAGGTTTAAAACTTGGGCATTAAAATCAGCATTAGATATGGTGTTTTCATACAACTGTTGTAGTTCATCTTTATAGACTTTGAAATCGTCTTCGTTAAATAATTTAGCTGTTAGGCTGCTACTTGTTTTATCAGCTTTATTAACCTTCACTCTGTATTTAGATTTTAGGTCATCAGTATAATCTTCAAAGGTCTTCCACTTAGAATTTAGCTTAAATATCATGTTAGGCTCCACAGGCATTTTCATGTAATTATAGTCTAACAAATGATCTGTAATATGAAGTGATTCTTGATAAAAGTCTTTAACAAAAACAGCATGAAGTGGTCTGTTTTCTTTTAATGAAGACAAATTTTTTATGGCTTTTGATATCACTAAAAACGCCTTTTTTTTGTCTATGTCTTGGTTAAGAATGATACCATGTTCGCCACTTAAAAACACATTGCCACAAAACATAATTTTTAGAGGATAATTACAAAGAAAAAAACGGAATATGCTTTTTGCTGTATTTGAAATTTTAATATTCTTTAAAATAGCATCAATGCTTAAGCTGATAATCTGAATATTAGCTAAACCCACAGCATTTAATTTCTCATAAATAACAATATACTTGAATGTTATTTTTGGATTAGAGGTTTCAAAAGCGCTCAAAAAATCTGTACTAAAATAGGTGTTGTTTTGGGTGTTTAATGATGACCAATCCTGAGCAGGAATAGCATCTACAGTGTTATAAACTTTAGCAGAATATTGGCTCATTAAACTTATCTAATGGTTGTATGTTTCAATCTAAAGAATTTAAGTCAGATTAAAGGACTCTTCCTTACTTAATTCTTAAAATAAGAAAAAGATCGTTTATAACATTTGCTTTGCGGCTTCAACAACTTTTTTGCTGTTTCCAATAAAAATAGAATTTCCAATTACTATTACTGGTCGTTGTAAAAACGTATAATGCTCTAAAATGTAATGTTTGTAGTCGCGTTCTTGTAGGTTTGCATTTTTCAAGTCCATTTCTTTGTAAAGTTTTGCTCGCTTACTAAAAAGGGCTTCATAACTGCCAGAAAGTTTATGTAATTCTTCTACTTGCTTTACAGTTAGAGGATTTTCTTTTATATCTTGCAATACAAAATCTGAAGAAAGATTCAGCTCTTTTAAAATACGCATACACGTATTGCATGTTTTTAGGTAATATACTTTGTTCATCACTTTTATTATTTTCTAAAAATATTGAATTATAAACAAAAACTAAATCTTATTTTTAATTTTACAATCTACAAAAACCTTACTTTATGAATTGGACTTTTGATATTTGTCTTAAAAACAGAAACATTCTTGAAGGATTTTTAAACCAGTTTAGTCTAGATGAATTGAATAAAATTCCTGATGGCTTTAGCAATAATCTGATTTGGAACATTGCTCATGTAATCGTGACTCAGCAATTATTGGTTTATGGAAACTCACAACTGACAATGTTAGTCTCGGATGAAATGGTTGCCAAATACCGAAAAGGTACAAAAGCCGAACATGAGGTAAATCAAGATGAAGTTAATGAAATTAGAACCTTGCTTTTTTCAACCTTAGAGAAAACGCAAGATGACTATTACAATGGTCTTTTTAAAAACTATACTGAATACACAGTTAGTACAAAAAGTACTTTAACCAATGTTGAGCAAGCCTTAGAGTTTAACAACTTTCATGAAGGTATTCACTTAGGTTACATTTTAGCCCTTAAAAAATCGATTTAAAAACATGGATTACTTTACAATAGCAACTGCTTTAATTATTCTTTCCGCTGTCTTTGGGTACATTAACGAACGTTTTTTAAAGATGCCTTTAACTATTGGGTTGATGATTATAACTATTGTGTTTACACTTATAGTTGTCATTATTGGACAGTTTGATGACACTTTACTTTTAAGAGAAAAAGAGTTAATAACTCAAATAGATTTTAAAACGGTTTTACTGGATGTGATGCTTAGTTTTTTGCTCTTTGCAGGTGCGTTACATACTAATTTTGCGCAATTAAAAGTACAGCGTTGGCCAGTTTTCGTATTTGCAACAGCTGGTGTTTTAGTATCCACATTTTTGGTTGGAATAGGAATGTTTTACCTGCTTCAAGTCATTGGTTTTGAGGTCAAATTTATTTACTGTTTGTTATTTGGAGCTTTGATTTCGCCAACAGATCCAATTGCAGTTTTAGGAATTTTGAAAAAAGCTGGTGCTCCCAAAAAACTGGAAACCAAAATAGTTGGTGAATCCCTTTTTAATGATGGTGTTGGTGTAGTCGTGTTCTTAACCATTTTTTCAATAGCATCTTCACCAACAGGAAATGTTGAACCAATGCATATTGTAGAGTTATTTGGCGTTGAAGTAATTGGAGGCATTGTTCTTGGTCTTATTTTAGGATGGATTACATATAGGTTAATGAAATCTATTGATGATTATGAGGTTGAAGTTATCATAACATTAGCTGCTGTAATGGGAGGAACTTTAATTGCCCATCAATTTCATTTATCTGCTCCTTTAGCTATGGTTACAACCGGATTATTTGTAGGTAATGATACGGTTAGAAATGCTGCCATGTCTGAAATAACAGAAATGTATGTTGATAAATTTTGGGAATTGATAGATGTCTTTTTAAATACTATTCTGTTTGTACTAATAGGTATGGAGATGCTTATACTAACCTTTGAAACAGATTACATTATTGCTGGACTAATAGCAGTTCCATTGGTGCTTTTATGTCGTTACTTGTCACTGTGGTTTCCAATAAAATTCTTTGCTAAGCGACTAGAATTTGTGCCAAACACAAACTTAATAATGACTTGGGGAGGATTACGAGGCGGCATTTCAATTGCTCTTGCGCTTAGTTTAACTGAATCCATGCATAGAGAATTATTTTTAGTAGTTACCTACATTATCGTTCTCTTTTCAATCATTGGACAAGGTCTAACCGTTGAAGCTGTTGTGAAAAAATTCACAAAAAATTTAGATTAATATAGTTTTAAATATGAATCAATTTCATCAAAAGGAATGGTGAATTCTGTAATGCCATCAGCGTAAGATGCTATTTCGTAGACATTGTAAAAAAAGATGACACCTTCATCGTTAAATCCAATATTTGCCGGAAGGTGAAACTCTTCTCCAAAGAAATAGTTAATATTACTTCCTTCTGTTTCGGCTTCAAAATAAGAATTTACCAATGAAGTTAGTGCGTCTTGATTTTCAAAAATATCATTAAAACTTAAACGTTTCCCAGAGGCATCAAAATTAAAAAATGTAACATTTGAGTTGCCATGTGCTCCTCCTGAGTTCACATAACCATTTATGGCTATTGAAATTAGTTCAGAGGACTGATACGTAACCTCTCCATCAAAACTAGCATCCCAAACCATCGAACTTTCTTCAAATTCTTCCTTAAATCGTTTAAATTCTGAATCAAATTTATTTATAGCATAACTAAGTTGAAGCGTGTCTGAAGGCTCTTCAAGAAAAACCAACATATTTGCTATATGATTCGTAATAACTTTATTTATTGCTTCAGACTGCTCGGTATTGCCTTCAGCTTTAGGGATGTTTAATTCAACAACAGCATTGTTTTCGTATAACTCATTAACTTCCGAGAAAATAATAGGAGCTGTAACTGCGCAAGAAAAAAGTAGGGTTAAGCATAAAAAGAGCTTAATTAATTGTTTCATGAAAATTTATTTTAAGGTAACAATAGAATAAAGATATTGCATACATTTGAATACAACGAATTAAAAACTAAATTTGTTGTCAACTAAATTTTTTCAGATGAAATTCAATACCAAAACAATACATGGAGGTCAAGAACACGACAAAGCTTATGGTGCTGTGATGCCTCCTATTTACCAAACATCAACCTATGCTCAAAGTACTCCAGGAGGACACAAGGGTTACGAATATTCAAGAACTCACAACCCAACTCGAAATGCTTTAGAGAATGCTTTTGCTAGCATTGAAAATGGTAATTATGGTTTGGCTTTTGGTTCTGGTCTAGCAGCCATTGATGCTATCATTAAATTATTAAAGCCTGGAGATGAGGTAGTTTCAACAAATGATTTGTATGGCGGAACTTATAGATTATTTACCAAGATATATGAAAGCTTTGGAATAAAATTTCATTTCATAGGAATGGAAAATGCTGATAAAATTGAAAGCTATGTAAATAATAACACCAAACTCATTTGGGTAGAAACACCAACAAACCCAATGCTTAATATCATTGATATTAAAGCAGTTTCAAAAGTTGCAAAAAAGCACAATATCTTGCTAGCTGTTGATAACACTTTTGCAACACCTTACTTGCAAAGACCATTAGATTTAGGAGCAGATATTGTAATGCATTCAGCCACTAAATATCTTGGAGGCCATAGCGATGTTGTAATGGGAGCATTGGTTGTAAAAAATAAAGAATTGGCAGACAGACTCTATTTCATACAAAATGCAAGTGGAGCTATTTGTGGTCCTCAAGATAGTTTTTTAGTGCTTCGTGGTATTAAAACATTGCATGTAAGAATGCAAAGACATTGTGAGAACGGGAAAGCAGTAGCTGAGTTTTTAGCAAATCATCCAAAAATTGAAAAGGTGTATTGGCCAGGATTTGAAACACATCCAAATCATGAGATTGCCAAATCTCAAATGGATAATTTTGGTGGCATGCTTTCCTTTACTACAAAAGGGAATGATTATGATGCTTCAGTTAAGATTGTTGAGAAGTTAAAAATATTCACCTTGGCAGAATCTCTTGGAGGTGTTGAGTCTTTATCAGGTCATCCAGCTAGTATGACTCATGCAAGTATTCCAAAAGAAGAACGCGAAAAAACAGGTGTTATTGATTCTTTAATTAGATTAAGCGTTGGAATAGAAGATATAGATGATTTAATAAACGATTTGAAACAGGCTTTAGATTAATCTAAATAATAGATATAACCAAAGTTAAGCCACAATAGCCAATCATTATATTTATTTGATGGTAACTGGTGGTTGAGTCCATCAATCCAATCATCAAAATAAAGCTGCCATCTTAAATCTAACATTAAGTCAGAAAGAACGCCCAATTTATAGCGCACACCAACACTGGTAACCATAGACCATGTAGTTCCTGAGGAAGGGTTTATAGAGCCTGGCTCCCAATAAGGGTAAAAATTGTTTGGATCAAGAATATTACCAACATCATTTGTTCCAGATGCATTCACATAATCTGTACTAGCTTTTGGATTAAAGGATGTAAAATGCGCTCCAAGGCTAATAAAAGGAGCAAACTTATATGCAAATGCTTGAAATGAACGAATACTTAAGGGAAAGTATTCTAACTGCATGCCAATATCAAAATTGTTAGCTTCACCATGATGACCTCTCAAACGCTCTGCAGCATCACTTGTAAGGCTTTCATCAACCCATTGACCATGGTGGTCTAGTATGGTTTTGTTCCATGAAATCTCACTTCTTAATTTAAAATGATCATTGAAATAAGTATCTGTTGAATAACAATTACAATCAGCACGATAGGCAAAATTTATATAATGAACAATTCCGATACCAATACCACTATTTCCAATGTTTGTTGGTTCATTATTTCGTTCTCCAAAATCTGATCTAAACTCAACCGGCCCTATAATTGCACCTATTTCATGAGAGAATCCAAGTTGCGAATTACCAATATTTATACCAATAATAAATATAAGAAAAGCGTATAATAGTTTCGTTTTAAGCATATTAGTTTATCATGATGTTGAGGCACTATGCGAGCAAATATATAAAACTTCGATGAAATAACAAATATCTTCGATGAAATGCATAAAATTATTATTTTAGTGCTAGACCAAATATAAAACAAATAATCGTGTAATGTTATTGTGAAAATTAAAAAAAAATCATGTTTTTTTTAAAGATAACGTATATTTGTCACCATTAATTTACTAGATACTAAATAGTATTATAAATCTTTATTGATGAAACAAAAAATAGACGATTTTTTAAACCTTGTAAAAAAAACCAATAGTCACGAACCTGAGTTTTTACAAGCAGTTCATGAGGTAGCAGAAACAGTTATCCCTTTTATAGAAGAGAACCCGAAATACCAAGGCAAAATGCTATTGGAGCGTATGGTAGAACCTGAAAGAACCATCATTTTTAGAGTTCCTTGGGTTGATGATAAAGGTAACACACAAGTTAACCGTGGTTATAGAGTTGAGTTTAACTCAGCAATTGGGCCATACAAAGGAGGATTGCGTTTTCATCCAACAGTTAATTTAAGTATATTAAAGTTTTTAGGGTTTGAGCAAACGTTCAAAAACTCATTGACCACATTGCCAATGGGAGGCGGAAAAGGTGGTTCTGATTTTGATCCTAAAGGAAAAAGTGATAACGAAGTGATGCGTTTTTGCCAATCATTTATGAATGAGTTGTTTAGACATATTGGTGCAAATACTGATGTTCCTGCTGGAGATATTGGTGTAGGAGGTCGTGAAATCGGTTTTATGTTTGGGCAATATAAAAGATTAAGAAATGAATTTACAGGCGTGTTTACTGGTAAGGGAATCACCTATGGAGGTTCTTTAATTAGACCTGAAGCAACAGGATATGGAACTGTTTATTTTGCAGAAAATATGCTTGCTACCAAAGGGGATTCGTTTAAAGGGAAAACAGTTGTAATTTCTGGATCTGGAAATGTAGCTCAATTTGCTTGTGAAAAAGCAACTCAAAAAGGAGCAAAAGTGGTAACACTTTCTGATTCTTCGGGATATATTTATGATACTGATGGTATTGACGCTGATAAATTAGCCTTTATCATGGAATTGAAAAATGTTAAGCGAGGAAGAATTAGTGAGTATGTAAAAAAATACAGTTCTGCTACTTTTCATGAAGGCAAAAGGCCTTGGAGTGTAAATTGTGATATTGCTTTACCATGTGCAACGCAGAATGAATTAAACGCTGAGGAAGCCAAAGCACTTATAAACAATAATGTAATTGCTGTGGCAGAAGGCGCTAATATGCCAACTACTCCAGAAGCTATTGAAGCTTTACAAAAAGCAAAAGTTTTATTCTCACCAGGGAAAGCATCAAATGCTGGAGGTGTTGCAACTTCTGGATTGGAAATGAGCCAAAACTCATTAAGACTTAATTGGACAAGAGAAGAGGTTGATGAAAAGCTTAACAAAATTATGGATGATATTCACGCTTCTTGTGTTGAATATGGTACTGAAGAAGATGGTTATGTGAACTATGTAAGAGGTGCTAATATTGCAGGTTTTGTAAAAGTTGCTGACGCTATGCTTGCACAAGGTGTTGTATAATATAACCTTATAATAAAAATAAAAGCTTCCATTATTTTGGAAGCTTTTTTTATGAGCAGATATATGATTTTAGTTCTTTTAACGTTTGTTATAGTATATTTGAACGAAACTCAATAAATGAAGAATAAGTACATTTTTATCATACTTTTTTTGACAATGACGTTTTCAATTGCGCAAGATTATTCTGCACTTTGGGAAGATCATTTTTCATACCTAAACATTAATGATGTAGTACAAGGAAATGGAAAAATATTCGCCGCTTCAGAAAATGCCATATTTGTTTATAACATTCAAACGACAGAACTAGAAACTATTACTACCATTAACGGTTTGTCAGGAGAACTTATTTCAACAATTCATTATAGTAATGTTTATAATTTGCTTATAATAGGATATAAAAATGGGCTTATTGAGGTTTACAACGAGTCAGATAAAACCATATTATCAGTAGTAGATATTTTAGAAAAAACTACAATCCCTCCAGACAACAAATCAATAAATCACTTTAATGAATACAACAATGTTGTTTATATATCAACAGATTTTGGCATTTCAGTATATGATTTAGATCGATTAGAGTTTGGAGATACTTATTTCATTGGCAATGGAGGCTCGCAAATTATTGTAAATGAAACAGCTGTTTTTGGAGATTACATTTATGCTGCCAGTCAAAGCCCAAATGGATTAAAAAGAGCATTGCTCGCCAGTGAAAATTTAATTGACTATCAAGTCTGGGAACAAATAGTTACTGGGCAATTTTTAGGATTACAAGTTAATCAAGATAGATTATACACAACAAGATCCAACAACAAGATTTTTGAAGTTATTGGAGCGTCAATTACAGAACTATCATCATATCCAAATCCGCCTTTAGACTTAAAAAGCACCAATAGTAATTTGGTAGTTACTACCAAGAATAAAGTTTACATATATGATGAAAATTTTGTTTTAATAACCACTGCATCAACAACAACAGAGTTTAGCACTAATTTTACGTCTGCTTTAACCACTGATGAGGGTATTTATATAGGAACCTCTGGATTAGGAGTTCTTAGATCTATACTTGATGATGCTTCAAGTTATATAAGAATATATCCGAATGGGCCTTTACGAAATAATGTATTTTCTGTTGAAGCTGGTTTTGGTAATATTTGGGCAACTTACGGCTCTTATTCTTTAACATATTTTCCAAACAATAATAAATATGGAGTAAGTCACCTTCAAGATGAATGGAAAAACATACCTTATGATAGCTTGCAATTTCCTGCATTCAGTTTAAATTACACTGCAATAAACCCATTCAAGCCACAGCAAGTTTTTATAAGTTCATTCCAACATGGATTATTAGAGATTGATGATGATGAACCGATTAATTTATACAACCACTTAAACAGTGGTTTAGAGTCACTAATAATTCCTGGAAATCCTAATGTTGTCAGTATTCGTGTTACAGGATCTGCTTTTGATAGACAAGGAGTCTTATGGAGTATGACAGCTCGTGTTCAAAGGCCATTAAAATCATACAATCCAAGTACTGGGCAGTGGGTTGGATATGATTTTTCTCAAATTATACCAGATCCCTTAAATGATGAATTTGGATATAGTGATATTGTAATTGATGCAAACAATACAAAGTGGATTGGAGGCTATAAGTTAGGACTTATTGGTTTCAATGAAAATGGAGGTAGCCACTTGTTAAAATTTATTAATGATGAAAACATAGCAAACCTTCCATCTCCACTTATTAGGGCTTTGGCTATTGATAAGCAAAATCAATTATGGATTGGTACCAACAAAGGCTTAAGGGTACTTTATAACACATCTAACTTTTTTGAAGATGAAACTGTTAGTACAAGTGCGATAATTATTTTAGAAGATGGCATACCAAAAGAACTATTAGAACAACAATTCATTTCAGACATTATTGTTGACGGTTCAAACAATAAATGGGTGGCAACCATTGGAGCTGGCGTTTTTTATTTTTCATCCAACGGTCAAGAAACCATTTTTCACTTTACAAAAGACAACTCTCCATTACCATCAAACAACGTTAACGATATGGCTTTAGATAGTAATAGCGGAATCATGTATTTTGGCACAGACAAAGGTTTGGTTGCTTATCGTTCAGGAGGTTCTGAAACTCAAGACGAACTAGCAGATGCTTATGTTTACCCAAATCCTGTACGACCAGGTTTTGACACTTTAAATGAAAAAATAAAAATAAAAGATATTAGTGATAACGTAAACATAAAAATCACTGATATTGAAGGGAACTTAGTAGCAGAGGCCGAGTCTAGAACCAATTTAAGGTACAGAGGTTACAACCTTGAAATTGATGGCGGAACAGCCTATTGGAATGGAAAAAACCTTGGAAACAATCAAGTAGCTTCTGGTGTTTACCTAATCATGCTTTCAGATTTAGACACATTTGAGACCAAGGTTTTAAAACTAATGATTGTTCGCTAATGCAAGTTTCTACTAAAGCCATAGTAGTCTCAAAATTGCGCTTTAAAGATTATGATTTAATTGTAAAATGTTATACAGAACAGTATGGCATGAAAAGCTACCTTTTGAAAAACGTACTTAAAAACAGGAAAGGAAAATTTAAGCCAGCCTATTTTCAGCCACTCACCATTATAGATATTGAAGCAGATCATAAAGACAATCGTTCTCTAGATTATTTAAAAGATATTAAAATTCAAAATAATTTTGATTCCATTCATACAAATATTATCAAAAGTACGATTGCCATGTTTATTGCTGAGGTACTTTCATCTGTTTTAAAAGAAGAAGAAAAAAACCTATCACTATATAATTATCTTGAAACTTCATTGATTTGGTTTAATGAAAACAAAACAGACACAAATTTTCATTTTATATTTTTAATAGAACTCACCAAATACCTAGGTTTTTATCCAGATATAAGCCAATCAACTTTTCCGTATTTTAATCTTGAAGATGGAAAATTTTACAAAACAGGACTAGGAAGACACTTTATTGAAGGGGAAAATTTAACACTCTTAAAACAGCTGCTTGGTATAAAATTTGATACAGATAAATCTAATGATTTTAAACCAACCAAAAAACTGGAATTTTTAAATATGCTTTTGATTTATTTAAAATTACATATAGATAGCTTTAAACAGCCTAAATCTGTAACAGTTTTAAACCAAATTTTTCACTAACAATGAAAGTATTATTTACACTTTTACTAGGATTCTTTTTTTTTAACGTATCGGCTCAAGAAGCATTGATTATTGACCAAGCAACTAACGAACCTATTGCAGGAGTTGTAGCCTACAACAAATCAAAATCAAAATCGATAATGTCTGATTTTGATGGAAAAATCAGTCTAGATAGTTTTAATTCTGATGAAACAATCACATTCCAACACCTATCATATTTCAATTTAAAAACAGAAAAGAATAAGATTGATAAAGTAGTTTATCTAGAACCTAAAGCACAAGATCTTGATGAAATTGTTATTTCAGCTTCAAAATTTAAACAAAGTAAACGTGATATTCCTCAAAAGGTTATTAGTATAGATGCTGAGAAAATCCAATTTGCAAATCCACAAACTAGTGCAGATTTATTAGAAGGCACTGGGAATATTTATATGCAAAAAAGCCAACTCGGAGGAGGAAGCCCAATGATAAGAGGTTTTTCAACCAATAGACTTTTAATCACTGTTGATGGTGTTAGAATGAATAACGCCATTTTTAGAGGTGGAAATTTACAAAATGTTATATCAGTTGATCCTTTTACCATTCAAAACACTGAGGTGACTTTAGGCGCAGGATCAGTGGTATATGGTAGTGACGCTATTGGAGGTGTGATGAGTTTTTACACCAAAAAACCACAACCATCATATTCAGATTCACTATTTTTTAAAGCCAATGTAGCAGGAAGGTACTCAACAGCAAACAATGAAAGAACAGGTCATTTAGATGTAAATTTCGGACTCAAAAAATGGGCTTTTTTATCGAGTGTTAGTTATACTGATTTTGACGATTTGCGTATGGGAAGTCATGGCCCAAATGAGTACCTCAGACCAGAATATATTGAAACCATAAATGGAGAAGATATAATGGTTGAAAACGATAATCCACTAGTACAAAAGCCAACTGGATACAATCAAATTAACTTATTACAAAAAGTTAGGTACGAGCCATCTGAAAATTATAGTTATGATTTTGGGGTTTACTATACCACTACTTCTGAGTATTCAAGATACGATAGGTTAATTAGATATAGAGGGGATAATTTGAGATCTGCTGAATGGAATTATGGGCCACAACGTTGGTTTATGACTAATTTACAAGTGACGAAATTAAGCAGTAGCTCTAATTTGTATGACAAAATTAATGCTAGCGTTGCCTATCAAAACTTTCAAGAAAGTAGAATTGATAGAAATTTCCAGTCAGAAGAAAGAAGCATAACCGAAGAAGGTGTTGATGCATTATCCTTTAATTTAGATTTAGAAAACGAACTGAACCCAAAAACAGAATTGTTTTACGGTTTGGAATATGTTTACAATAAGATAAGTTCTAAAGGTGAAATATTTAATATCGGAACCAATCAATCCATGAATACACTCTCAAGATATCCTGATGGTTCAGATTGGCAATCTATCGCTGCTTATACAAGTTTAAAGTATAAACCTAATCCTAAATTCATTTTTCAAACAGGATTACGTTACAACCATATTATTGCCAATGCAGATTTCACCAAAAACAATGTGTATTTAAACTTACCATTTAATGAAGCCAAAATTGATGCTGGAGCATTTACTGGAACCGCAGGAATAAGCTGGATACCAAATGAAACAATGACATGGAAGTTAAATGCTTCTTCAGCTTTTAGAGCACCAAATATGGATGACATAGGTAAGGTTTTTGATTCAGAACCTGGTTCTGTAGTTGTACCAAATAACAACTTAAAGCCAGAATATGCCTATGGAGGAGAGTTAGGTTTAAATTTAAATTTTGACAAAACCTTTATTATAGATGTAGCAACCTATTACACATATTTAGATAATGCACTTGTAAGAAGAGATTTTAGTATAAATGGTGAAACTGAAATAGAGTATAATGGAGAATTAAGTAATGTTCAAGCGATTCAAAATGCTTCTAAAGCATGGATTTATGGGTTTGAAGCAGGAGCACAAGTCAATTTTTCAGAGTATTTAAAACTTACAACCCAGTATAATGTAATTGGTGGAACAGAAGAAGATAACGGTATTGAAGTGCCAGTAAGACATGCTGCTCCTAATTTTGGAAATACACATTTAGTTTGGCAAAATGAAAAATTACAAGTTGATGCCTTCGCTGTTTACAATAATGAGCTATCGTTTTATCAGTTAGCACCATCAGAAACAGAAAAGGATTACATTTATGCGTTAGATGAAAATGGCAATCCATATTCACCTTCTTGGTACACCTTAAATTTAAGAACAAAGTATAAAATTACAGAGGCAGCAACTGTTGTTGCCAGCTTAGAAAATATTACAGACCAACGTTATAAAACCTATTCATCTGGTATTGCTTCACCTGGAAGAAATTTAATACTATCGTTTCAATACAGTTTATAAAAAAGAAGAGCCATATTTAATATAGCTCTTCTTTTTTATTGTTTAGTTAGATTTTATGTTATTTTCTTTTTATGGCTTTTTTGGTTATCACAGAACCATTACTTAATTTAACTTTAGCCAAGTATGTCGCCTGACTTAAATTGCTTAATGAGAATGTTTGTGAGTTGCCTTGTGCATCTAATTGATAAAGCGTTCTGCCCAATAAATCAACAATCTCAATAGATTTCATTTCATATTGGCTAGATACTTTAAATTGCACATTACCATTAGGTAATTCAATAATTTGTAATGTATTCTTATCAATTTTTACTTCGCCTACACTTAAAGCATCTTCAGTAAACACAATCTCAAATCGGTCAGTGAATTCCCCAACTTCAGAAGTAAAACTATAATCTGATTCTTTAAGATTGTGAGTTTTATTAAGTAGATTATCCTTTATAAAAATATCATTTTGATTCATGAAGCTTCCTTCCAGCTGAGGAATTGAAAACTTATATAAAGTCGCTTCATCAATAGACGTATCAAAGCCTAAAGGAATAACCTCATCTAAGGTCAGACTTTCAGGACTTTTTCCTTGGATGGCAAATTGCCTCTCTGACGAATCAATAACACTGTACAACATTGCATAAGTTCCAGTTGATAAATTACGTGGTGTATCAAAACTCCAACCATCATAAGCATCAGTTGCTCCATTAACATAGGCCACAGCAATTTGACTAAACACACCATTGTCTGATGACATATTTAACCACAAGATATTCTTTTCATATACATTGTTTGAATCTGTAGTTTTAATATTTTGAGAACCATCATTGGCTTCAAAAAACTGAGTGTTATCTCCTGTTCTTCGCATACTATTGGTAAAAACTATATTAGCAGAAGTTATAGTGTTTTCAGAAGTACTCAAACTTTCAGTGAGCGCAACAAAGAATCCTTGCCCAGAAGGAATATAGGGATCAGGTATTATACCACTAGTGCCTGCTATTTCTGTTGCTCTATTAATGATAGCATAATCAGACTGAGCAAAGTTTATTTGTTCATTACCATTATTATTAGCATCAGGAGCAACTGATTGGGACCATAAAAAGATGGCACCTTCTGTTTCACCATTAATAGGAGGAGTAAGAGGCACATCTGCGATGTTAGCGTTAAAAAAGTCATCCACACTAATGGCAGAAGGATAAGGGTTGCCAATAAAATTCCAATTGTTATCGTTTATTTCGTTATTGTTTTTATAAAGTGTAACCGTAATATCACCTGTATTTAAAGCACCAGAGAATACTGTACTATTATCAGAATAAAGCCCAGAAGGAGGTACACCAGCTGTGGTTACTGCATAGCCTCTGCCTATTTCCATAGCACCAGAAGCGTATTGCCAATCATCACCATTATCATCAATATCATCTTGGCCAACTGTTACAGCATTATTATTTCCGACTTCAATTTCATTATCTAAAAAGTTAGCTGCTTCAAAATAGTAACGTCTATTCCCAACTGGAGATGGAAATACGTTTGAAATATCTTCACCAAATCCAGGATTACTCGGATTATTTACAGGCGAACTCCAATAGGTATAATTAATTTGAGAAATATCTGAATCAAATGTTGCAGTATGTTTATTAACTGTAGCAATTCCTGCTCCAGAATTGGTAAACGTTCCAGCAGCAGCTCCATCACCTCGTTGTACAAAAGACCCACGTGTTTGTATATCAATTGTGCCATGATTTGTAACATTATTTTCAATACTGACATATGTGCCATTTGTAATAGTTAAAGTGGCTGAAGAATTTATTTCACACTCACAAGCTTCAATGTTACCATAAGTTGCTGTTGAGTAATCTCCTGCTATAATAGCTTTTTGCGAAGAGGTTGGTGCAGTTGTAATGTTATTGTTCATATCTCTCCAATTATTACTTATAGCTCCCCAGGTTTTTACTGAAGGAATTTTTCCAGTTAAAAGGACATCATCTATAGCCCAAACTTCATCAAATCGGTTATTTTTTAAAGTTATCCTTACCATAAGATTACTTACACTTGGTAAGCCAACAACATTAATTGTACTATATCCTTCAGTGGTTTGGAATTGACCACCAACAGAAGGTGTAAATGGAGATTCAATAGTATTATTATTGTCATAAGTTACAGAAGCTATTCCAGTTCCAGAAGTAAAAGACCATCTGGAATTGGTTCTTCCTGTTACTTGAACTTCATCAGACCAGGTGGTTCCATTGTCTTCGCTAATTGACACAATAACATCGTCACTATCCAAACCACTTAATGAACTCGATTTTGAAAACGCACCTACACGAATGCTTAGTTCAATATCATCGTAACCTTGAGTGTCAATACTGGAAAATTCTAGGTAAGCATACGCCCAATTGGTATCTACAGTGTTGTTCAATTGAAAACTCTTATTGCCTAAATAAAGAGGAGAATTGCCACCATCACCAACAGCACCATAACCTGTGCCACCAGCAATAGAAACTGTAGAAGCATAAGTTTGTGTGTTTGTAAACGACCAAGTTGGAGTAGCTGGTGAATCTTCAAAATCTTGTATAGCAATTGTTTGTACCTGATCAGAAACACAGATAATATAATTAACTCCAATCCCTCTAACACTAAAGGTATAAGGACTCTCGCCACCAGTACCATCATTATGCGTTATTGTAATAACAGCATCTTTAATACCTATAGTTGTTGGTGAAAACTCAATTTGTAGAGGAGAATTTGAATCTGCTGGTATAGTTATTCCAGTTGGTGAAATAATTGTAAAATCAGCAGCATCAGGACCTGTTAATGTAATGTTTGAAATGGTTAAAGCTTGATTGCCTATATTTTCAAGCGAAAAAGTTTTAGATATTACCTCAGAAGTATTGATGTTTGCTTCACCAAAAATAGTAAAATTATTAGTGCTAAGTTCTGGAATCCCGCTACCACTTGGAATAGAAATGCTATTGCCTTTAACATTAATTTCTCTACCATTTCCGATACCATTAATAGCAAAAGTAAAAGGGTCTTCAGCATCAGTTACGTCATTATTTTCAATGGATACAGTTGCGGTTCTGAGACCAGCTTCAGAAGGTGTAAAAGTGATTTCAAAAGTATCTTGGGCACCAGAAGCTAAACTTGTATTAACTGGTTGAGAGGTTACTACAAAATCAGAAGCGTTGGCACCACTTATTTGTACTCGTGGTGTTCCATCTAGAATTAATGATTGTGTACCAATACTTTCAATAATTAATGTATTTGAATCTGGCGTGCCAACATTGCTGGCACCAAAGGCTGTGTTGTTTAGACCACTTGTTGTGGTATCACCACTTGTAATCACGTTGTTGTTACCTTCAACAAATATTTCTGGACCAGTTGGGCGTGAGATATTTATGGTATAATCTTCAACTTCACCATCAAACCCAATGTTACAAGCTGTAGGGTTATTATCCCATTCGGCACTAACACGCATCCTAACATTACCTAAATAAGCATTAGTTGGGACATTTATAGTTAAACCGCTTCCTGATGTTGGGCCATTATTAACATTCGTTGCAGAACCCAATTCATATTGCTCGCTTGCTATAAATGTACCATCATTGTTCCAATCTATCCAGACACGACTATAAACAGTCCAATTTCCGTCTGTATTAACATTAACAGTTAATGGATAACTTTCGCCTAAAAAAACATTTATTGGTATTGCAGTGTAATCTGAATAGTCATTGTCTTCGTCTGGAGAGTTGTTGATATAAGTTCCTAATTGAACCATTCTAACACCAGTATTATAGTTATCTGTTGCATCCCCAAATGAATCACAATAATCTATTCCTGTTGTCTCACATACTGTATTTCCTCTAGACCAATCATTGGTAGTTCTGTTTCTTACAAAAATTGTATAACAATACTGTATCCCTTCAGTTAAATTAGTTACAGTTGTGGTTATGCCATTACCTTTAAACACAAAAGAATCTGGCCCACTATAATTGGCATTTGCTACATAAGCAGAACCATCACCTGTTGGAGTAAATGTTGTGGCTCCACCTTGATTGGCAACAATTAATATTTCATAGCAAGAAGTTGGCAAAGGATTGGTCCAATCTATTACAGAAGAATTTTGTGCAATTGAAGCGCTTGTTATATTGGCTAAAGGCATTCCTATGGTATAAGTCTGGATATAAGAACTTGCCATATTTGTATTGTAAATGCCATTTGCCCAACCAGTTTGAGTTTCAGAATTGTAGGCAACTACTTTAAATGTGTAATCATTACCAGAGGTTAAATTGGTTACTGTAGCTGACGTACCAGCACCTTTATAAACAGCCTTGCCTAAAGTAGTATAAGTATTAGCAGCCGCATAATTACTATTAGCAATATAGGTATTTGCATATCCAGCTGAACTAACATCCATTTCAGGAATTGTTGTACCTGTCTGTACAAAAACGATATAACCTGTTGCACCACCAGTTGCAGCATTCCAAGAAAGGTCTATACTAGTTTCTGCAATACAAGCCACTAGATTAAGCCCATTATTTGGTGGTGTATTGTAAACGGTTAAAAGACCAGCATTTGAGGTTGCATCTGCACAAGGCGATGCAATGGCTAAACAACGATATTGATAACCATCCATACCCAACGTAGCACCAGTAATGGTAAGCGTCGTTGTTGTAACACCAGAGTAAACGCCACCATTTGTTAAGCTCGCCCAATTGGCACCACCATTGGTTGATACTTCCCATTGGTAGCTATTGGCATTGTTTGCAGCAATTGAGAAGGTAGTATTTGTTCCAACACTAATAGTTCTGAAAGGTTGCGGTTGTGTTGTTATGGCTGGTGGTGTATTAATAATAATATTGCTTGAAGCTAGAGATGCTGTTGACCAACAACTTGTAGCAGTGTTATAAGCTCTTACATAGTAAATGCCATTAGTATTTACAATTAAACCAGTTGATGTTGGATTTGCAGTTGAAGTACCATTGGCTGTAGTTTGCCAGTAATAAACAACATTGGTTTGAGGTTGTCCAGCGCCATGTGTATAAGTTAAAGTAGTACTGTTGCAAGCTGGATTTGTGCCTGAGATTGAACCGTTAGGAGTGTTTGGTGGTGAGCAAGAAGCTGTACCGTTCAATATAACATTGTCAAATGCACCATAGTCACTAGCACCATTTTGTCTTGCTTTTAAAACTATATAAACATTAGTTGTTGAGGCTGTAACATTGTAAGTTACAGTAATCCAGCTATTTGTGTTGTCGTTCAAATTTGTTAAATCCACAACTTTTACTCCATCTTCCCATATTTCATAACCTAAATCATCACCAGTATCAAAGCCGATTGTGTAATAGTCAAATGAAATAGTAACTCCTGAATAAGCAGATATGTTATAACTAGGAAAGGAAATTGTTTCAAAGCCAGTACCACCACAGCTTCCATTTAAATCTTGAATACCCCAAAACTGAGAGCCTTCACTTGGTGTAATCGAACTTAAAACTGTATCGTAATCCCACTGATCACCATTACCAGCATTACAAGGTGGTGTAGAAAAGGTTAAAGGAATCCACGTATCTGTTGCAGTTTGTTCAAAACTATTTTTAACAATTGTCTGCCCAAACCCATAAAAAAATGAGCATAGCAATGTTATCAATACGAGGGCGTATTTTTTTATCATAGGGAGTAATTAATTTTTATTTTTCAAACAAACCTCGCAAATATACATCAATTTAGCTATAAATCAATCGGTTAGAATAAATCACTTATTAACAAATTGTTATTAAATTGCAACATGATGTCTAACAAAACATATACGGTTGAGGAAGCTTTATTAAAACTTCAAAATTATTGTTCTTATCAAGAACGTTGTCACCAAGAAGTACAGCAAAAATTGATAGGAATGCGAATGATTCCTGAAGCTATAGACCAAATCATAGGTCATCTTTTGGAGCATAACTTTCTAAACGAAGAACGATTTGCCAAAACATTTGTAAGTGGTAAGTTCAGAATTAAAAAATGGGGACGACGTCGCTTAACTCTCGAATTAAAGAAAAAAGACATTAGTAAATATAATATAAATCAGGCAATTAATGAAATAAATGAAGTTGAATACATCGAAACTTTCAACGCTTTAGCTAAAAACAGACTCAATTATATTAAAGAAACCAATAAACTCAAGAAAAAAAAGAAGTTAGCAGATTACCTACTGTATAGAGGTTGGGAATCGCATTTGGTTTACGAAAAGGTGAATGAATTGATTAAATAACTGTATTTTTCAAAAAAATAAATAGAGATGCGTAAAATATTATTAACGATAGTGAGCTTGTGCTTTGTTTTTTCTTGCAAAGAAACCATAAAAGAAGAAAAGATCGTTGTTGAAGAACAAGTTGCCAACACTGAAGTTGCAGAAGCAACCGAAGCCAATGCCTTTTGGGATTCGCTACAAGCACTTTGTGGAAAAGCTTTTGAAGGCACTTTAGTACTTCCTGAAAATGATCCAGATTTTGGAGGTAAACAACTGGTAATGCATGTACGATCTTGTGAAGACAACGTGATTAGAATTCCGTTTTTTGTTGGTGATGATAAATCAAGAACTTGGGTGCTAACTTTTGAAAATGATCGCATTGAATTAAAACACGATCACAGACACGAAGATGGCACTGAAGACGACATCACCATGTATGGTGGAATAACCACTAATTCTGGGCAGGCCAATATTCAAACATTTTCAGCAGATCAGCACACTAAAACAATTATTCCAGCGGCATCTACAAACACATGGTGGATTACTGTAGATGATAAACAATTTACCTATAATCTAAGACGATTAGGCACTGACAGAGTGTTTACAGTTGCTTTCGATTTAACTAAAACCATTGTAACTCCCGAAGCACCTTGGGGCTGGGAAGATTAAAAAAAAAATTTAAGCGAAACTTACAGATTAAAAGTCGCTCCTAAATTAATTGTAAACTGATTGTGAATTTTTTCAGATGGTGTTAATGTATCAGAATTATACTTAGCAATTGGCGTATTGAGTTCTGTGAAAATTCCAAAACCATCAGAGAAAAAGTATCGCATACCTAAATGACCACCAAAGTTTTTAAGTCCGAAATTTAAACCTGGATAAATGTCAAAGTTTTCATCAATATTAACCACATTTCCTAAATTGGCATTAAAACGTGCTTTGATATCAAAACGGTCTCCAAAATCTGCATCTAATTTATCATCAATACCTAAAGCATAAGTTGATGAAAGTCCTAATGAAATATTTTCACCAACACCAAAGTCATAACTTACATTAAGACCTGAGGCATTGTCTTGAAAATTGGCTCCAACTTGAAATTTGTTGTCTCCTTTTCCTTGGTAAGCTTGAGCATTTACAAAAGCGACGCTTAACAAAGTTACTACTACAATTAAATTTTTCATTTTGTAAATTTTAATGGGCAAATATAGGATATGTTTTTAATTTTAAAGACTTTATTTAAAACTCTTATGTGTTCTTTTTATCGCTTGTTCGTTTTTCCAATCAATCCAATTTTGACCTTTGAGGCGTCGCATTAGATTGTCAAAATTGCGCATTACAAATACGTTATAAACGGCTTTACTTAGGTTTTTAGGATTTCTTGCAATAGCGCGTAAGCTCATAGAAAATCCTGGCGTGATATATTTCATGTAATGCCAATAGCCTTCAGGCATGTATAAAACTTCACCATGTTTCAAGTTAGTGATATAGCCTTGAGCATTTTTAAGGGCTGGCCATTTATCAAAATCTGGATTGGAAAAATCAATATCTTCTCTGGTTATGAGCGAATGTGGAATTTTATACAAGTGCTTGTTCTGCTTTTGATCGAATAAAATAATTTGCTTTTTTCCTTCAAAATGAAAATGAAAAATATTGGCTAAATCAATATCATAATGCATAAAGGTATAGGAATCGGTTCCGCCAAAAAATAGCATTGGTAGACCTTTCATAAGTTTCAATCCAAAATCTGGATAGGTAAAATCATTTTGAAGTTGAGGTACTTCTTTTAAAATATTCCACAGAAAAATGCGATATCTTGTTGGCTCACGTTTAAGCAAGTCAACATAATCGCTCATTTTCATTTTAGCATGAGGCTCGTTGAAACCATCTTTATAATCAACAGGTCTGTCGTCATAAAGTGGTACAGTTTTATCTCCAGCAATGGTTTTCATATAGTCTAAATTCCATTTGGAGTAAGCTGGCCAATCTTCAATAAAACGTTCAATAACCACAGGTTTTTGTGGTTTGAAGTAGTGTTTCATAAATTCCTGCTTGCTAATGGTTTCTACACGAGGAATATCTTGAAGATTTAGTTTCAAAGGCTTTGATTTTAACATTCCAAAGTTACTAAAACGTTATTTAATTTAAAATAGTGTAAAGTTTTGAGGTTAAAAAACTTTCACTTTTAAAATGGATATTTTATAAACTACCTGTAATAACAATGTCATTAAAACTTATACTTCAAATCTAACAGCACATTGCCTTTTGGCATTGGCACTAGGTTGGTTTCAGTGTAAGCTTCATTAAAAATATTGTTTCCAATAATTGAAAATTCAAACACATCTAAAGCTAGTGTTATTTTTGCATCGACAACACTATATGATTCGCCATTGGTACGTTCGGCAAATTTATAAACTAGACTTTGCGTGATGTTTTTTAAGAATTGTGAACGATAGGTTGCTGTAAAGTGATGTTTTAACGAATTGATTGAGTAACGTGAAAACGTAAAGGTATTGCTATCAATATTTTCGTTTAAATAGGTATAACCTACTGAAATATTCTGATTGAAACCTGCTGTTTTAAATCCGTAAGCTGCATTAGCTTCAAACCCAAACGTGTTTAAATCTTGGATGTTTGTAGCTTGCCATTTGTCGCCTTCATTTTCTTTTACAAAATCTATTAAATGGTTAGAGTCCCTATTGAAAATTGCTGCTGAAGCATTAAAATTTCGATTAAAATATTTTATACCAATTTCTTCTGTAATAGCCTCTTCAGGATCTAAATTTTCGTTCCCTGAAGTGGTTGGATCGTTATAAAACAAATCAGTATACGTCGGAATTCTGTATGTATAACCAGCATTTGCATAAAGTTTGACTTGGTCGTTTAGTTGATAACCTAAATCAATTCCTGGAAAGGCATGAAATTTAAAATCTGAAAAATAATTCACAGCAATTCCTGGAGTAACATCTAGTTTGTCATCAGCAAATTTAAAACGATGCTCTAAAAACACATTCACCATGTCACGTTCATGCTTTCCTAAATTATTACTTGAGATATACACTTTAGCGATATCAACACCAAAACCAGTAACACCAATTTTTGAAGTGTAAGACGCATTAAATTCTGCACCAACTTTATTGGTTTGGTGTAGGTTGCGATAAATAGATGGATTCTGACGAACAAACACATACATATCTTGGTTGCGTTTCCAGTATAAACGAGGTGATATACTGAGTTTTTCCGACTTCAAATGCGTTGATACACCTACCAAACTACTTTGAGTTTCTTCGTATTGATTAATAGCTGAAGGTGAAGCATAAAAACCGTTAGCACCAAATTTTCGTTCAGTAAAATAACCAATCACATCAACAGGTGTGTTGTTTTTATTAAAACTGCTTTTTACAAAATAATTCTGATTTTCAAAATCAGTATTATGTCTGTAGCCATCAGAGGTATTCACTGATGCATGTGCAATAAATGAGCTGTTGCCAAAATCTTTTCCAGTAGTTCCAGACACATGTTGCTGACCAAATGAACCAAGTTGAAAGCTAGCGACATTAACACTATCAGCATTGCTTTTAGTTACTATATTAATGGCTCCTGTAAATGCATTTTGACCAAAAACACGAGCAGCAGGACCTTTTATAATTTCAATGCGCTCAATGGTTTCAATGGGTAAAGCCATGTTCATGGTGTGGTGTCCAGTTTGAGCATCTTCAACTTTAATACCATCAATGAGTAATAGTGTTTGATCAAAACTACCACCACGAATGTATAAATCGGCTTGCATGCCATTAACGCCACGACGCCTCATATCAACTCCAGCGACTTGCTGTAATAATTCTGACACGTTCGTTGCTGTACTTTGCATGATGTCTGTAGATGGAATTACAGTAATGGTTCTGGAGTTTTCTTTAAAAGGTAAATGGATTCTGCTAGAGGTAATGACTACAGAATCTAATTCTTGGTTTTGTGTTTTGTTTTGAGCGTTTGAAACATAACTTACTGCTAATAAAGCTGCTATAAATAATAAACTGTTTTTTGCTTTCATTCTTAGTGTTTTGAGCGACCAAAAGTAGAAAATTAAGGTAAAAGCCAAAGCCAAATTTAACTTTTTATAAATTTTAGACATTGGTCAAAAATAGTATCTTAGTCACTTAAAATATTTATCGATGAAAAAAGGTCTTTTTCTAGCAATTTTAGTTGTTTTATCATTTCAAATAAACGCACAAATACCAAGCACTTACGAGGTGTCTTTTGAAAACGCTGTGCATCACGAAACAGAAATTAAAGCCACTTTTACAAACTTAAAGAACAAGGAAGTTGAGTTCAGAATGAGCAGAACTTCTCCAGGACGTTACGCTTTACATGAATTTGTAAAAAACGCTTACAATGTAAAAGTAACAGATGGAAATGGGAAAGAATTAAAAGCAACTCGTCCAGATCCTTATTCATGGAAAGTTTCAGGACACAACGGAACCATTAAGGTAAGTTACACCTTGTTTGCCAATCATGGAGATGGTACTTACAGCCAGGTTGATGAAACACATGCACATTTAAATATGCCAGCTACGTTTATGTATGTGCCTGAGTTGAAAGACAAAGAAATGCAAGTGACTTTTAATGTTCGTGAAGATTTAAACTGGAAAGTAGCAACGCAATTAAAACATGTAAAGGACAATACTTTCTATGCTAAAGATTTACAATATTTCATGGATAGTCCAACTGAAATCAGTAATTATGGTTTAAGAACTTTTGATGTCGATGGACAATCTGTGCATTTGGTGCTGCACCACAATGGAACAGATGCAGAGCTGGATCAATATTTTGAAAGCGTTAAAAAAGTAGTATTAGAACAAAAAGCTGTATTTGGCGAGCTTCCAAAGTTTGATTATGGCAATTATTACTTTTTGGCATGTTACATGCCTAATGTATCTGGAGATGGTATGGAACATAGAAATTCAACAGTGATTCCTAGTACACGAAGTTTAGCCAATGGAGGAATGGAACGTAATATTGGAACCGTTTCTCACGAGTTTTTCCATGCGTGGAATGTTGAGCGCATTCGTCCAAAGTCTTTAGAACCTTTTGATTTTGAAGCTGCAGATATGAGTGGCGAATTGTGGTTTGCCGAAGGCTTCACAAGTTATTATACAGGACTTATTTTATGCAGAGCAGGTTTAAGTACTCAAGAAGATTATATAAAAGGATTGGCAGGAACATTCAATTATGTGTGGAATTCACCAGGAAGAAATTTCTTTAACCCAATAGAAATGAGTTACCAAGCCCCTTTTGTAGATGCTGCAAGGTCTGTAGATGAAGTGAATAGAGGCAATACCTTTATTTCGTATTATTCTTACGGAAGTGCTTTAGGTTTGGCATTGGATTTAGCGTTGCGCGAAAAAGGATTAAACTTAGACGATTATTTTAAATTGGTATGGACAACTTTTGGAAAAACCGAAAACCCTTATACAGTTGAAGGTTTGCAAAAGACACTTATTAAGTATGCTGGAGCAGATTTCGGGAATGACTTCTTTAATAAGTACATCTACAAAAGTGAAATGCCAGATATGAAACCATTATTTGAAAGTGTTGGTGTTTCATTAACAAAAGATGCTGATAAAGTATGGTTTGGCAGTTTTGTTAGAGACGGAAAAATTTCTGGTTATCCAACTATTGGATCTCCAGCATATAAAGCTGGATTGGACAAAGATGATTCTATAAAATCAATTGGAGATTTTGTGCTTTCAGATTCTTTGAGTTTTAATGATGCTTTAAAGAATTTTAAACCAAATGACAAGACCAAAATAGTTTTTGAACGATTTGGAGAACAAAAAGAAACGGAAGTCACCTTCATGCCAGACCCAAGTTATTCAATTTCTGTATTTGAAGCGAATGGGTTAGTACCAACCGAAGCTCAGAAAGCAAATAGAGATGTGTGGTTAAGTTCGAAGAATTAATTTTTAATCGATTAACTTAATCACGATTAACTCTTGACAATAGATTCGCTATAAAAAAAGTTGCAACAGCAGGCAATACCCAACCCAAGTTTTGGTTGGCTAAAGGTATTAGCTCTTTTATTCTTGTAAGCCAATCTGCTTCTATTAAAAACCCTAAAAAATCTGGAATGCTAAACACAAAAGTTGTTAAAACCACAGCTTTAAACACTAATTTAGAAGCATACTTTTCTGGAACAACATTCAAAAAAATTAAAACCACAGTTAAAGGGTAAATAAACATCAGTACTGGTAGAGCCACATCAATAATGTATTTCACATCCATTTGGCCTATCAATATTCCGATTAAACATGATATGATAGTAGTAACTGTATAGGCTGTTTGAGATTCTTTAAATAGGCCTTTAAAAAAATCGGCTGTACCAACAATAACGCTTACTGCTGTTGTAAAGCATGCGAGAGAAATAAGTACACTTAAAAATAGATTGCCAATGTTTCCTAGAGTTTTTAAACTTAAGCCTGAAAGTAATTCTGGCCTTGAAATTGACGCTTCAAATTCAGTGTTGTGCAAAGCGCCAACGGCAATCATTCCTGCATAAATAATAAACAAGCCTGAGGCAGCTATTAAACCAGATTTGGCAATGATGGCCTTTTTGTCTTCAAAAGAAACACCTCCTTCTAAGTTGAGTGATATAATGACGACACCACCAATTAAAATACCTCCAAGAGCATCATAAGTTTGATAGCCTTCTAATAATCCAGCAACTAAAGGTGGTGATTTTAATACGGAAGCATTCATCGTTTCTGGTGCTGTAAAAAGCCCAATAACTATAATGTCTAAAAGAATCAGTACTATTAAAGGTGTGAGAAATTTACCAAGGATGCTTAATATACTATCCCGTTTCATTACAAAAATAAAAGCTAAACCAAAGTATAGACTGCTTGTTAAAAGCGAGGGTGTACTAAAAAAGGGTTGTATTGCCATTTCATGAGTCACTGCAGCTGTTCGAGGAATAGGTAAAGTGATAGCAATACTATACACACACAAACAAAATACTAAACTGAACAAAGGCGACACTTTATTACCAAAGTCTAGCATGGTGCCTTGCAGCTTTGCATGACCAAATAATGCCATCAGCGGAATTATAGTTGCAGATGTTATAAACCCAAGAGCTACCAGCCACCAATCTGGGCCTGAATTAAAACCTAATTGTGGAGGTAAAATTAGATTTCCAGCTCCAAAAAAACTTGCAAATAAAGCAAACCCAATTATAAATATGGTTTTCGTATTATTCATAACTTACAATTATCTTTGCCTAAGATAAACATTTCCATTAATGTCTAATTTTATAACTTATAAAAATGCTAAAATTCATTTTACTGATGAAGGTAAGGGAAATGTGATTTTACTTTTACATGGCTTTTTAGAGAACATAAGCATGTGGCATAACTTGAGTCCACATTTGATTAAAACCAACCGTGTTATCTGTGTTGATTTGTTAGGACATGGGAAATCTGATAGTATTGGCTACATACATGCTATGGAACTAATGGCTGACGCTGTATATTGTGTGTTAAATCACTTAAAGATTAAGAGTGCTATTATTATTGGTCATTCCATGGGTGGTTATGTAAGCTTAGCACTATTAGAAGCTCATCCAAATTTAGTAAAAGGTATGTGTTTAATGAACTCTACTGCTGTTGCAGATTCTTCTGAAAAGCAAATAAATAGAGACAGAGCTATAAAAGCCGTAAAAGAAAATTACAAAACCTTTGTAAGTATTTCCATTGCAAACTTATTTAGACCCAAAAGCAGAACCATACATAAAGAAGCCTACCAAATAGTAAAAAGAGAAGCTCTAAAAATTTCTGTTCAAAGTATAATAGCTTCATTAGAAGGCATGAAAATTAGAAAGGATAGATTGCAATTATTCAGACATAGTAAGATTTTAAAATTGGTGATTTTAGGAAAAAAAGACACTATTCTTAATTATAAAACACAGCAAAGTTATTATAAAGATTCTGATGTTATTGTTGTAGAATTTCCTGATGGTCACATGTCTCACATTGAAAATAAAGAAGATTTTACTTACAATATTATGCATTTCATCGAAAATATATAATGTTTTATCGTTTATTGTATTATTTTTTTCTATGTTTATTGTCCCAAAAATCCTAATTATATGAAAACAACTACTTCAAGCCCTAATTCAGTATTAAAATTATACTGTAATGTTTTTGGACATCAGTATGATGTTTCTAAGGATGTGACCAAGCATGTTAAAGAATACACTTGTAAATGCTGCAAAAAACAATTGACTACAAATGGCAATGGAAGACTCACAGAATTAACACCAACTTTTAAAGAAATCAATTCTGTTTTAGAGTATATTCATACAAAACGCTCCATGCGTTTAAACCAGAAATTAGCCTCTTAATCGATTTATTGCATTGAACATCAAGTATTTCATAAAAAATTCATACTTTAGTAGTTATCCTTCTAAAAATCAACTAAAAGTAATTAATTGTGAAACAACTATACTGTTCAATTTTCGGACATGATTATCAAATCTCTAAAGAGGTCACTTATCATGTTAAAGAATATACTTGCAAACACTGCAAAGAGCAAGTAACCACCAATGGAAATGGTAAACTTACCTTACTTACACCAAAGTATAAGGAAATAAATGCGGTTTTAGAACGCATTCATTATAAACGCCTCAAAAAGAAACAGCTTATTCTTGATCGTTAAGCGCATTCCAGCCTTGTGCTTTTATTGGAATTTTTGTGTCTGCTCTTGTTACTAAGTGCATTCCCGAAGATGCTTCTGTGATATAACCGATTACTGTTAAATTAGGATTTGCTTTTATTTTTGGAAAATCTTCTTGTGCAATAGTCATTAATAATTCATAATCTTCACCACCATTTAAGGCTACAGTTGTACTATCAATATCAAATTCTTCGCAGGTTGAAATAACTTGAGGATCTAACGGAATTTTATTTTCATACAAATCACAACCAACTTCACTTTGCTTACACAAATGAATAATTTCAGAAGAAAGACCATCACTAATGTCAATCATTGATGTAGGTTTTACATTCAGATCTTTCAACAATTTAATAATATCTTTTCTAGCTTCTGGCTTTAATTGGCGCTCAATAATATATGTATACATCTCCAAATCTGGTTGACTGTTCGGATTTACTTTAAACACTTCCTTTTCACGTTCCAAAACCTGAAGCCCTAAATAGGCACCACCTAAATCACCTGTTACAACCAGTAAATCATTTGGCTTTGCTCCATTTCTATAAACCACATCGTCTTTGTTAACCTCGCCAATTGCAGTTATAGAAATTAACAATCCTGAGGTTGATGAGGTTGTGTCACCACCAACAACATCAATATTATAAATGCTTGCAGCAGTTTTAATACCTGCATAAAGTTCCTCAAGCGCTTCTAAAGGAAATCTGTTAGAAACTGCTATTGAAACTGTAATTTGAGTTGCATTGGCATTCATTGCATATACATCAGATAAATTTACCACAACAGCTTTATAGCCCAAATGTTTTAAAGGCATATAGCTTAAATCAAAATGTACACCTTCAACCAACAAATCTGTAGTAACTACTATATTTTTGTCTTTATGGCTCAAAACAGCGGCATCATCACCAATACCTTTTATAGTTGATTTATGATTAATTTTAAAATTAGTTGTTAAGTGGTCTATTAGTCCAAATTCTCCTAATGCACTCAAAGGTGTTCGTTGTTGGTTCTTATCTTCTATCATGCTGCAAAGATATGGCAATTTGTTTTATTTGATAAAGGAATAAGTTAGCTTAAAACAAAAATAGCACCTTATCAAAACAGGTGCTATTTGAATTTTTTTGTATTAAATTATTTCAGCTCGTAATATTTAAAAACAGGGTAAGCTATAGGTTTCTTATCAAGACCGTTTTCTTTAAAATAATCATCAAAGAAATTCCAGGTTACCAAGCCATCATCAGATTGTGGTTCCAGCATATAAAAAATTAGATTTGATAATGGTTGTGCCATATCTATCCAATAATCCCCTTTTTTAAATGTTTTGGTTTTAGACACAAATTCTCCTTCGGCATTTGCCATAAAATGACCTTCAAACTCACGTGTTGATAGGTTTAAACTTGAAAGCATAAATTCTTCACCAATAGCTTTTTTAGAGCTTTTGAGTTCAGTTACTTCTACACCTTGTTTTTTTAAATGGTCAACAATATGTTTCATGGATTTTGGCAAAAGATATCCTCTTGGTAAAGTACTTTTAAGGTCTGCATCAAATTTCGAGTAGTTTTGAACATTTGGAACATTAATAATCTTTCCAGAGCGAACGTACCTTGTGTCTCCTGATTCGTTTTTGTAAGCAGTATAATCATAAGTTCTTAATGTAAACGTATCATCTAATGGTACCATTTTAAAACGCACTCCTTTTTTTGCTTTTCCTGCATTTAGTTTAACATTTTCAATAGCATCTTGTGTTGCCTTGGCATTTATTTCAGCTATTTTTCTTCCATTGTTATTGGTAAATTCTAAAATTTCGGCTACAAAACCGTAAGTACCATTCATACGTTCATAAAGTCTATCATGGGCAAATGCTTCACTTAAAATACCCATTTTATTTCTTAAACCCATTTGGTTGACAATATATCTTGGATGATGATTGTAGGTATAAATAGCCTTTGCTGGCCAACCTTCTCTTAGCGAATAACCACCATAAGGGCCTAGTTTTACACCATAGTTTTTATCAATAGACTTTACAATACTAGGCAACATAGTGTTCCAAGTAAAGTCATAAGGTGCTTTTTCACCAGCATAATGATAGCTTGGTGCATACGTTACACCATAACCATGCCACGTACCATTGGTTGTATGCAAATCGACTAACATTTCAGGATCCCATTTTATCAGCACATTTTGTATCAATGCATTGGTTTCAAAAGCTTCCATTTTTATACCATCTCTATTTAAATCAAACCCTTGGCTGTTGGCCCTAATACCAACTTCAATAGGGCTGTCCTCTTGCGATGGTCGCCTGCCTTGTTCCATTTTATCATTAGAATCTGTGTTGTATATTGGCGCAAAAATGACAATTTGATTATCTAATAAATGCTTCTTATTTCCCAATAAAATATCACGCATCATTTGTTGCAAAATTTCTTTTCCTTCAACTTCTCCTGAGTGTATATTTCCTTGAATATACATCACTGGTTTCCCTGAAGCTTTAGCTTCTTGAGGAGAACTCACTTTTGGATTTGCCATCACGACCACAGGAATATCTTTCCCTTCCATACTTTTTCCCATAAATTCAAGATGTACTAAATCTGATTTGCTTTGAATGGCATTTATAAAAGCCATCACTTCAGCATACGTTGAGGTTTTTTGGTAATTGGATTTTTCAGGGACTGTTATTAAGTTTTCGCTCCAAGGCGTGTTTTGTGCTGTTAATTGTATACAAGCAAAAAAAACTATTAATTTTAAAAATGATTTCATGTTAAAACTGGTTGGTGTTGTGGTTTTATAATAAATAAAAGTATTTTTTATACTACTAACTGATTAGTGTTGCAAATTAACATATTGAGATGATATTCAAGAAAATCAATAGTTAAAAGTTGGTTTAATTATTACCAAAAAAACGATCTTACTTCATATAACAAAAACCTATTAAACCATATACTAATATAATGTTATGATGTATGGTAAAACTCCACTTATATTGTATATTTGCTCTCTATTTAGAACTAATCTATTTTAACTATGATTAAAGTTTCTGAAACAGCTAAGAAAAAAGTTGTAGAACTTATGCAAGATGATGGCTTTAATCCAACAGAACATTACGTTCGTGTTGGCGTAAAAAGTGGTGGTTGCTCAGGCTTATCGTATGATCTAAAATTTGACAAAAGTCAAGAAGAAGATGATAAGGTATTTGAAGACAATGGTGTAAAAATTATTGTTGACAAAAAAAGTTTCTTGTATTTAATAGGAACTACACTAGAGTATTCAGGTGGTTTAAACGGAACAGGATTTGTATTTAATAACCCAAATGCAAACCGAACATGTGGTTGTGGCGAATCGTTTTCGCTATAAAAATTAAGAAAACAAATTATGTCAAAGTATACAGAAGATGATTTAAGGGAAGAACTAAAAACCAAAGAATACGAATATGGTTTTTATACAGATATTGCGTCTGACACCTTTCCTGTTGGCTTAAATGAAGATGTTGTAATAGCAATTTCAAAAAGAAAAGAAGAGCCTGAGTGGATGACTGAATGGCGACTGGAAGCCTTTAAAGCCTGGAAAGAAATGGTTGAGCCAGAATGGGCCAATGTGCATTACAAAAAACCAGATTTTCAAGCAATCTCTTATTATTCAGCACCAAACAGTAAACCCAAATATGACAGTTTAGACGAGGTTGATCCTGAACTTTTGGCATCCTTTAAAAAACTTGGTATCTCAATAGATGAACAGAAAAAGTTAGCTAATGTTGCAATGGATGTTGTGGTCGATTCAGTTTCGGTGGCTACAACCTTTAAAAAGACTTTAGCTGAAAAAGGCATTATTTTTATGAGCATTTCTGAGGCTATCAAAAAGCATCCAGAACTTGTAAAAAAATATATTGGTACTGTCGTTCCACAAAAAGATAACTTTTATGCAGCTTTAAATTCGGCAGTGTTTAGTGATGGTAGTTTCTGTTATATTCCGAAAGGTGTGCGTTGCCCAATGGAATTATCAACCTATTTCAGAATCAATCAGGCTGGAACAGGACAATTTGAAAGAACTTTGGTCATTGCAGACGAAGGCAGCTATGTGAGTTACCTTGAAGGTTGTACAGCGCCAAGCAGAGATGAAAACCAATTGCACGCTGCGGTTGTAGAGTTAATAGCATTAGACAATTCTGAAATAAAATACTCAACCGTTCAAAATTGGTATCCAGGAAATGCTGAAGGCAAAGGTGGTGTTTACAACTTTGTGACTAAGCGTGGTTTATGCGAAACCAACGCAAAAATTTCTTGGACTCAGGTTGAAACAGGAAGCGCTGTGACCTGGAAATATCCAAGTTGTGTTCTAAAAGGAGATAACTCTATTGGTGAATTCTATTCAATTGCTGTTACCAATAATTATCAGCAAGCTGATACTGGAACCAAGATGATTCACTTAGGAAAAAACACAAAGTCAACCATTATTTCCAAAGGAATTTCAGCAGGAAAATCCCAGAACAGTTATCGTGGTTTGGTGCAAATCAATCCGCGTGCAGACAATGCTCGTAATTTTTCACAATGCGATAGTTTATTGATGGGAAATGAGTGTGGAGCTCATACATTCCCTTACATAGAAGCAAAAAACAAATCGGCTCAGATTGAGCATGAAGCTACAACCAGTAAAATTGGTGAAGACCAAATTTTCTACTGCAACCAAAGAGGAATTGATACCGAAAAAGCCATTGCTTTGATAGTAAATGGTTTTAGTAAAGATGTACTTAATAAGTTACCAATGGAATTTGCGGTTGAAGCACAAAAATTATTAGAAATAAGTTTAGAAGGAAGTGTAGGTTAAACTATAGTAAGATAACAATCATTAAAATTGAAAAAAGATGTCACACTGAGCGCAGTCGAAGTGTCTTAAGAATTAAAAAAATGAAAAAAACACTTTTAATCTTAATCACAATTACAGCTTTTATAGCCTGTAAAAATGAAGCTAAGTCAGAGCCAAATGAAGAAGCTACTGATGTATCTCAACAAAGAACAGAAAAACAAAGTGATGGTTTAACACTGCTTAAAGGCGAGTTTATTTATTACGCTGATGCTGCTGTTTTGCAAACACATAAGCAAATGTACGCTGTTGTAATAGATGAAAAAATGCATGAGTTGGATGACATGGCACAACCATTTAAAAAAGAAGCGACCGATTTTGTTCAAGTTGAAATTAGAGGAAAAATAACACCAAAACCTGAAAAAGAAGAAGGTTGGCCTTATCGTGTTGAAATAAAAGAAATATTAAATGTACAAGCTGCAAAGGAAAGCAGCGATATTGTAAAATTAGGAACTGAATAATATGTTACAAATAAAAGATCTGCACGCAAGTGTTGAAGACAAAACAATTTTAAGAGGTATTAATCTTGAAGTGAAAGCTGGTGAAGTTCATGCCATAATGGGACCTAATGGTTCTGGAAAAAGCACATTGGCATCAGTGATTGCAGGAAAAGAAGAATATGAAATTACTAAAGGAGATATCCTTTTTGAAGGTGAAAACATTGATGAATTAGCAGCTGAAGAGCGTGCGCATAAAGGGATCTTTATGTCGTTTCAATATCCTGTAGAAATTCCTGGAGTTAGCGTCACTAACTTCATGAAAACTGCAATAAACGAAACTCGTAAAGCTAAAGGCCTTGAAGATATGCCAGCAAATGAAATGCTAAAACTCATTCGTGAAAAATCGGAACTGTTGGAAATTGACAGAAAGTTTTTGTCACGTTCGTTAAATCAAGGGTTTTCTGGTGGCGAAAAGAAACGTAACGAGATTTTCCAGATGGCCATGTTAGAGCCAAAACTTGCCATTCTTGATGAAACAGATTCAGGTTTGGATATCGATGCTTTGCGAATAGTTGCCAATGGTGTAAACAAACTTAAAAGCAAGGATAATGCAGTTATAGTAATTACGCACTATCAGCGTTTGTTAGATTATATTGTTCCTGATTTTGTACATGTATTGCACAACGGAAGAATTGTAAAATCTGGACCAAAAGAACTAGCTCATGAGCTAGAAGAAAAAGGATACGACTGGATTAAAGAAGAAGTAAACGCATAATTTAGTAACCAGTCAAAAGTTGGCAGTAAGCAGTTATATAGCTGAAGACTAAAGACTGAAGACTGAAGACTTAAAACAATGGATTTAAAAGAAAAATTAGTTTCCTCATTTATGGCATTCGAAAACCAAGTGGATGTTGATTCTTATGTTCATGGTATTAGAACAGAGGCGATTAAAACATTTGAAACTACTGGTTTTCCTACTAAAAAAGAGGAAGCTTGGAAATATACATCGCTTAATAAAATACTAAAACAAGACTACAGTGTTTTCCCTAAGCAAGAAAATAGTATTGAGTACAGAGATGTAAAAAAATATCTTATTCACGATATTGATACCTATAAGATTATTTTTATTGATGGTAAATATTCCTCGCATTTATCTGAAACCACTCACGATGGTATTGATGTTTGCTTGATGTCTGCTGCTTTATCTAAACCAAAATACAGATTGGTTATAGAAAACTATTTCAATAAAGCTGCCACAAATGATAGTCTTTCATCTTTAAATACCGCTTTCTCAAGTGAAGGTGCTTTTATTCATATTCCTAAAAACAAATTGGTTGAAAAACCAATTCAGATAGTTCATTTTTCAACAGGAAATGAATCTGCTTTAATGCTGCAGCCTCGTAACTTAATTGTGGTTGATGAAAATTCTCATGTGCAAATTATTGAGCGCCATCAAAGTTTAACTGAGAACTCAGTGCTGACCAATTCAGTTACTGAAGTGTTTGCCAACAAACGCGCTATTATTGATTATTATAAAATTCAGAACGACAATCAAAAGGCATCTTTAATTGACAATACCTTCATAAAACAAAAGCAAGAAAGTCATGCGTCTGTGCACACCTTTACTTTTGGTGGAAATTTAACCAGAAATAATCTGAATTTCTATCAGCATGGTGAACGCATTGATTCTACCTTAAAAGGGGTTACTATTATTGGCGACAAACAACATGTGGACCATAATACTTTAGTGCATCATATTGAACCTAATTGTGAAAGTCATCAAGATTACAAAGGCATTTTTGATGATAATGCAACTGGTGTTTTTAATGGTAAAGTTGTTGTTGAAAAAGAGGCTCAAAAAACCAATGCATTCCAAGCCAATAATAATATTTTAGTGAGTGATAAATCTTCAATAAATACGAAGCCTCAACTAGAAATTTTTGCTGATGATGTAAAATGTTCTCATGGTTGTACCATTGGACAATTGGATGAAGATGCTTTATTCTATATGAAAACTAGAGGCATTCCTGAAAAAGAAGCTAAAGCTTTACTGATGTATGCCTTTGCCAATAATGTTTTGGAAAGCGTAAAAATTCCTGAAATAAAAGCGAGAATCACAAAGCTGATTGCAACCAAACTAGGTGTCAATATTGGGTTTAACCTTTAAAAAAACAGACCGCATGTTTAACGTTGAAAACATACGTCAAGATTTTCCTATTCTTTCACGCAAAGTCAACGGTCAACCTCTTGTGTATTTTGATAATGCAGCAACATCTCAAACACCTCAGCAAGTCATTGATGTTATTGTAGATTATTATTCAAATTACAACGCTAACATCCACAGAGGTGTGCATAGTTTAAGTCAAGAAGCTACTGATAAATACGAAGCTGCTAGGCATAAAATTCAGCATCATTTTAATGCTGAAAAAGCACATGAAATCATCTTAACTTCTGGGACAACTCATGGCATTAACCTTGTTGCTAGTGGGTTTACTTCTCTTTTAAGTGCAAGTGATGAGATTATTGTATCAGCTTTAGAGCATCATAGTAATATTGTGCCTTGGCAAATGTTATGCGAAAAAACTGGAGCTACATTAAAAGTGATTCCAATGAATGATGAAGGCGAATTGGTCATGAGTGCTTTTGATGAGTTGCTTTCAGATAACACAAAATTGGTATTTGTAAATCATATTTCAAACGCTTTAGGAACCATAAATCCTATTGAAGATATTATTAAAAAGGCACATCAAGTTGGGGCAGCTGTATTGATTGATGGAGCGCAAGCTTGTCCTCATATTAAACCAGATGTTCAGGCTTTGGATGTTGATTTTTATGTGGCATCAGCACATAAAATGTGTGGTCCAACTGGAGTTGGAATGCTTTATGGAAAGGAAAAATGGCTAAATAAATTACCTCCTTATCAAGGTGGTGGCGAGATGATAGCAGAGGTCACGTTTGAAAAAACAACGTATGCCGATTTACCTCATAAGTTTGAAGCAGGAACACCAAACATTTGTGGAGGTATTGCTTTTGGAGCAGCAATTGATTATTTAAATAGTATAGGATTTGATACTATAGCTCGTTATGAAAACGAATTGTTGGATTATGCTACAAAACAACTTCTAACCATTGAAGGATTAAAAATTTACGGCACGTCACAACATAAAACATCTGTGATATCTTTCAATATTGGCACAATTCATCCTTATGATATTGGTACTATTGTTGATAAACTTGGTATTGCAGTTAGAACTGGTCATCATTGTGCCCAACCCATTATGGATTATTACAAAATACCAGGAACCATAAGAGCATCTTTTGCGTTTTATAACACAAAAGCCGAAATTGATAAATTAGTTAATGCATTAAAAAAAGCGATAGAAATGTTGTCTTAATACATAAAAAATAAATATTATGAATTTTAAAAAATTTAATTTCCTATTTACTTTAACACTTATTTTATTTGCCTCTTGTGCTAACAATGATGAGTCTAAAACACTTGAAGGAAATTGGGAAGTTACATCCATAAAAGAGATGTCTAGTTTTGAAGTGCCTCCAAATTTTTTAATCAATTTAGAAACTAAGAAAATTACAGGATTTTCAGGCTGTAATCGTTTTTTTGGAACCATTACAACTCAAGGCAATGATTTATCTTTTAGTCAAATGGGAGGAACAAAAATGGCTTGCCCAGATTTTACAGTTGAAAACTTATTTATTACAACAATTCCAGAAGTACAGTCATTTTCATTTAAAGATAATACATTGCAATTCAAGTCTGAAGCTGATGAAGTGATCATGACCATGAAACCTATTGATAAAAAAGAGTAACTTTTTCAATTAATATAAATAAAAAAACGTGACTATTAAAGAGATACAAGAAGAAATTATTGATGAGTTTGCCATGTTTGACGACTGGATGCAACGCTATGAATACATGATTGAATTAGGAAAATCATTACCTTTAATAGATGAACAATACAAAACCGATGATAACTTAATAAAAGGCTGTCAAAGTAAAGTTTGGGTTCACGCTGAACTGAAAGACAACAAAATTGTGTTTACTGCTGATAGTGATGCAATCATTACAAAAGGAATTGTTGCCATTTTAATTAGAGTGTTTTCCAATCAGTATCCAAAAGATATTATTGAAGCCAACACAGATTTTATTGACGACATTGGTTTAAAAGAGCATTTATCGCCAACTAGAGCCAATGGTTTAGTAAGTATGATAAAGCAAATAAAAATGTATGCCATTGCATACCAAACACAACTTAATTAGCGAGTCGTTTGCCGTTAATTTGTAAACTATCAATACAACTAAACAACAAACAGCTAAACAACAAACAACAGATTATGAGCACAACAGAAATAGATACAAATGCATTAGGCGAAAAAATTGTTCGCGTATTAAAAACCATTTTTGATCCAGAAATCCCTGTGGATATTTATGAATTAGGATTGATTTACGACGTCTTCGTTAATGAAGATTACGAAGTTAAAATTTTAATGACCTTAACCACACCAAATTGTCCTGTGGCAGAAACACTTCCGCTTGAAGTTGAAGAAAAAGTGAAGTCTATTAACGAGGTAAAAACAGCCGAAGTTGAGATTACGTTTGATCCACCTTGGAGTCAAGACTTAATGAGTGAAGAAGCAAAACTGGAATTGGGAATGCTTTAATCATCTATGTCAGACGAAATCATAAATCGCGTAGCGAACAGCAAACTGGTCACCATAGATTTGGAAGATTATTATCCGAAAGGAGAGCGAGTACTGTTTGATATCAAAGATTGGTTGTTGGAAGGCTTGGTATTGCGTGAAAAAGATTTTAGACAACACGCTAGTGAGCATAATTGGCAGCAATACGAAAACAGTTATGTGGCTTTAACGTGTTCAACAGATGCCATTGTTCCTGCTTGGGCTTATATGTTGTTGTCAACTTATTTAGAACCTTATGCTGCAAAAATAGTCATAGGTGATTTGACCACTTTAGAGACTTCTATTTATCAACATATTATTCATCAATTAGATGTTTCTGAATTTCAAGATAAGCCAATCATCATAAAAGGCTGTTCAAACAAACCCATTCCAGATAATGCTTATATTCAATTGACAACCAAATTAAAGCCCATTGCAAAATCTATCATGTATGGTGAAGCCTGTTCTTCAGTGCCACTTTATAAAAAGCCAAAAACATAAATAATTGTGACTTAAACATTATTTTTGTGTCTTAAAAACTATATTATCTACAAAAACAATAAACTTTAAAAAATGAAGAAATTACTTTTATTAAGCGTTTTCTTTTGTGGTATCGCTTTTTCGCAAGCGCAAACTAAAGAGGAATTACAAACACAAAAAGCTGAAAAACAAGCTGAAGCAGATGCAGCTCAAGCTGAAGCCAATGCTATCCAAGCAAAAATTGATGCTTTACCAGGATGGAGAATTGGTGCCTTTGGTACTATTGGTGGAAGTTTATCAAATTTCAACAATTGGTATTCACAAGGAGCTCCTAATAATTCATCTGGGAATATTGGTTTTACCGTTAATGCTTATGCAAACTTAATTGAAGATAAATTTTTCTGGAGAAACGCTTTATCTACCAACTTAAACTGGGTAAAATTAGATAATAAAGACACGGATTTGGATGATGATGATTTTAACCCAACAACAGATGTGTTTAATCTATCATCACTTTATGGTAGAAAATTAAGTGAGAAGTTTGCCATTTCTGGTTTAGCAGAATATAGAACAACACTTCTTAATAATTTTAATGATCCTGGTTATTTAGATGTTGGTGTTGGTGCAACTTGGACACCAATTGAGAATCTAATAGTTGTAATTCACCCTTTAAACTACAACTTCGTTTTTGCTGATAATGATGCTATTTTTGAATCATCGTTAGGTGCTAAAATTATGGCAGATTATACACGACAAATAGGTGCTGTAAATTTTAAATCTAACTTATCCATGTTTCAAAGTTACAAATCTGCAGATTTATCAAACTGGACTTGGACCAACTCTTTTGGATATACCTTATGGAAAATGATTGGTGTTGGTTTTGATTTTGGTTTAAGAAGCAATAAACAAGAAGCTCTTAATTATGCACTAGGTCAATTTGACCCATTAAGTGGTGATGACGAACCTACTTTTGGCAATGTTGACAACGATTTACAAACGTATTGGACATTAGGTTTAAGCTATAAGTTTTAAACCCTTATGAATACTATAAAAAACGCACCTTAATGAGGTGCGTTTTTTTGTTTAAACTTTCTTTCTGTTTTCTTATTACCAAATAACCTTTTTAAGAAACCGTCGCGTTTTTCAGGATTGCAGTCTAAGTCTTCCAAAACTTTGCTCGCAGGTTTTTCAAAGTGGCTTTTAGTAATTGCGTTGTAATTTGCGTCAGAATTCAATTTTTGATAGAATTTAGCAAAAATAGGCAACGCTGAATTGGCACCTTGACCCATGGCTGTTGTTTTAAATCCAATATTGTAATTGTCGTTCCCTACCCAATTAACGGTTACCAAATTAGGTGTTACACCAACAAACCAGCCATCTTTGTTGTCCTGAGTGGTGCCTGTTTTACCTGCAATTTCATTTTTTAGCTGATACATAGTCCTTAACCTAGATGCTGTGCCTTTGTTAATTGTAGATTTCATCATTTCCAACAGCACTTGCCTTGTGTAGTCACTATACGCTTTTGTTTGTGCTACTTTTGGTTCAAATGAAGCTATTACATTTCCGTTTTTATCTTCAATTTTTGTAATGCAATAGGGTATCACAGCTTTGCTGTTGTTAACAAAGCTAGCGTAGGCTCCTGCCAACTCTTTAAGACCGATTTCGGCAACACCAAGAGCTAAAGAAGGTTCATTTGGAAGTGATTTGTTAATCCCTGTTTTTTTTGCTAGTGTTAACACATTATCAATTCCAACTTCATTTATTACCTTAACCGCAATAGTATTGACAGACTCGCTCAAAGCACGTTCTAAGTTATAATTGATGAACGGATCTTCTTCCTCTTTTCCTGAGTTTGTTGGTGTCCAACCATTATAATTGGTATAGGTGACTGCTTTTGGCGAAAAATAAGTACAAGGTTTCATACCATTTTCAATGGCTGTTGTAAATACAAAAGGCTTAAAGGTGGATCCTACTTGACGCTCGCTTTGTGAGACGTGGTCATATTTAAAATAACGGTAATCAATGCCACCTATATAACTTCTTATGGCTCCTGAATTTGGTTCAATTGCAATCATTCCAGTATTCAAAAATTTCAAGTAGTGCTGAAGACTGTCTTTAAGCGATACGTTTTTGGTAATGTTCCCAGACCAATCAAACAGTTCCATATCCTGTTTTACTAATAGTTTTTGTTCTATTTCTTTGTCGGTCAAGCCTGCTTTTTTATAGCTTTTATAAATGGGCAATTCTTTTATGACTTTATCAACAAGTGCTTGGTTTTTAATCCAAGGCGCATTCTTACCATGCGATTTTTCAAAAGCTTTTTGCAAATCAATGAGGTGTTCTTTCATGGCTTCTTCAGCTAGGGTTTGCATAGTGTAATCTAAAGTTGTGTGCACAATAAGTCCATCGTTATACAAATCATAAGGGTCTCCATTCTCTTTTTTGTGACCCTCTAATAAAGCAGCAAGTTCTTTTTTTACCTGAACCCTAAAATAAGGCGCAATTCCCAAGTCGTGATTAAAGGATTGATAATCTAATTTCAAGTCCTCTTGCATAATTTGTTGCGCAGTCTCTTGATCTAAATAATTATACTTTACCATTTGATTGATAACGACATTTCTTCTTGACTTGCTTCGTTCCAAGTACAATCTTGGATTATAACTGTTGTTGGCCTTTAAAGTTCCAACAAGTGTTGCTGCTTCAGATAAGGTTAAAGCTGATGCCGATTTGTTGAAAAACTTTTGTGAAGCACTTTCAATACCATACGTGTTATCTGGGAAAGGAACTGAATTGAGGTACAGCACAAGAATCTCCTTTTTTGAATAAACACCTTCAATGCGCTTGGCAATAATAGATTCTTTGAATTTATTGATGAACATGCCTAAAACCAAATAATCCTTCCTGCCGAACAAATTCTTGGACAATTGCAAGGTAATGGTACTTCCGCCTCCAGAGGATTTATCCTGCAAAATCATGTTCTTGAAAAACACACGAAGCAAGCTTATGTTATCTACACCTTTGTGTTCATAAAAACGCGCGTCTTCAGTTGCAATTAAAGCATCAATAAGGTGTTGTGGGAAATCGTTATACGTTAATGGCTGTCTATCGTAGATATAATATTTGCCTATTAACTTTTCGTCTTTGTCGAGTAGTTGGGTCGCTTCGGCCTGTTTTAGTGAACTTAGCTCTAACTTTGTTGGTATTTTCCCAAAAACACCAAAATACACAAGCATGTATAGTCCGATAAAAAAGAATGAAATTCCGGCGATACCAACCAAAAACCATCTGACCCATTTTCTTTTCAACAGTAATAATATCTTTTGCATAGTCTTGATATTTGTAACGTGAAAAGTTTGTAATTATTAGTTGCGTCAACAAGTATCTTAAAAAATAATTAATTTTATTCTTCTGTGTAATCTGGATATAAAAATTTATTATAAGGGAAACGCGTCACATGAATTTCTCTAACCTCATCATAAACACGTTTTTTAAAATCTTCAAGGTTTTCCTTGTTGATTGCTGAGATAAACAACGCATTATTACCAACTTTGCTCATCCATGTTTTTTTCCATTCTTCAAGTGAAAAATTGACTTTGGTTCGTTCAGCTAATAAATCTGTGTCATCAAAAGGTTCTGCTTCATAAGCATCAATTTTATTAAACACCATAATGGTTGGCTTATCCGCACTTTTTATATCAACTAAAATATTGTTTACAGATTCTATATGCTCTTCAAAATTTGGATGTGAAATATCAACCACATGCAGCAATAAATCGGCTTCACGAACTTCATCTAAGGTACTCTTAAACGACTCTACCAATTGGGTTGGAAGCTTTCTAATAAACCCAACTGTATCACTCATTAAAAAAGGCAAGTTTTTAATCACTACTTTCCTAACAGTGGTATCTAAGGTTGCGAATAATTTGTTTTCGGCAAAGACCTCAGACTTGCTTATCACATTCATAAGGGTAGATTTACCAACGTTGGTGTAACCAACCAAAGCGACTCTTACCATTTGACCTCTATTGCCACGTTGCACTTCCATTTGCCTGTCAATGGTTTCTATTTTCTTTTTTAGGAGTGCTATTTTATCTCTAACAATTCTTCGGTCAGTTTCTATTTCGGTTTCTCCTGGTCCACGCATTCCAATACCACCTTTTTGTCTTTCAAGATGTGTCCACATACCTTTTAGTCGTGGTAGCAAATATTCACATTGTGCAAGTTCTACTTGTGTTCTCGCATAACTTGTTTGTGCCCTCTGAGCAAAAATATCAAGAATTAAATTGGTTCTGTCAAGTACCTTGCAGTTAAGAATTTTACTGATATTTCGTTCTTGTGCTGGTGATAATTCATCATCAAAAATGGCTGTTCCAACCTCATTCTCTTCAATAAACTTTTGTACGTCTTGTATTTTACCAGTTCCAATAAAAGTTTTTGGATTGGGCATTTCCATTTTTTGGGTAAAGCGTTTTACAACTTCGCCTCCAGCAGTATAAGTAAGAAATTCTAATTCATCTAAATACTCTTTAGACTTATCTTCGTTTTGCTCTTTTGTAATTACTCCTATTAAAACAGCCTTTTCTAAGGCTATGTCTTTCTTTTCTATCATATAAACAAGTAAGTTACAAATGTACAAATGAATCTTATTGTTTTTATTATTTTAGACAGATAATTGGAGAGAATGAACAATACCTTTATAAAACCCGACTCAGGGAATGATTACTTTACAATAGCATTTTACAATCTTGAAAACTTATTTGATACATTTGATGATGTCTATACTAATGATGATGATTTTTTGCCAAAATCTCCACGAAATTGGACTGAGAGGAGATACCATAAAAAGATAAGAAAACTGGGTCAAGTTATTTCTCAAATTGGTTCTCAAGTTGCAAATAAAACACCAACGTTAGTTGGATTGGCTGAAGTTGAGAACAGATTGGTTGTTGAAGACTTGATAAATTTGTCATCTCTTAAAGATGATGATTATGGTTTGGTACATTATGATTCATCTGATGAGCGAGGCATTGACGTTGCGCTAATTTATAACAAAGAGCAATTTAAGGTTATCCATTCAGAAGTATTTGCTTTAGATCTTTTTGATGATGATGGCACAAGAGATTATACACGAGACATTTTACTAGTTGAAGGACTTTTAAATAATGAAAAAATATATGTTTTAGTAAATCATTGGCCATCTAGACGTGAAGGAGTAGAACTCACTGAACCAGCAAGATTGATAGCCTCTAGTAAAGCAATTGAAATTATTGATACTATTAGAACAAAAGATAAACATGCCAAGATTATTGTTATGGGAGATTTTAATGATAACCCAAAGAATAAGAGCATTACAGACTTAGTTGAATTGCGAGATTTGTACAATCCGATGAGCAATTTACCAACATATACTAGAGGAAGCCTTAATCATAGAAAGGAATGGAATCTGTTTGACCAAATTTTGTTTAGCACTAATTTTTTTGAATTTGGCGAAGGGAGACATAGTTTCTCTCAAGTGAATATTTTTGATAAAGACTTTTTAAAACAATACAAAGGCAAATATAAAGGTAGCCCTTTTAGGACTTATGTTGGTTATAAATATAAAGGAGGTTTTAGCGATCATTTTCCTGTATACTTACACCTAAAAAAACAATAAAAAAGTATCGTTTAAAAACTCTTTTTTATATATTGTGACCATAAAATAACTAACTAACCAATTTTTTAAAGCCTTAACATACCTATAATGTTAAGGCTTTTTTTTATAATTTTTGTAAGAGCAATAGAGATAAAGATATACATCCAAAAGGCAGTAACCAAAGCACCCAAACACTATACTTTTGAGCTTTTTTCTTAGTTGATTTTGCGTTTAAAACACGACGTTTTTTTCCACTATAAGCCATCCAATTTTTAAAGTAGAGCACTATAATGGCAATTACAAAGAGTGTCCAGGCTTTTGATGAAGACATGGTGTCAACGTTCATTTGTTCAAGAAAAAGAGAAAGAAGAACACCAAATAGCAATAATAATGAGGCTTGAAGAAAGGTAATATACACTATTGAGATACTATTTGCCTTAGCCTTGTACCTTGGTTTATAATAATGAAACATGTTAAAAACAAAATGATCAAATAGTGTCATGGTTATAAAAATAAGATAAAAAATAAAGCCACAATCATTTGATTGTGGCTTTGCTTATATATTAAATAAAACTATTGTACAAAAACCGCGACATTATCAACGTGTATCGTGGTGTTAAGATTCATAGTATCGCTTCCTGTATATTTAAAAGCAATATAAAGAGTTCCTGTGTAACTTGACAAATCAATACTTCCAGAATCAACAAAATTGAACCAGGTTTCATAATCAGCTTCAAGGCTAGATGTGAAATCTAACTGAATCCAAGTAGCAGAACCAATGCCTCCTTCTGTTCCGTCAAAATCTGTTGATACAAAAAGCTCTAAAGCGTCATGTCCAGCATCTGGATAAGCGTGCTCAGTTTGAAAAGACAACATTTCTCCATCTTGAGCATCCATATCAATACCTGGCGAAATTAACCAACCAATGTTGCTCACATCTCCTGTGCCAAATGCCGTAAACTCTGCATAACCGTTACCACTATACACTTGCTCAGTCCAAACTTCACTTCCTGCTTCAGCATAGTTAATCCATCCTTCAATGTTTAGGTTTGTATTATCAACTGCAGAATTGAAAGACTCTTCAAATACAGGGTCGCAACGATTATCTGTAAAGTGAATATCGTCTGTTGTGTTTAATACCATTACTTTTGGCGAACCACCAAAACCTTGTGTGATAACACCTGAAATACTTCCACGCCCTTCAGTTGGTAATGGCACTTGCTTAAAGCTTGCAAATGAGCTTGTTTCTAGTCTAAATTCTGATCCATTATCACAGCTAACCATGATATGACGTGTATCAAAATCATCAAAAGGATCTACAAATGTTTCACCTTCCAAAGATGTTGGGAATTGCATATTATCAAAAGTCACAAACATTCCTAAATGTGAGTCGTTAACAGCTGAAGGAATAAGTACCAATGGCACAATATCCATTGTAGTTGCAGAACGGAATACGTGTTGAGGTATTTGGTTTGCTGTCATTTCTTCTAGATTACTTCCATCCAATTGACCTCCAATAGTCAATACATCAGAAGAATTTTCACCTAAATAAAGACCTTTAAGTTTTATGTAAATCTCACGTCCTTTATTAAACTGATTATATGAATCTACTTGGTTTAATGTCACTCCAATAGCAGCTGTTGGATTTTCAGGAGCATCTTGCATATAGAATTCTTTGTAGAAATTACCTGTTTGGTCTGATGAGCTAACATACCCTTTTACAACAATATCAGATTCAATCAATGTAGCTTGACCTGAATATAAGTCCAATAAATCTGCTATGCTTATTTCAGTTAATGATCCATCAGCTAGTCCAGCCATAATAGCTTGTAGTCCTGCGTTTTCTTCATTTCCTAAGCTTTCAGGAATTGAAAATTCATCGTCTTGTACACACGACACTAAAGCAACAGACATTGCTATTACAGTGAAGAATGCTAAAATTTTATTCGTTTTCATAAGTACTAATTTATTATTTTTTTATTTAAAATCTAAAATTCACGTTTAAGAAATAGGTTGTGCCACGACCATACCAATATTTTGGGCCAAATACACGTTTTGGATTGGCATTATCATCTCTAAGTTCTCTATAGTTGGCGTTTCTACCTTGCTCAAAGCCACCAGACTTATATTCTTTATCCAGCAAATTGTTTACGCTTGCAAAGAAACCAATAAAGTAATCGCCTATTTTCCAAGATTTACCACCAATTAAATTTACGGTCATGTAGTCTTCAAATGACTCTTGTTTTAGTAATTGTTTAGCCAATTCAGGGTCGTAATCGTTAAAAGGTAATCCATCGCTGTCTAAGTAAAAGTTCTCAGTTCTTGTTAATGGGCTAATATCTACATACGTGTTTGTAAAGAAATTAGTTGTTGCACCAAACCACCAATAATCTGGGTCTCTATACTCAAAACCAACAGAATAAGCACGTTGTGGTCCTCCTGCAATTTTGTAGTTTTTTAAGTTTGCTTGTCCAAAATCTTTAAATCCATTTTGACTTAACTCATCTGGTGCTGTTGGGTCTGGAGCTGTTGTTAAATATAAATCTGGATTGTTGTCATACGTATATTGCCCAACTGAAGCCGCACCTTTTAATAAAATTGTAGGTGTTACCTGAGCTTCAATACCTAATTCTGCACCAAAGTGTTTTTTGTCTATGCCTTGTAAAATTTCTTGAACAAAGTTAGCATTGTCGCCTCCAATACCATCTGCAAAGAAGAATGATATTTCATTGGCATCTTGCATAGCAGTATAAAATCCTGTTAAACGAGCTTTTACTATTGGAGACCTGAAAATATAACTAACGTCAGCTGATGTTACTTTTTCTTCTGTAATTTCATTTCCACTAACATCACCTACAACATTGTGATTTTCTCTTGAGTTAGAATACGTATTTCTCAATGATGGTGCTTTGCTTAAATATGCAGTATTGACATCAATTAAATGTTTTCCGGTAATTTTATAAGTTGCACCGGCTTTTGCGCCTAATCCATTAAATTTAAGTTTTCTTCCTTTTCCGAAAGAATTATCAGCAAATGCTTCGTGTTGGTATAACCCTTCACGCTGATATTGTGTATTAGTGTAACTTGCAGCAAGATAAAAATCTACTTTATTATACTTAAAGAATGCTTGTGCTGTTGCACTTATTACATCAGCATATAAGTTATAGTTATATCTAAATTTCTCACCCTCACCAACGATACGATCTGGATTTTGAAGATCAAATTGAAAATTATCAAAAGAATCTACATTTAAATATCCAGAACCACCTAATAAATCGACAATCTCAGCAAAGTTATTAGATTCTAAACGCTTGTAATCAACAATTCCATTTACTCTAATGTTATCATTGATATCTCTTGTGTAATTAGAGTTTATGGTTAATTGTTTATCATCACTTCTATCTTCATAAAGCACATATGCAGCATTTAATCCATTCATGTTATTGGTTAGGTTAGCATCATATATTCTGTTCCAATCAATTTGACCATTGTTAATGAACTCTTGTTCAGCTTGATAAGCTCCGTCATAATCGGGACCATCAGTATCTGCTAAGAAATAACTAGGTAGTTTTTGGTAGTAAGAAGGGCTTGGATTTGCACCACCTGCGTAATCCAATCTACTATTTCCAAGTTCTCCAAATTGGTAAGCAACACTTGTATTTAAGGATGACTTTTCATTAATATCCCAAAGATGATTCAACATCAAAATTGGCTCTACTGTTCTTTTTACTCTTGAGTTTCGTTTTTCATCATCGTGATAGCCCCAATATTCATTATATCGAATATCTTTTAGGTCATATACTTCTTGGGTGTTTGGTGATGATTTTCCACGTCTGTTAGGCGCAAAAATTCCTGTAAAGTTAATACTATGTTTATCATTGATTTTCTTTTCTACAGAAGCAAAGAACGAATTGGCATCATAGAAAGTTGCATCTTGATAACCTTCGTCTCCCCAACGTCTTCCTATAGAAATAGAGTAAGCCCAACCTCCATCAACCAATCCTGATGAATAGGAAGCCATGGCTCTATTGGTATAACTTCTGTTTGATGATGAATAGGTTACACGACCACCTTTTCTGTACATTGATGCTCTTGTGTTTATGTTTGTTGTTCCTAACAAACCACCAAAATTGTAGGCTGAAGGCGTTAAGCCATTTGAAAGCTCTTGGTTTCTCATAACGTCGTTAAGTCCGCCCCAATTACTCCATTGTGGCCTACCATCAAACATCTTGTTCATTTCAACCCCATTAATTAGCAATTTTCCATTTTCAGAATCCAGCCCTCTTACTCTAAAAAATGAAGAGCTAAACTCAAATGCAGCGGTTCTTAAAAACACATCTTGCGATGATTGCAATAATCCAGAAATATTATCAGCTCCACTAGTGTCATCATTTAACTCATCATCAGACAAGGTAATGGTAAATAGATCTGCGGAATCTGATACATCAATTCTAAGAATCATGTCTGTAATGTTTACTGTTGATCCTTCATTTACCACAATAGGATAACGCTCAGTTATGTAACCAGTTTTACTTACGTTTAAAACTTGTTCACCCAAAGGGACATTTCTAGTAAAACTAAATTCGCCTAAAGCATCTGTTTTTGTGGTTTGAGAAGTTTCTTCAATAGTAATTGTTACATCAGGAATGGCTTCATTGGTTACGGCATCTTTTACACTACCTTTTATGGTGGTTTGTGCAAAAGCCGAAAACACAGAAAAAATTCCTAATAAAAAAATAAATAAACTTTTCTTCATGTTCAATATTAAAATTAATACTTTGTTTTCCTTAAATTTAAAAATATTAAGGCTTGCAAATTTACATTATTTATTATTAATATTTACTTTTGGCTCAAGATTTGCTTTCATATTAACATAAACATAATACGACTATAAATGAAACTATTAAAAACGTTTGCTACTTCATTTTGTTTTCTTTTAATTTTTACAAGTTATGCACAGGAAAAACGAAAGTTTAAAGTGCACACTATTGCTTTTTATAATGTTGAAAATTTATTTGACACTATTAATGACCCTCAAAAGTTTGATGAAGCAAGTCCAATCATGGAGCTAAAGTTTGATCGTGGCGAAATTTACAAAAAGAAGGTGAAGAACATGGCTCGTGTAATTTCTGAAATAGGTGCTGATGTTTCTAACAACAGCCCAGCGATTATTGGTATCTCAGAAGTTGAAAACAGGCAAGTTATTGAAGATTTGGCAAATGATGACGCTTTATATGGTAAGGATTATGGCATTATACATTTTGACTCTCCAGATGCACGTGGTATTGATGTAGCATTAATGTACCAAAAAGCCTTGTTTTCTCCTATTGACAGTAGCAGTCATGAATTAAAAATTTATGATGATATTACTAGAAAGCGAGTCTATACAAGAGACCAACTTTTAGTGAGTGGTAAATTAGATGGAGAGCTGATACACATTATTGTAAGCCATTGGCCTTCGCGTTCTGGAGGAGAGGCAAGAAGTAGACCTAAACGTATTGCTGCTGCAAGACTGAATAAACGTATTATAGATTCATTGCAAGCAATTGATCCTTATGCAAAAATATTTTCAATGGGAGATTTGAATGACGACCCAACAAATGCAAGCTTAAAAGACATATTAAAAACTGAAAAAAACAAGGAAGATGTTGAGTTGAAAGGCATATATAACCCAATGGAAGAATTTTTCAGACAAGGATTAGGGTCTAACGCATACAGAGATGCTTGGAGTTTATTTGACCAGATTTTAATTACTAAACCTTTATTGGAAACTGATTATTCTTCGTTTAGGTTTTATAAAGCTGGAATCTTTAATAAACTTTATTTAACCAATAAGGAAGGACGATATAAAGGCTATCCTTTAAGAAGTTTTGCAGATGGTGGTTTTACGGATGGTTTTAGTGACCACTTCCCTGTGTATGTTCATATTATAAAAGAAATAAAAGAATAAAAAAAAGCGACACTTAGTGTCGCTTTTTTTATTCTAAAATCTTGGCCATACATCCCAAGGAATTCTTGACAAGAAGCAAATTAAAGCTAATGTGTAGAATATTAATATGGTTTTGAATTTTGGAGAAGACGTAAGTTTCTTTTTATGCTTAGAATATCCAATAGTAATTAAAACAATTGCAATAATATTTATTAAAGGATGTTCTACAAGATATAACCTTGAAACCGAATCACTCATTACCTTGCCTCCTAATTCGCTCCAATCACTAAATCTTGGAGATACAAAATATAATATCAACCCTAAAAGCAATTGTATGTGTGATACAATAAGCGCGAATAGAGAAACTCTAAAGTCTTTGGCACTATATTCTTTTTTCCCTGTATACCCAATAAGTGCATTAATAACAGCTGCAATAAGTATTATAACTACCAAATATGCCCAATAGGAGTGTAGCATTTTAATTGTTGAATCCATAAATTAGTTTTATTAGTTTAAGCAAAAGTAATGAAATTTAAGCATAAAAAAACCTGCTCTAAATTGAGCAGGTTTTTTAAATATATGTTTAGCATTTATTGGTAAACCCAAACACCACCCATTTTTATAACTGCGAAGTCTTCTGTGGTATTGCTACCATTATAAACATCAATAGTAACAATATATTTTTGTTCTTCCTCTGCAGACGGATCAACTATATCAAGCACCACATTTATTGCATCAAGCACCATTGGATCTGTCCACTCGGCTGCATTCCCTGGTCTTCTATCCATATTTCCATAGTTGTCCATACTTGTTGTTGCTGCTGGATAATCAGCAGCTAAAGCTGAAACTATGGCAGCATAATCAGAATCGCTCATTGTGTATCTAATTGTATTATCCGGAACCCAAACACCATCTTCAAAGCCAAACTGTAACGTTGTTGAAATTGTTGATTCATGTCCTTTCCACTCACCTTCAGTTACAGTATATAAGTTACCTCTTCTTTGTGCACCACTAGAACTTGAATAATAATCATAAATAACAAAAAGTTCTTCTTCTTCTTGACCGTAAGGGAAATTTAGGCTCAAAAATGTAGGCAAATAATTATTTGGAGATATTGAACTACTAAAGTTATCGTATTGACCTGGTTGACCAGATCCTTCACCCATAGAATCAAAATCAGCAGAACTTAAATAATAAACACCTTCAATTGCTTCCCAGCTTCCTCCAGAGTAGATAAAGTATTCTCCTTTAGAGTTTGTTTCTCCTGTAGCACCAAGGGTTTTAATGGCCATGTTAGAAATTCTCCATCTGCCAGCATCTGTATCAGTAGATTCATATTTGAACGCTACGTTGATTATTTGACCGTCATAAGCCGAAAAATCATAATCCTCAGAAGGATCCAAAGTATCAACACCTGGAGGAGTTGCTAATGTAATTTCATCCCAAGTTGCAGCTCCTGTATCACCTGTATAATCAGTAGAAACCAATATTTTAAGTAAAGATGCATCTGTTGCATATTTAAGAGCATGAGTTATTTGGAATTTAAGATTATTTTCTCCTGTCAAATCGATTGAAGGAGATACTAACCATTCAACGTTAGCAAATTGACCACCAAAAAATCCATTGCCTTGTACATATCCAGATTGAGAGGTCCAAGCGTCGTCTGACCCTGATTCTTCTACAATTGACCAGCCTTCGAAGCTGCCAGCAAAGTTATAATCAACAATATTTGCCAAACCAACTACTGGATTTTCAAAATATTGCTTGTATTTTGCTAAAACTATTTGCCCTTCTGTTGGGCTAGCTACTTGAGTATTTAATATTGCAGGAATTGCATTTGTTGCATTAACATTTGGATAAAAACCAAACGCATCACTACCAGCAGTTGCATAATCGGAATTTGTAAATTCATAAATGTCTGAACTTGTAAGATCACTAACTCCTTCTGCGTTTCCTATGTACAATTGGTATCCAACTAATACAGATGAGCCTTGTCCCCAAAAAGGATATTTATCAGCTAAAAAAGCTGGTAACAAAGCTTTTGCTTCTTCTATTGAATTAAAACTACCAAATCCTAAATCTAATTCTTCATAATCATCACTAGTTAGTGTATAGGAATCAGAACCAACAATAGGGTCTGCTGATGAATCCAATCCATCATAAATGTCTTCCATAGGGTTACAACCTACTAAGGTTATCCCTAAAATTGCTAAACAATAAATTATTCTTTTCATTTTAACTATTTTTTAAAAATTAACTTTTAATCCTACACTATATGTTCTGCCTGGACCAAAATATACTTGAGCGGTTGATGCAGTTCCATCTAAATCATTAGCGTCTGAAACATATTCTGTATTGAATGCATTATTTACCTTACCAATTAGAGTTGTTTCAAATGAACCCATATTAAATGAATGTCTTAAACCAATATCAAATATACCAAAATCAGGAAGTTTCCAAACATCTGGCAAATCATTGCTTCCTCTGTTTGTTACATCATAAGAAGCGTAGTTGTCTCCTGCGAAGTTATAATCTATATAGATATTGGATTTTTGAGCTAATTGATAATCTGCACCTATAGCAAATGTAGTTTGCGCTGCATCACCTACTTTTATACCATCAGCAAAAACTTCAATTGGATCTCCAACTTGTTCGCCTGCCTGATCTCTTACTAATGCAGATACATTACTTTTCCATTGCCAATCTCCTAAAGACGCCATACCTGTAAGCGTTAAATTATCAGTTGCTTTATATCTAAAATCAACTTCAATACCTTGGTGTAATGCATCTATACCTAAAAGGTTGTAAAAGAATATGTCATCTCCAGTTGGAATTGAACCAGCATAAGTTTTATCTAACCATTTTGTATAATATACATTCACATTAGCGCTTAACTTTTCACTTCGGTAGCCATATCCTAATTCTGCACTAAATACTTTTTCGTTTTCAGCTTCTTTATTGGCATCTATTCCATCTTCATCTAAAAATACAGCATCTAAAAATGGAGCTTTAGAGAAATATCCTACATTAACAAATAAATTGTTGTTAGTATCTAAATTGTAGTTACCACCACCTTTAATACCAAAACCTGCAAAGTTCACTTTATCTGATTCTCTGCTACCAACTATTTCACTATTCATATATTCTTTTTGTTGGTATGTAGTGTTAGAAATATCGCCCGCAACAAACAAGTTTAATTTTTCATTGACTTGGTATTCTGCCTGACCAAAAAGCCCATATCTTACAACAATACCATCATAGTCTTTGTTATAACGATCACCAACCGTTAGCGGTTTTCCAAAAGCAAAAGTATCTGTTTCATTGTCTAAGAAAAATTGACCTCCTAGCAAATCATCTACTTGATACCAGTGAGAGCCAATATAATAACGACCATCAAAACCACCAGATATTGTTAATTTGTCATTTATTGTGTTCTTATATGTAGACAATATACCATACCACTCATGAGAGTTTCTAGAAGATGATATAATATCACTTGAACCATTAACTCCATTGGCTTGGTTTTCTGCTACAATCTTGTCAAAATCTATTGGTTGTAATCCTGAAGTGCCAATTCTATAATCTGCAGATCCAATTTTAGAACCTTCGTCTCTTCTTCCTCCACCTGAGCCAAATGAAGCATATAATGCTGTTGATAAAGCAGAACTATCATTTATATTCCATAAATGATTTATAGACATTTGAGGTTTGTGATAAAAGTTGAATGATTGGTGATACACTTCACCATTTTTATAACCCCAATCTTTATTAGCTTTTTGCGGTCCAGAATCAGTTTCTTTAAGCTCTGTAATAGTTGAACGGTTAAAACGCTGACCATGTTCTTGTTGTGCTCCAAATGCCGTAAATGATAATCTATGAGCATCACTTAACTGTTGAGATAAACTAAGAAAGTAATTGTAACCTGAAAACTCTGTTCCGTCTACATAACCATCACCGGAAATTTTTGAGGCACTAACTGTTGCTGCAAAACCTTTATCGTTTAAACCTGTTGAATAGGTCATTCCGTATTTTAAATAACCATCATTAGCAATGCTTGTCATAACATTGCCACCTTGAACAGCATCAGTTGTTTTAGTTATGATGTTTATTGTACCACCTACTGAAGATACAGCTACTTTAGAAGCTCCCAATCCTCTTTGAACTTGCATAGTAGATGTCACGTCTCCTAAACCTGCCCAGTTACTCCAATATACGCGACCATTTTCCATATCGTTTACTGGAACACCATTAATCATTACAGCAATATTGTTTGAGTCAAACCCTCTAAGGTTTACTCTTCCATCTCCGTAACCACCACCTGCTCTAGTTGCATAAACGCCTGGTGTAGATTTTAAAATTTCAGGAAATTCCTGAGTACTTAATTTTAAAGCAATATCTTCAGATTTAATTGTAGAAACCGCTACTGGTGTTTTTCTATCAACCGCTACAGAAGCAACAATCATTATTTCGTCTAAACCTACTTCGCTAGATTTTAATGTAATAGTTCCTAAATCTGTATCTCCATTAAAAGCTAAAGTTTGACTAATATAGCCTATGTAAGAGATAACTATTTCACCAGAAGCTAAGTCTGTTGTAAGTGTGAATTTACCATCGAAATCAGCAATTGCTCCTTTTGTAGTTCCTTTAACCACAATATTCGCTCCAAAAAGTGGAGCATTCAGTTCAGAATCCATAATGGTACCTGTAACTGTGCTTTGCGCTAAAACTGAGGTTGAAAAAACCATTGCTAGAGCAACAAATAAAAATTGAGTGATTTTTTTCATATTCTGAAAAGTTAAAATTGGTTTTTAATTTTCGGCAAAATTAGTTATAATTATTGAAACATTATTAACTTATCATTAACAAATTAACACGTTTTTGCGAAGCGTTTGTTATAGTTGTTTAAAAAAAGCCTGAACCTATTATTAATAAGGGGATTGAAAGAAATAAGTAACGAAATTAATCGAGGCTTTTGTAGTAGTTTATTAATCTGACTGTTGATGAATCATGATCTTCTTTTTTTGAATTATTTAATTCCTGAAGAATGTTTCCTGCTAATTCTTTGCCTAACTCAACACCAAACTGGTCATAGCTGAATATATTCCAGATAATTCCTTGTACAAAAAGTTTATGCTCATAAAGAGCTACAAGCTTCCCTAAACTTTCTGGTGTTAACTTCTTAATTAATATAGTATTTGTAGGTCTGTTACCTTCAAAAGCTTTATAGGGTTTCGATTGTTTTTTTGTTTTGCCGTTCATTAAAGCTTCTGTTTGTGCAAAAAAGTTTGACATTAATTTATCTTGGTGTTCTGTATTGCCATAAAGTGATTTTGCAAATCCAATAAAATCTGTAGGAACTGTTTTTGTGCCTTGATGCATCAATTGAAAAAATGCGTGTTGAGCATTGGTTCCTGGCTCACCCCAAACAATTGTGCCAGTTTGGTAGTCAATACTTTCTCCATTTCTGTCAACGTTTTTACCATTACTTTCCATAATGGCTTGTTGCAAATAGGCTGGAAACCGATTTAGGTATTGTGAATAAGGGACAACCGCTTCGGTTTCAAACTCAAAAAAGTTGTTGTACCAAATACTTAAACAAGCCATAATCATTGCAATGTTTTTGTCAAAAGGGTTATTTTTAAAATGCTCATCCATTTTGTGAGCTCCTTCTAGAAGGCTTTCAAAATTTGAATATCCAACAGAAAGACTAATACTTAAACCTACTGCACTCCATAAAGAAAAACGTCCGCCAACCCAATTCCACATAGGAAAAATGTTGGATTCATCAATCCCGAATGCTTTAACTTTTTCAATATTGCTAGAGACTGCCACAAAGTGTTTTGAGACCGCTGCTTTAGGTAGGTTTTGTAAAAGCCATTGCCTTATTGTTGTAGCATTTGTTAAGGTTTCTTGAGTTGCAAATGATTTGGATACAATAATGAATAAGGTTGTTTCTGGATTTAGGTTCTTGATGACTTCATTTACGTGATCTCCATCAATATTGCTTACAAAATGTGTATTTAAATGATTTTTATAGAACTGTAATGCTTCAACAATCATTGATGGGCCAAGGTCAGAACCACCAATACCAATATTTACAATATCTGTAAAACTTTTTCCTGTATAGCCTTTTCTATTTCCGTTTATTATATCATTGGTAAAGCTTTCCATTTTAGCTTTTACAATGTTTATTTCAGAAACTATATTTTTTCCATCGATTATTAATTCAGAATTTTGTGGAAGTCTTAATGCTGTGTGCAGAACTGCACGATTTTCGGTTTGATTAATTGTGTCACCTGAAAAGTATTTAGAAATGGCGTCTTTTAAATCGATCTCCTCAGTTAGCTCCTTTAGAAGTTTAACAGTTTCTGAGTTGATTCTGTTTTTGGAATAATCAAAATAGAAGTCTTCCCATTTAATAGTAAAACGGTCTGCTCTATTTTTGTCTTCGTCAAACCATTGTTTTAAATGGCAATTTTTTATATCATTAAAATGAGATGAAAGCTTTTTCCAAGCTTTAGTTTGCGTAGGATTAATGGTTTTTAATGGCATTTAATCACGTTGAGTTACTAAATCTCCAGCAATGACTTCAAGAGGTTCATTTTCTACAAATGGAATATTATCCAACTGCATTTTGATGGGTTCTATAAAATCTAAATATTTAACTTTCAGATCTTCAGATATTGGTTCAGCTTCTGGTAATTTTTCTTTGAAAGGGTCTACTTGCTGTCCGTTTTTCCAGAAACGATAACATACATGTGGACCACCTGTATTTCCTGTCATTCCTACATATCCAATGACATCCCCTTGTTTTACAAACTGACCTACCTTAACAGCACGTCTGCTCATGTGTAAATATTGTGTGCTATAAGTGGCATTATGCCTTATTTTTACATACTTACCATTACCTCCTTTTTGGGTTGACTCTGTAACAGTTCCATTGGCTGTGGCTAAAATAGGAGTGCCAATATTCGCTGCAAAATCAGTGCCTTTATGAGGTCTTACTTTATTGCCATAATAGGCTATTCTTCGCTTTAGATTATACCTTGAAGATACACGACTGAATTGAACAGGCGCTTTTAAAAAGGCTCTTCTTAAGTTTTTGGCATCTTCGTTAAAATAATCAACAATGCCTTTTATGGTGTCAGTTTTAAATCTGAATGCATAAAAAGGTTCGCTTTTATGCTCAAAATAAGCTGCTTTTACGGTGTGTACTCCTGCATAAATACTATCATCAATATATTTGTCTGTGTACATCACTTTAAACCTATCACCAGTTTGAAGTCTGTTAAAATCTATAGTCCAAGCGTATATGTTATCAGCCATTTTATTAACTAAAACTTGGCTTAACCCTTGTTCGTCCAATAGTTGAGATATACTAGAACCTTGAGCTATAGTTCCTGTAGCTACTTTTTCGACATACTTAATAGGCTTTTTCTTTGAATAAGCATGAATAGAATCTTTAAAATCAATCACTACATACTCTTCAACATTAGGCTGATAAATAAAGGATTGTGGTAATTGTAATGAATCCTTTGAGCAAAGTATTGTATAAGGTTTTCCTGGGTGAAGCTTTGCAATATTAAAGCTGTCCTTTATTTTTTCAACGATATTGTAAATTTGAGGGTAGCCTATTTTGTTTCGTTCCATGATCTGACCAAAACTATCTCCTGATTTGATAGTGTCCCTTACTACAACATAGTCGTTAAGATTATATCCAAATTCAAATTTTTCAATTATAGGTTCGGCTTCAACCAAACTATTTATTGGAATTTCGTTTGCGGTTTTGTCTGATTTACAAGATTGTATAACACAAATAAGTGCTGCTATTAATACAATTTTTATGGGTTTCATGGTTTAGTTGTTTTCAGTCGTTTTAGATGTTATTGTCCCCAATTATTTATTTCTTCTTCACTCCAAAGTTCTGGAAAAAATATTCGTTTTTGATATTTAGGGTGCATATATTTTTGCCAATCACTTCCTCCTGTTGCTTCACCATCTCCATCTTTACCTAAAATATAATGCTTGGCTGTGTTGTAATGTGCCATTACCCAAGTTATATTTACTGTATGGTCATAGTGCCTCATAGCAGCTACTAAATTCTCGTTTTCCTGATCTTTTTTAGGCAACTCTTTAAACCTTGACCACAAATTTTTTGTGTTATAGATTTTCATAAAAGTAATGAATTCCTCTTTATAACGATTCTCAAAATTGGTCAACAAGGATGATTTCTTGCCTGTTTTATAGTCTTTCCCTGCTGCTTGCCAATACAAATGCTCGAGCGCGTGCTCAAAGGGTGTGTTTCTGTCTATGGTTTTTCTGAATCTGTTATCAATAAGATTTATGAGTTCTGTAGAGGCAAACTCTATCAGTCTGTACTGTGCACTCTGGAATCCACTAGCTGGTGTTAAAGTGTGCCTGAACTTGCCATACTGCTTTGGATCCATACCTTCACGCATGATGTTAAATGACGTGGTAAGCATATCAAAATAACGACTTATTCGCATGAGCTTTTCCTTAAAGAAAGTAACATTGAGATCTTTTTTATTTGCAACTTGAGAAATTTCCCAAAGAATCATTTTAAAAATAAGCTCGTTTATTTGATGATAGGCAATAAAAACCATCTCATCAGGAAACGTAGTGCGTTGAATTTGTAAGCTTAATAAAGCATCTGTATGAATATAATCCCAGTAGGTGATAGATTTTCCGTAAAGCAGTCCTTCTAAATAGTTTTCGGTGTCTTCACTTTGAGCGTCGTACTTGGCTTTAAGTTTTTCTAAAATCTCGTCGTAATTGGGTTCTGTAGTCATAATTACTAATTAGAATTGTATTTCAAATTGATGTTTTAACCCTCTAAATGCTTCAAGATCGGCTCTTAGTGATCCAATTGCCAAATCAGCTTTAACTCTTAACGGGATCCTGTTTTTATCAGCACTTACCCAAAGGGTTAAACTTTCTTCTTCCTTAAAAACGCGTCCTGCCATTACGTAAGGCCGAAACACTAAACATTCAACCTTGCCAAAAGCGGTTCGCAACGTTTCTTTTCCTAGGTATTTTATTTTAAAACCATAGTTTTCACCATCAAAAAACATATCTGTTCTTATTTCGTCATCAACTTTTAACTTGCTTACGTCTAGTTTGTTTCTCAAATAATAAAACGTAGATACCATATCTTGAACATTTGGCTTGGTGTCAATTACCTTCCTGGTATTGTGCTTTATATTGTAAACATGAGCTTTGTTGTTTTTCTGGTCAAAATTTATTTCAATGTTTTTGGTATGACCTCCTTCATCAATGTCCCTGATAAAACGATAAGGAACAAGTTTTTCTTTATCAAAATAGCTTTCATAACGGTCTTTTACCTTAAAAAACCAGCTAATAGCTCCTGTGGTTTTGCCTTTACCTACAACATGATATACTTGTTTGCCATCAATGACGTCTTCATTTACTTTTAAAGTGGCTTCTCCAGCCTTCATCCAACCACTATAACTCATCTTGAATTGAAACCATTCACCTTTTTCAAAAGCAGATTCTGTTTGAGCAAATGAGGCGTTACTCAAAACAAATGCTAATACTATAAGTAGGGCTTTTTTCATAATTTTTTGTAATTGTAATTAAACTAACGTCATAGCTTAATTATTGTTATACTATTGAAAATTACAATTACTGTTCCAAAAGTAAAAAAACAAAAAACTCTAACGACATTATCGATAGAGTTTTTAAGTGTTTTTTAGTTAAATATTTGTTATAATGTGCCTCTATTGGCTTGTTCACGCTCTATAGACTCAAAAAGTGCCTTAAAGTTCCCTGCTCCAAAACCTCGAGCTCCCATTCGTTGAATAATTTCAAAGAACAAAGTTGGTCTATCTTCAACTGGTTTTGTGAAAATTTGAAGTAGGTAGCCTTCTTCGTCTGCATCAACTAAAATGGATAGTTTTTGAAGTTCTTTAATATCTTCCTTCATCATATCCATGTGTGAGCCTAAACGACGCGGAATATCATCATAATAAGCTTGTGGAGGTGGTGGTAAAAACTCAATACCTCTTGCTTTTAATTGGGCAACAGTTTTAATAATGTCATCTGTTGCTACTGCAATATGCTGAACGCCTGAGCCTTCATAAAAGTCAAGATATTCTTCAATTTGCGATTTTTTGGCTGCTTTTGCTGGTTCGTTGATTGGAAACTTGATCCTACCATTACCATTGCTCATTACTTTACTCATCAATGCTGAGTATTCTGTATGGATTTGCTTATCATCAAACGATAAGAAGTTTACAAATCCCATGACATCTTCGTACCATTTTACCCAAACATTCATTTGGTTCCAGCCAACGTTACCTACCATGTGGTCAATGTATTTTAATCCTGTTGGTTCCGGATTGTAATCTGATTTCCACTCAACAAATTCAGGCATGAATACACCTTTATAGTTTTTGCGCTCTACAAACATGTGAACCGTTTCGCCGTACGTGTAAATTCCTGCTCTCACAACCTCACCATGTTCGTCCTTTTCAACAACAGGTTCCATGTAAGATTTTGCGCCTCGTTTTGTGGTTTCTTCATAAGATTTTCGTGCATCATCTACCCAAAGTGCTATGACTTTTACACCATCACCATGTTTTACGATATGGTCGTTTATTGGTGATTTGCTGTTTAATGGTGTTGTTAAAACTAATCTTATTTTGTCTTGCTTCAATACATAACTCACTGAATCTCTTGAACCTGTTTCTAAGCCTTTATAAGCATAGGATTGAAACCCAAAAGCTGTTTTGTAAAAGTGAGCCGATTGTTTAGCGTTACCAACGTAAAACTCGACATAATCTGTGCCTAAAAGCGGAAGGAAGTCTTGTGCTCCTTCAAATATTTTTTCTAAACCGTAGTTTACTGATTTTACTTCTTTACTCATTTTAAAAGCCCCTCTTAATCTCCCCAAAGGGGAGAAACTCAAAACGGGAATTTGAGTTCTTGTTTTAAAAAATATATTATCTCCACCTTAAATTCCTTCCCTTTGGGAAGGTTAGGATGGGCTCAACCATGATTTATAATAATCTTCATCTGCTATTTTCATTGCTTCTTCAGTAACCATTAAAGGTTTAAATGTGTCTACCATGACTGCTAACTCATCCGTTTTAACTTTACCAATGCTTCGCTCTGTAGCTCCAGGATGCGGACCATGTGGTATTCCTGCTGGATGTAAAGAAATGTGTCCAGCATCAATATCATTTCTGCTCATAAAATCGCCATCAACATAATACAGAACCTCGTCGCTATCAATATTACTGTGATTGTAAGGTGCAGGAATAGCTTCAGGATGATAATCATACAAACGTGGTACAAAGCTACATACTACAAATGCATCAGTTTCAAAGGTTTGATGCACAGGAGGCGGTTGGTGTATTCGACCTGTTATAGGCTCAAAATCATGTATTGAAAAGGCATAAGGATAATTAAAACCATCATAGCCAACCACATCAAAAGGATGTGTAGCGTAGACCATTTCAAAAATATCGTTTTGCTTTTTTACTTTTATTAAAAACTCTCCTGTTTCATTATGTGTTTCGAGTTCTTGAGGTTGACGAATATCGCGTTCACAGAAAGGAGAATGTTCTAATAACTGACCGAACCAATTTCTGTAGCGTTTTGGTGTGTAAATTGGCCTGCGTGATTCCACAATAAACAAACGATTATCTTCAGTGTCAAAATCTAGTTTGTAAATAATACCTCTTGGCACTAATAAGTAATCGCCATACTTAAAATCGAGATTACCAAGCATTGTTCTGAGTTTTCCTGTTCCTTTATGGATAAAGATAAGCTCGTCTGCATCTGTGTTTTTATAAAAATAATCGCGTGTTGATGCTTTAGGTGCTGCTAGAATAATGGTACAATCACTATTGGTTAAAACGGCTTTTCTACTTTCTAAATAATCGTTTTCTGGTTTTACTTGAAACCCTTTAAAACGATAGGATTGTATGTGGTTTGATTTTGCAATTTTTGGTGCAACGCTATATTGTTTTCTTATTTCTTTGACTTGTGTTGGTCTATGCTCATGGTATGAGTTTGTTGACATTCCATCAAACCCAATGGTGCCAAATAATTGTTCAGCATAAAGACTACCATCTGGCTTTCTAAACTGTGTATGTCTTTTAGGAGGTATCTTTCCTAATTTATGATAAAAAGGCATTTTTTTTAAGTTAAAAATTGATATTTACATACCTCAAAAGGTATGCATCTAATTGTTTTAAAGATACAAAAATGAGTGCTTATTCAGGATTTCTTTTGATAAGAAATTGAAGATGTTTTAATAAGCCGTTCCAAAAAGGTTTCATATTAAACAAATATCGTAAAAAAAGAGATACTAAACAATACTTCGACTGCGCTCTATGTAACAAAATAACCATGCAATTAAAACCAAAACCCTACATTAAAAAACCAATTGCTTTGACTTATTTCTGGAGACCACGTGTATTTTATTTCTATAGGACCTAGAAATGTTTCCATACCATAACCTAAGGCATAACCACTGTAATCTGGTGAGGTGAACCATTCGCCATTAGTAAAGAGATCATTGCCAACATTGCCATAATTTGCAGCTAAACTAATATGGTGTTTATCTGCTATTTCATAATCCAAATTTATAGTGCCTTTTACAAAGCCATCACCAATAATTGAGATATAGTCATAGCCATAAAACGAAATAAAATTATTGATTAAGTTTTGGCCATAACCACCAAGTGCAAAATTGAGAGAATTATTAGAATCTTCACCTACTTTAAAGCCACCTTCTGAACCTAAAAGAACAGAAAATTTATCTGAAAAACTTAAAGCATAACCAATGTTTGCTTTAGCAATTGAAAATTGAGAAAAATTATTATTAAAATCTGATGATGATAAATACAACTGAAAATTACCATCAAACAAGAAACCTTTGTCTGGAAAGTATTTGTTATTGTAAGTATCAAATTTAAGGTTGCCAAATAGGCTAAAAAAATCACTTTTTTCAAAGGTTGTTTGCTCAATTTCGTCTTCGGTTTCTTCAACAAAGGTATCTGATGTTATTTTAAGGCGTTTGTGCTCTGCTCCAAATTTTAAAGAAAAATCCTTTCGGAAAAGTGTTTGTACAAAAAATTGATTGGTTTGATCTGTAAGCTTTATATCAGCTTTTTTTAGCCCAACAATATCCAATTCGCCTTCATCTAAAAACAACGAAGCATTAACACTTTTATGAAATGTGTTATATCTAGATTTTAAGCCAATACTCCAGTAAAATCCTTTGTCTATATAATATTCGAAATTATAACGTACGTTATCTCCCAAAATCATATCAAAAGAAGCCAAATCATTTTTAAACAATAGCTGTTTTTGAGTTAAGTTTATTAAAGCAGCACTTTTGTAAAGATCGTCATAATGCACACCAAACTTTAAAAAGGTTTTATTTGAACTCTCTTTTAAATTCACAATTAAATCATGACCATCATCATTAGGTTCAAAATCATACAAAAAGCTATCAAAATTCTGAGTGGCTACAATATTATTAATGCCTTTGCTAAACTGATCATAACTAATGGTTTCATTGGGCTTAAGCTTAAGCTTGCCTAGAATGTAGGATCGTGTGTATTTTTCGTTGCCTTTAGTATCAATTTTCTTAATTCGTAAGCTATCAGCTGCTACAATTTTTATCTTTTTAACTGACGCTTTAGCTTGATTTCTCACAATGACCTTTAGTTGCTCTTGCTTTTCAATAGCAGCAATTCGACCATTTTCAATAATTTGTTTTCCATATTGAAAAGAGACAACGTTGTAACTTTTAATATTAGGTTTTATGTAAACATCTGTTTTATTGGCCTTATCTTTCATGGCATTGATGGTTCTGAAATTACTTATCTGAAGTAAAATATTTGGTGCAGAAGTCAGCTCTGTACGCTCTGCCAAACCATCTTGAACATCAACTCCAATAATGATGTCCATGCCTTTTGCTCTAAGTTCGTCAATAGGATAATTATTTACCACGCCTCCATCTATCAGAATTTTATTATCAATAATAACAGGTTGAAATAAAGAAGGCAATGCTCCACTGGCTGCAATGGCTTGAGGTAAACTACCACTGTTTAAAATGACAGGTTCGCCAGTTTCAATATTGGTTGCAATACAGAAGAATGGAATTGGAAGGTTTTCAAAATCTTCAATACCACTCACATGCAACATGAGTTTTGAAAACAAATTAAACACATTCTGGCCTCTTGAAATTGCCGAAGGAATCTGAACCTTAAAGTTATTAAAAGGCAAGGTTATGGCATATTTTTCGGAGTTATCACGTTCATAAAATGTTTTGGCGTTTCGAGGTAAATTATCGCTAATAAGTTCATCAAAATCTACACTTTTAAAAATGGAATCTATTTGTTTTCCAGAATAACCTGAAGCATAAAGACCACCAATAATGGCTCCCATACTTGTACCTGCGACATAGTCTATTTTTACACCAAGGCTATCAATGGTTTTTAATGCACCAATATGTGCTAAACCTTTTGCACCACCACCACTTAACACCAAACCAACTTTTGGGTTTTGGGTTTTAGCAAGCTCATTTTGCGCTTTGGCTAGAAACGAAATGAGTAAGCATAAGAATAATATGGTTAAAGACTTTTTCAATTTATTCTTTTTGATGATAATAATTATAAATTTTTTGTGCTCTCGAGACACCTACAACATCTTCCAGCTCATCTAACTTTGCAAACGAAATTCGTTTTGCCGACTTGAAATGTTTTAACAAATCAACAATAGTTTTTTCGCCAACACCTGGAATGGTTTCAAGCTCTGTATTTAACGCACTTTTACTGCGTTTATTTCTGTGGTGCTCAATGCCAAATCGATGCGCTTCGTTTCTTAATTGCTGAATGATTTTAAGAGTCTCGCTTTTTTTATCTAAATATAGTGGAATTGGATCATTTGGATAGAATAATTCTTCTAAACGTTTTGCAATTCCGATAATGGCAATTTTCCCTCTTAGGTTCAATGCATCTAAACTTTTTAGAGCTGATGATAATTGCCCTTTGCCTCCATCAATAATTATGAGTTGAGGCAGTGATTTTTTTTCCTCCAACAAGCGTTTGTAACGTCTGTAAACTACTTCTTCCATCGATGCAAAATCATCTGGTCCTTCAACGGTTTTAATATTAAAATGTCTGTAATCTTTCTTACTTGGCTTTCCGTTTTTAAACACCACACATGCAGCAACAGGATTTGTACCTTGTATGTTACTATTATCAAAACATTCAATATGTCGCGGTTCTTCTTTGAGTCGTAAATCGGCTTTCATTTGTGCCATGATGCGATTGGCATGTCTGTCTGGATCTACAATTTTTACTTGCTTTAGTTGCTCCAGTCTATAATACTTGGCATTTCTGATTGATAAATCTAAAATGTGTTTTTTATCGCCTAATTTCGGAATGGTCACTTTTACATCATCTCCGACATCAATTTTAAAAGGCACGTAAATTTCTTTAGATTGTGAGTTGAATCGTTGTCTAATTTCTACAATCGCTATTTCTAATAACTCCTTGTCAGTTTCGTCGAGTTTCTTTTTAATTTCAAGCGTATGCGAACGTACAATGGAACCTAATGATATTTGCAAAAAATTCACATAAGCATAGCTTTCATCGCTAACAATGGAGAACACATCAACATTGTTAATTTTTGGGTTTACAATGGTTGATTTGGCTTGATAGTTTTCTAAAATATCAACCTTTTCCTTTACTTTTTGGGCTTCTTCAAAGTGCATGTCTTTTGCAAGATTGTGCATTTGCCTTTTAAAGCGTTGTAGTGAATCTTTAAAATTTCCTTTTAAAATTTCACGAATGGCTTTTATGTTTTCTTCGTATTCTTGAACTGTTTCATAACCTTCACAAGCACCTTTACAATTTCCTAAGTGATATTCTAAGCAAACTTTATACTTACCAGCATCAATTTTTTCTTGCGACAAATCGTAATTACAGGTTCGTAATTGATACAAGCCTCTTATTAAATCCAGTAAAGTATAAACGGTTTTTACACTTGTATAAGGGCCAAAATATTCGCTTCCATCTTTTATAAGTCGTCTTGTTTGGAACACTCTTGGGAAACGTTCATTTTTTATACAAATCCAAGGGTATGATTTATCGTCCTTCAACAATACATTATAACGTGGCTTGTGCTTTTTTATAAGATTATTCTCTAATAAAAGCGCATCAGTTTCAGTTTCAACCACAATGTGTTTAATGTTGGCAATTTTTTTTACAAGAATGCGCGTTTTACCATTCTCGTGCGTTTTAGTAAAATAGGAGCTAACTCTTTTTTTTAAATTTTTGGCTTTCCCAACATAAATAATGGTATCATTTGCATCAAAATACTGATACACTCCAGGCGAGTTTGGTAAGGTTTGTAGTTGTATTTCTAAAGGAGATTTAGCCATTACTCAAAGGTAATAATTCAAACTAAAAAAGATAGCATTTGCAATATCTTTATCTGTATCTTGCGCCACTTATTTTTAACCATATATGACAAAGAAAATTGTTGGTAGAGTCGATAAAGTTGACTTTCCAGAATTAAATTTATTTGATGTTGCTGTAAAAATTGATACAGGAGCTTATACATCTGCAATACATTGTTCAGAAATTATAGAAGAGAACAATACCTTAAGATGCACTTTTGAAAGCAAAGGACATCCTAACTTTAGCAGCAGAGATATTGTTTTTAAAAATTATACTTATACTGATGTAAAAAGCAGTAATGGCTATAAAGAAAATAGATACAAAATTAAGTCTGAAGTGATATTCTTTGGAAAGAAGTACAAGATTAACTTAACTTTAAGCACTAGAGACGATATGAAATTTCCTGTGTTAATTGGCAGACAATTTTTAAGTAAAAAGTTTTTGGTTGATGTTGATTTGGAAAACCAATCGTTTAACAGCAAAGCATTATGAACATTGTAATTTTATCAAGGAATCCTCATTTATATTCTACGCGTCGTCTTATTGAAGAAGGAGAACTTAGAGGTCATAAGGTTGAAGTGATTGACCCTTTAAAATGTGATATTATCATTGAAAAGGAAAAACCAACCATTTATTATAAGGATAGATATCTTGATTATGTTGATGCGATCATTCCGCGAATTGGAGCTTCGGTTACCTTTTATGGTTGTGCTGTTGTTAGACAGTTTGAAATGATGAATGTATTTACCATTTGCACCTCAGATGCCATACAACGCTCAAGAGATAAACTTAGAAGCCTACAGCGCCTTAGTAAAGCTGGAATTGGGATGCCAAAAACGGTTTTCACTAATTACTCTCGTGATGTTGAAGAAGTGATTGAGCATGTTGGAGGTGTGCCAGTAATTATAAAATTATTGGAAGGAACACAAGGTTTAGGCGTTGTTTTGGCTGAAACAAAAAATGCAGCAGAATCCGTTCTGGAAGCTTTTAATGGTTTGGAAGCACGAGTAATAGTTCAGGAATTTATTAAAGAAGCCAAAGGAGCAGATATTAGAGCCTTAATTGTTGATGGACAAGTGGTTGGAGCTATGAAGCGTCAAGGTAAAGAAGGAGAGTTTCGTTCAAATTTACATCGTGGTGGTTCTGCAAACATCATAAAACTCAATACAGAGGAGTTGAAACTAGCCATGAATGCGTCTCGTGCTTTAAAACTTCCTGTTTGTGGTGTTGATATGCTTCAATCAGCGAGAGGCCCTTTATTGTTGGAAGTGAATTCAACTCCTGGTTTGGAAGGTATAGAAACGGCAACACATAAAAATATAGCTAGAGCCATTATAACTTATATTGAACGAAATAGAAACTAAATCATGAGCGAAAAAGATGTTTTAGAGATATTAGGCGAAAAGGTTGCTCTTGGCAAAAGCGCAACTGTTAGTTTTAACGTAGCTAAATTGCACACTCAAAACACCATTGATGTTCCTGTAATTATTGAACGTTCAAAAAAACCTGGCCCTACTGTTTTAATTACAGCTGGAATTCATGGTGATGAAATAAATGGTGTTGAAATTGTACGGCAAATTATTGCTAAAGGCATCAACAAACCAAAAAAAGGAACTATTATCTGTATTCCTGTGATTAATGTTTTTGGCTTCATTCACATGGATAGGGAGTTCCCAGATGGTCGTGATTTGAATCGTGTGTTTCCTGGAACAAAAGGAGGTTCGTTAGCAAGTAGAGTGGCTCATAAACTAATCACTGAAATCGTTCCTCATGCAGATTTAATTATGGACTTTCATACTGGAGGAGCAGACCGATTTAATTCAGCACAAATTAGAATTAAGAAAAAAGAGCCCATTTTAAACGAATTAGCTGAGGTCTTTGGCGCTCCTTTTGTTTACTACTCAAAGAACCTGAATAAATCGTTTAGAAATACAAGCTATAAGTTAGGTATTCCGATGCTTCTTTTTGAAGGTGGAAAGTCATTTAATATTGATGCTACCATCACAAATACTGGAGTTAATGGTGCTAAACGTGTTTTGCATCATCTTGGTATGCTGAAAACTAATTTTAAAGTTTCACGACCTAAAAAAGCTACTATATATATTTCAGATAGTAAATGGCTTAGAGCAAAATATTCAGGAATGTTTAAAGCTTCTATTAAAATCAATTCTTTTGTAAATGAAGGTGATGTTATAGGCCATATTACAGATCCTTATGGAAGCTTCAATCATTTTGTAAAAGCTCCAAATAGTGGTTATATCTTTAACATAAATGAGTCGCCTTTGGTGTATCAAGGCGATGCCATTTTTCATATTTCAACAAAGCTTACCGAGTAAAATTATGTTTTGGATATGAATCTGAAAGTTATATACTTTCTTGATTCAAGGAAGATACTGTTTCTGTAATTTTATGTTCCTTAGGAAACGCTCTTTTATTAAATAGAATCAGCATCCCAACACCTGTGCTAATTGCCATATCAGCAATATTAAAAACAGGTTCAAAAAACGTAAAGTATTTGCCTCCATACCAAGGTATCCATTCTGGTAAATAGCCTTTCCATAAAGGGAAATGAAGCATATCTACTACTTTTCCATGTAAAAAAGTATCATAGCCTCCTTCACTTGGCAAAAATGATGCAACTTGTCCATAACTATCATTAAACAAAACGCCATAAAAAACGGAGTCAATAATATTTCCAAAGGCACCTGCAAAGATAAGAGAGACCGCAATAATTAAAACTCTAGAACTTTTATTTTTAATTGATGACCACAACCAATAGCCAATTCCGACAATAGCAATAAGTCTAAAACTGGTAAGAATAACTTTAGCTGTTCTATCTGAAATTACAGAGGTGAAATCACTAAGTTTTGCTCCCCAAGCCATCCCGTTATTTTCAACAAAAAGAATTCTGAACCAATTGAACACTTTTATTTCTTCTTGAAGTTCAAAATGAGTTTTAATGTAAATCTTTGAAATCTGATCAATAAGAAGAATTGAAATGATAAGTATGGATGCCTTTTTTATATTCATCAAGGTTGCTTTGTTGTCAAAACTAAAAAACGTCTCATAAATTGAGACGTTTTTTACAAACTATCTTTACAGTATTTTATTATTGCATGTTTTTAGCTTCAATGCTCAACGTTGCATGAGGCACTAGCTCTAAACGCTTTTTGTTGATTAGTTTACCAGTTACACGACAAACACCATAGGTTTTATTCTCTATTCTAATCAAGGCATTTTTTAAATCTCTAATAAATTTTTCTTGTCTTATTGCCAAAGCAGAATTAGACTCTTTGCTCATGGTTTCGCTACCTTCATCAAACGCTTTAAACGTTGGAGATGTATCATCTGTACCATTATTATGGTCGTTCATATAAGCACTTTTAATAAGTTCTAAATCGTGTTGAGCTTTTCTGATTTTTTCTTGAATAAGTACTTTGAATTCTGCTAAATCTTTGTCCGAATATCTTATTGTGTTCTCTATTGCCATAGCTTTAAATTTTTTGAATAAATAGTTTGGTATTTACATCATCGAAAGCAATTTCAATACCATTATTTAAGTCGTCTAAAATTTCTAATTCATCTGTTAATGTCTCAGTCTTTATATACTCTAAATTTTTATTTATTGCGTTAATAATTTGTTCATCTTTTTGAAATTGTACTGCAATTCTATCGGTCAGTTCAAATCCAGAATCCTTACGCAAATTTTGAATTCTATTTACCAATTCTCTTGCAATACCTTCTTTCTTTAAGTCGTCAGTTAATGTAACATCTAAAGCTACTGTTAATACACCTTGACTTGCCACAAGCCATCCTTCAATATCTTGAGATGTAATCTCTACATCAGACTTCTCCAATGTAATGCTTTTTCCATTAATTACAACGTCTAAAATACCGTTTTGCTCGATTTTTTTAATATCCTTAGCAGTAAAGTTATTAACCGTTTGAGCCACAGCTTTCATGTCTTTTCCAAAACGTGGACCTAATACTTTAAAATTAGGTTTTATTTGCTTTACTAAGATGTCTGAAGCGTCTTCTAACACTTCAACTTCTTTTACATTAACTTCAGATTTTATCAAATCTGCCACTGCTAAAATCTCTTCTTTTTGGGATTCACTATGAATAGGAATCATGATTTTTTGTAAAGGCTGACGTACTTTAATCTTTTCTTTAGCTCGTAACGATAAAACCAATGATGATATTGTTTGCGCTGCTTCCATTTTGCGTTCTAAGGACTTATCAACAAAAGACTCGTCAAATTTTGGGAATTCTGCTAAATGCACACTCTCAAAATCTTCTTTTTTAGTCACCGAATTTAAGTCTAAATACAACTTATCCATAAAGAAAGGTGCTATAGGTGCTCCTAACTTTGCAATGGTTACCATACACGTATACAATGTTTGGTAAGCCGAAATTTTATCGGATTGGTAATCGCCTTTCCAGAACCTTCTTCTGCTTAATCGCACAAACCAGTTACTCAAATAATCTTGAGTGAAATCTGAAATCACACGAGCTGCTTTTGTTGGTTCGTAATCTGCATAATATTCATCAACCTTTTGGATTAAGGTGTGTAACTCTGACAGAATCCAACGGTCAATTTCTGGTCTTTCGTTTAATGGAATATCGTCTTCTGAATACCTAAAGTTGTCCAGATTGGTGTATAATGTAAAGAAAGAATAGGTGTTATAAAGTGTTCCGAAGAATTTACGCTTTACTTCTTCAATGCCATCAACGTCAAACTTTAAGTTATCCCAAGGATTGGCATTCATAATCATGTACCAACGTGTTGCATCTGCACCATAAGTTGATAGGGTTTCAAAAGGATCTGTAGCGTTACCAAGACGTTTGGACATTTTTTGTCCATTCTTGTCAAGTACTAAACCGTTTGACACTACGTTTTTATACGCCACAGAATCAAATACCATGGTTGCGATAGCATGAAGGGTGTAAAACCAACCACGTGTTTGGTCTACGCCTTCAGCAATAAAGTCGGCTGGGAATGATTTGTTTTGGTCAATCAAATCTTTATTCTCAAAAGGATAATGCCATTGCGCATAAGGCATTGAACCCGAATCGAACCACACGTCAATTAAATCGGCTTCCCGCTTCATTGACTGACCTGAAGGAGAAACTAGAACAATCTCATCTACAATGTTTTTGTGTAAATCGATTGTAGCATAATTTTCTTCTGAATTGTTTCCAACTTGAAAATCTTCAAAAATAGCTGCCTGCATAACTCCAGCCTCAACAGCCTTTTGCATCTCAGCTTTTAATTCTTCAACAGAACCAATACAAATTTCTTCTTTACCATCTTCAGTTCTCCATATTGGCAAAGGAATTCCCCAATAACGTGAACGTGATAAGTTCCAATCGTTGGCATTAGCCAACCAATTACCAAAACGACCAGTTCCTGTAGATTTTGGTTTCCAATTGATGGTTTCGTTAAGCTCAAACATTCTATCCTTAATGTCAGTAACCTTAATAAACCAAGAATCTAATGGATAGTAAAGAATTGGTTTATCTGTTCTCCAACAATTTGGATAACTGTGCTTGTATTTTTCAACCTTAAAGGCTTTGTTTTCTTCTTTTAATTTAATGGCAAGCTCAACATCAACTGAACGCTCAGGAGCTTCACCATCATTGTAATATTCATTCTTGACGTACTTACCAGCAAATTCACCCATTTCAGGTCTGAATTTTCCTTGTAAATCTACAAGAGGAACTAAATTATCATTCTCATCTTTCACCAACATTGGTGGCACTTCTGGCTCGGCTTGTTTTGCAACCAAGGCATCATCTGCTCCAAAAGTTGGTGCCGTATGTACAATTCCAGTACCATCTTCAGTTGTTACGAAATCTCCAGAAATGACTCTAAATGCATCTTGTGCATTGTCATTTGGAAGAACATAAGACAATAACTGTTCGTAAGTGATCCCTACTAAATCTTTTCCTTTACATTCGGCAGCAATTAAATATGGAATCTTTTTGTTTTCTTTTGAATAGCTGGAAAGCACAGAAACATCTTCTGTTTGCTGATATTTCCCTTCAAATTGTTTTCCAACTAAATTTTTAGCCAAAATAACATGAATAGGTTCAAAAGTATATTGATTATAAGTAGCTACAACAACATAGTCAATTTTAGAACCAACTGTTAGTGCTGTATTACTTGGCAATGTCCAAGGCGTTGTTGTCCAGGCAAGAATGTGTAAATGATCAAATCTTTTTAAAAACTCAGGTAATGAATTTTCATTTACTCTAAACTGAGCCACAACTGTTGTATCAGTTACATCTTGATAAGTTCCTGGTTGGTTCAACTCATGAGAACTTAATCCTGTTCCAGCTTTTGGCGAATAAGGCTGAATGGTATAGCCTTTATACAACAAGTTTTTATTATAAATCTGTTTTAACAGCCACCAAACCGACTCCATATATTTAGGTTCATAGGTCACATAAGGATTATCCATATCAACCCAGTAACCCATTTTTTGAGTCAAATCGTTCCAAACATCTGTGTAACGCATGACTGCTTTTCGGCAAGCTGCATTGTAATCTTCAACCGAAATGGTTTTTCCAATATCTTCTTTAGTGATGCCTAATTCTTTTTCAACACCAAGTTCAATAGGTAAGCCATGAGTGTCCCAGCCAGCTTTACGCTTAACTTGGTAGCCTTTCATGGTTTTGTATCGCGGGAAAATATCTTTAATAGCACGAGCTAAAACGTGGTGTACACCTGGAAGTCCATTTGCAGAAGGAGGTCCTTCAAAAAATACATAAGGTTTGTTACCCTCACGTGTAGTGACGCTTTTTTCAAACACATTGTTTTCTTGCCAATAGTTTAGAATTTCTTCTGCAACTTTTGGTAAGTCAAGTCCTTTATATTCAGGAAATTTAGCACTCATACTATCCTATTTCATTTCGAGGTGCGAAATTAAGGAATTTTGAGGAAATAAGTGTTTTGAGATTACTGAAAAATTTCGTGCGATTTCAAAGAGTTATTATAAGCTGCTAAATTACCTTCTTCAATGTTTATATATAGAAGAAAATAATTCATGTTAGATTTAATTCCAAAAAACCGATTATCCTTTAACCGTAAATTATCTATGTAATTTAAAAGGTTTAATTTTGCTGCTTCAGCTAAAAAGTGTTCTTTGTTTAGTTTTAAATTTTCAACAGTAAATTCTTTAGTGTTTTTAACTATTATAATCCTTTCTTGATTGTTAAAAATAAATTCAACTTTATTAGGTATTTCTGTGATAGTAATAACCGATTTTTTGAGTGAGTTTGGTATTTTAATTGAATAAGAAGATTCTTTTGGAAAATCACTATCGTTATTCAATTTTACTTCTTCTTTCTTAAGTAAAACATATTCTGCGTTTTCTTCTAAAATTGTGAATGGTTCCACATTTATTTGCTTAGTGGTTTTACATGATAATATCAGTAATAAAATTATGCTGAAAAATACTTGTCTCATGCTGAAAATGTCAAAATCAAACAATAAACCCAACCAAATCTTCAATTTTAGAAATCAATTGAATTTTAATTGATGTTTTCTTTAAGGAAATGGTGTTGTATTTAGATACGAAAATGGTAGAAAAACCTAATTTTTCAGCTTCTAGAATACGTTGCTCCACACGTTGCACAGGACGTATTTCACCAGACAAACCAACCTCAGCTGCAAAGCAGAAATCTTTTTGCAGCGCTTCATCTTCATTAGACGATAAAATGGCTGCAACCACAGCTAAATCAATTGCTGGATCGTCAACAGTGATGCCTCCAGTAATGTTCAAAAACACGTCTTTGGCGCCAAGCCTAAAACCAGCTCGTTTTTCTAAAACAGCCAATAGCATATTTAATCGTTTGGCGTTAAACCCAGTTGCTGAGCGTTGCGGAGTTCCATAAACTGCTGTGCTTACCAAGGCTTGCACTTCAATCATTAAGGGTCGCATACCTTCTAAAGTGGCTGCAACTGCATTACCAGACAGTTCTTCGTCTTTTTTAGAAATTAGAATTTCACTAGGATTGGAGACCTCTCTTAAACCTGAGCCTTGCATTTCGTAAATACCTAGTTCATTAGTTGAACCAAAACGGTTTTTATTGGCTCTCAAAATTCTAAACACATGATTTCTATCGCCTTCAAATTGTAAAACCGTATCGACCATGTGCTCCAATATTTTTGGTCCTGCAATGTTGCCATCTTTGGTAATATGACCAATTAATATGACTGGAGTTGCCGTTTCTTTGGCAAATTTTATAAGTTCAGTTGTGCATTCTTTAATTTGAGAAATGCTTCCGGAAGACGACTCAATATAATCGCTATGCAAGGTCTGAATAGAATCAATGACCACAATATCTGGTTCTAAAGCTTCTATTTGCTTGAATATGTTTTGAGTTTTTGTTTCTGTAAGAATGTAACAATTGCTACTGTTTGGATTAATGCGTTCGGCTCGCATTTTAATTTGCTTCTGGCTTTCTTCGCCAGACACGTAAAGTGTTTTATAAGCTAACTTTAAGGCAATTTGAAGCAACAAGGTACTTTTACCAATTCCAGGTTCACCTCCTAATAATATTAAAGAGCCAGGAACGATGCCACCTCCAAGAACACGATCAAACTCTGCATCATTGGTTCGCATTCTAGCATCTTGAGATGCATCAATCTCATTTATAAGTAATGGTTTTGAAACACGTTTTGAAGCTGAAGTTGGTGTTTTCCAATCGCTTTTCTCAGCTTTTTGAATCACCTCTTCGGCAATAGTATTCCACTCTTTACAAGCAGTACATTGTCCTTGCCATTTGGAATACTGAGTGCCACAATTTTGGCAAAAAAAGGTTGTTTTTACTTTAGCCATAAGCCTCTCCTAACCTCTCCAAAGGAGAGGGATTTGTCAGTTTACTATTCTTAAAATTTATATTCTTTTTATGTTAGTCCTATTATTTAATTAGAAGCCGAAATCACGTTTTATAGCATCAGCTCGGTCTAACATTTCATCTTTGGTATAACCTCCAATTTCTTCTAAAATATAAGCAGATTTATAGGTTCGCATTGCTTTTTTAGGTTCGCCAGTTTCTTCATAAAATCTTGCTAAGTAATAGTTTCCTAGCAAGGTGTCAGGATAATCTCGTCTGGCCAGTTTTCCTAAATCTTCATAGTATTCAAATTTTTTGTTTTTCTCAATTGCTGCTGCAATGGCTTTAAAATCATTGATGAGAATCTTTTTTTCTAAGCCGAAAAGATTGTTTATCATTTCATATTTCTCGTTCAAATAATCAACAGGAGATGTTTCAAGTGTTAATATTCGTTCAGTATATTCCGTTTTGCTTATAGGCTGAAACACAAAAAATATGCTTTCTAACGCATTTGGTATCGCATGAGCTGGAGTTGTATAATGCGTTGGTCCTTCAAAATCATCAAAGTGATATAAGAGGTTTTTATTATCAATAGCTGTAATGCTAGTGTTTAGTACCTTGGCATCTTCCTTTACAGCTTGTAAATCGTTATCTGAAGTGGCAACGTAGTAAAACATTTTGTTCTCAAACTGCTTTAAACGCTCAGGAACATAGGTTAACATGTCTGGTGCAAAAAACGGACTTACATTTATATATGCTTGAAATAACGGCTTGGGTTTCAGCATAAAATAGTTGATAAAGTTAGCGGTTTCACCATGACCAACAATAACCCTAAACTCAGCCAATCTGTAACTATTAACCATGTGTGGTAGCAATTCCATGGTGATAAATTCAAAAAAACTGGCTCCTGTTTCTGTTGGAAGTGAGTTTTGTTCGGAGTAGTAGGTATCTTCTTCTCGACTATCAACCTGATTAATACCAACTACAATGGCTTCAGGCATATCTTCCCAATAGGAATAATAATCAACATTTCCTGCAACCGCCTCAAACATATAATCGCCATCTAAAACCACAAAAAGCGGATAGGTTTTGTCTGTATTGGTTTCGTAATTTCTAGGTAACTGAATTTTAATTTGTCGTCTTTCTCCTAATTTATTAGAATCAAATTCTTCATAAATAGTTTGTGCGTTTAAAGTGCCTACACAGAAAAACAGTAGTAATAGTTTTGTTAGAGGTTTCATTTTATAATGATTTGAGATTTGATACTGGAAAGGTAATCAATTATTTTTTTCTATTGTAAATTGGTAAATAGATAAACGATAGGCTACCACAAATTATTATGATAAGTGTTTGAGCAGTCCAGATTATCCAACCAAAGGCTATGCTTGGTGTTTCAGGAATATTAAAGAGCGAAAATGCTGCACCAATAGCTAAAGGATATACAAAAATGCCTCCATTAGTGGCTGCAATGGTAAAACTTGCAGAAATAAAGGCTATTAAAATGGCTGCTAACGGAAGGTTGCTAATTTCTGGAACTGCAAACGTGGTGACATAAAACATGAGCACATACATTGACCAAATAAAAATAGTATGGAAAATGAAAGCCCATTTTTGTTTCATCTTAAAAATGCTGAAAATTCCTTCTAAAAGACCGTTTACAAAACCTCTGATTTTTACAGCAAACTTAGACTTACTTGTTTTGAAGAACAACAATAAAAGTATTCCGATAGCCACAAGTCCTAAACCAGCGAAAAGCAAGGTTTTTGGATTAAATTTTTCAGCAAAAAATTGATAGATATAATCAAATTCTAAATATAAAGCGATGGCAATAATAGTTAGCATCATGAACAAATCTGCAAAACGCTCGGCAACAATTGTTCCGAAGCCTTTTTCAAAAGGCACATTTTCATAGTTTGTTAAAACTGCAGCACGAAGTACTTCTCCTGAACGAGGAATGCCGAAATTTGCCAAATAAGCAATGAAAACTGCCATAATACTATTTGGTAGTTTCGGATGGTAATTCATGGGTTCAAGCATGTATTTCCAACGATAAGCACGAGATAAATGACTCAACAAACCCAAAAGCACTCCTAAACCAATCCAATAATAATTGGCATCTTTAAAGTAAGGAATGAATTCTTTTACAGGAAGTTTTGAAAACGTATACCAACCAAAAAACAGAGCTAATAAAAGCGGAATGGAAATTTTAATAGCTTTTTTGGTGGTTGCGTTCAAAAGTTATTTTAATAAGTTAGTTGCTTCATCAGGAAAAACCAATGAAGGTTTAAAGGTTTTAGCTTCTTCAATGTCCATAAAAGCATAGGTGATTAAAATTAGTGTGTCACCAACAGCTACTTTTCTAGCAGCAGCTCCGTTAAGCGTGATTTCACCACTATTTCTTCTTCCAGGAATAACGTACGTTTCTAAACGCTCGCCATTATCATTATTTACAATTTGAACTTTTTCTCCTTGAATAATGTTGGCAGCATCCATTAAATCTTCGTCAATGGTTATACTTCCTATGTAATTTAAATCTGCACCTGTAACTTTTACACGATGTATTTTAGATTTGACAACTTGAATTTGCATGAGGCAAAGGTAATTAATTTAGCGCGATATTATCGATTAGCCTTATGTCATCAGCATAAACAGCAATAAACGCACGATATGATTTTTTATTCGATTTTCTTTTAACAGGTTTAAGTGTTTGCTCGTCAGCAATAATGAAATATTCCAACTCCAAAAGCTTGTTTTTTGCAAACTGCTTCGTAACCCATTCTGCTACTTTATTAGCACTTTTTGTGCCAAATTTAATTTTGGCAGCTTTAAGTGTTTTATATATAAATGGTGCTTCTTTTTTATAGACTTCCTTTAGACGTTCGTTTCTTGAACTCATTGCTAATCCTGACGTTTCTCTTCGAATTGGACATCCAATAATTTCAGAAGGCAAATGGTGTTTTTTAGCAAGTTTTTTAATGATTTGTAATTGCTGAAAATCTTTTTCACCAAAATAAGCTTTATCTGGTTGAATGATTTCAAGCAAACGTTTTACAATAGTGCCTACACCATCAAAATGACCTTCACGGAATTTCCCTTCCATTTCAAACTCCAAACCATCAAAATCGAAATTATCAGAAATGGTATTTCCATTATAAATAGCTTCAACAGTTGGTGCAAAAACAACTATTTTATCTTTAGAAACTGTTTTAAGTAAGTCAACATCTCGATCTAAGGTTCTTGGATATTTATCTAAATCTTCTTGATTATTAAATTGTGTTGGGTTTACAAAAACACTAACCACAGCAATGTCATTTTGAGACAAAGCCGTTTTAACCAAAGCCATGTGGCCTTGATGTAAGGCACCCATTGTTGCCACAAAACCAAGCTTCTTTTTTTGACCTTTTAAAACTTTTATAGCATCACTTATGTCATGCTTTGTAGTGTATACGTTCACGTTAGTAAAAAATTAACAGCGTGCAAACTTAATATAATACTGTTAATCTGCATAATTTTTGTAATTTTGCGTGTTTTTTATTCTAAAATAAAACTATTAGCGCATGAAAGATAAGAGAATATTATATGTCTCCTCGGAAGTAGTACCATATTTGCCAGAAACTGAAATTTCATCAATGTCGTTTGAAGCACCTCGAATGGTAAACAAGCAAGGAGGACAAATACGAATATTCATGCCTCGCTATGGAAATATCAATGAACGCAGACACCAATTACACGAAGTGATTCGTTTATCTGGAATAAACCTTGTAATAAACGATTTAGATATGCCATTGATAATAAAGGTGGCATCTATCCCAAAAGAACGCATTCAGGTTTACTTTATTGATAACGAAGAATACTTTAAAAGAAAAGCAACATTAACCGATGAAAACGGAAATTTATTTCCAGATAACGACGAGCGTGCTATCTTTTTTGCCAAAGGAGTGATTGAAACCGTTAAAAAATTAAATTGGTCTCCAGACATTATACATGTCCATGGTTGGTTAGCTTCATTGCTTCCGCTTTATCTAAAAGAATACTATAAAGATGAACCTTTGTTTTCTGAAAGTAAAATTGTGACATCCATATACAATCAAAGCTTTGATGATACGTTAGATAAAAACATGATTAATAAAATAAAATTTGATAACGTTGATGAAGCTGCTATTGCAATTTTAGAAAAACCTTCTTACAATAATATTATGAAGGTTGCAGTTGACTATTCAGATGCACTGATTATAGGTTCTCAAGAAATCCCTGAAGAGCTACAAACCTATTTAAATAATAGCGAAAAACCTGTTTTAGAATACCAAGATCAAGATACATTTGCCGAAGCATATACAGAATTTTATAACACAAAAGTTTTAAGTTAACCTACATGAAGATGAGTAAAAAAAAATTACAAAATATTGCGCTGTTAGCTATAATTCTAGCTGGATTTATTTCTTGTGAAAAAGATTTTGCAAACATAGACTCCGATGTTGTAAACTCTGATAACGCAACTAACTTCGGCACAGATTTTATTAAGCTTCCTGTTCGGACCTACAATAAAAAAATAACACCTTTTCAAACTAATTCACTTCCAATAAATTTGTTTGGCTTTTACAGTGATGATGTTTATGGTAGCTCAACCGTTAATTTTGTTGGTCAAATGACACCAACATCTTATAACCCTTCATTTGGTGATAATGTTGTTTTAGATTCTGTAGTACTTACCATACCATACTTTAGCGTAAATACAGAAACAGATGAAGATGGTAATAAAACCTATGAAATAGACTCGATTTTTGGAAACATAGAGGCACCTATCCGTTTGTCAGTATACAAAAGCAATTATTTCTTAAGAGACTTTAATCCAGACCTTGAGTTTGACGAAACCCAAAAATATTATTCAAACGGATCTACGTCTAGTACTGATGCAATTAGTGCTTCAGAACTAGAGGGACAATTACTTTATCAGAATGACGATTTCACTCCCAGTGCAGATGAAATAAAACTCACAAAAGTTGAACTAGACGAAAACGGAGATCCAGTTCTAGACGAAGATGACAACCCAGTAACCTATATTTCAGGAAGGCAAGCTCCTGCAATAAGAGTACTGCTTGACAACCCGAACGATACATTTTGGCAAGATTTAATTTTTGATAAAGAAGGAGAACCTGAATTAAGTAACCAAAACAATTTTGTAAATCATTTTAGAGGCCTCTATCTAAAAGCAGAAAATATCGGAACAGAAGGGTCAATGATGATGCTTAATTTAGCATCTACAAATACAAATATTACTATTTATTATACCAGCGACATAGAAAATGATGATGATACCGGAACCGATACTGAAATTGAAACAGAAGCTGGACAATTTGTAATGAATTTTTCAGGAAATGGCGTAAGCTTATATAATAATAACTTTATTACCATACCTGATGGAGATACTGTAAATGGTGATGCAAATATTTACCTAAAAGGAGGCGAAGGCTCTATGGGAATTGTTGAGCTTTTCAAAGGTACAGTAGAAGACGAAACAGGAACTGAAGTTGATGCCTTTGAATATTTTAAGGATTACTTTAGAGAAGATAATGGCGATGGAACATTTACTCAAAAACGGCTTATCAATGAAGCATTTCTTGAGTTTTATGTTAACCAAGACATAATGGAAGGTAAAGAACCTGACAGGATATATATATTTGATGCCGAAAATGAAACTGCTCTAGTTGATTATTTTTTAGATCAATCTGTAAGTAATACCCAAATTAACGCTAAGATATTGCACCTGGAGCCGCTTCGTCGAGTTGATGACGAACCCAATGGTGAAGGGATAAAATATAAAATCAGAATCACAGAACATTTAAACAATATTATTGTAAGAGATTCTTCAAATGTTAAGTTAGGTCTTGCTGTAACAACCAATGTTAACACCATAGCAAACTATCCATTAAAAAATGAAGATGATGAAGATGGCATTTCCAGCATACCTGCCGGAACAATATTATCTCCTAGAGGAACTGTTTTGTACGGAAACAACACTCCAAACGAAGAAAAAAAGGTTAAATTAACCATTTATTATACTGAACCTGATAACTAAAAACCTATGTGTGGTATTGTTGGATATATTGGGCCTCGTGAAGCTTACCCAATTATTTTAAAAGGGCTTAAACGCTTAGAATACAGAGGATATGACAGTGCTGGTATTGCACTGTATGATGGCAATGATATTAAACTATCTAAAACCAAGGGAAAAGTTGAAGATCTTGAAAAGCGCATCTCAACAGAAATTTCCACAAAAGGCAACTTAGGTATTGGTCATACACGTTGGGCTACACATGGTGTTCCCAATGATGTGAATTCTCATCCACACTATTCAAATTCCGGTGATTTAGTAATCATTCATAACGGAATCATCGAAAACTATGAAGCTTTAAAAAAAGAGCTAAAAAAAAGAGGCTATACGTTTAAATCAGACACAGATACTGAAGTATTGGTAAACCTTATCGAAGATATCAAAATAAGCAACAATGTAAAATTAGGAAAAGCTGTTCAAATAGCACTAAATCAAGTTATTGGTGCTTATGCCATTGCCGTTTTTGATAAAAACAAACCAAACGAAATTGTTGTAGCCCGTTTAGGAAGTCCTTTGGCAATAGGAATAGGTGAAGACGAATTTTTCATTGCTAGTGATGCGACTCCTTTTATAGAATATACAAACAATGCCATTTATCTAGAAGATGAAGAAATGGCTGTTGTAAGAAGAGGCAAAGAAGTTAAGATTCGTAAAATAAAAGACGACTCCTTGGTAAACCCTTACGTTCAACAATTGCAACTCAACTTAGAGCAAATTGAAAAAGGAGGCTATGAGCACTTTATGCTTAAAGAAATCTTTGAACAACCTCATGCCATTAGAGATACTTATAGAGGTCGATTGTTAAGCAATCAGGCAATCATAAAAATGGCTGGCGTTGAAGATAATATGAAAAGATTTCTCAATGCTGATAGAATTATAATAGTAGCGTGTGGAACATCATGGCACGCAGGTTTAGTGGCTGAATATATTTTTGAAGATTTAGCTCGAATCCCTGTTGAGGTTGAATATGCTTCAGAATTCAGGTATAGAAACCCTGTTATAAAAGAAACTGATGTCGTTATTGCCATATCACAATCTGGTGAAACCGCAGATACATTAGCTGCAATTAAGTTAGCAAAATCTAAAGGCGCTTTTGTATTTGGTGTTTGCAATGTGGTTGGCTCTTCTATTGCAAGAGAAACTAATGCTGGAGCTTACACGCATGCTGGACCAGAAATTGGAGTAGCTTCAACTAAAGCCTTTACAACTCAAATAACTTTATTGACCTTAATGGCATTGAGATTGGCTAGAGCAAAAGGCACCATGTCAAGTTCAGATTTCAGACATCATTTGGCTGAGTTGGAAATGATTCCAGAAAAAGTTGAGCAAGCATTAAAATCTGATGCTTACGTAAAAACAATAGCCGAAATTTACAAAGACGCAAAAAATTTCCTGTACTTAGGACGCGGTTATAATTTTCCAGTAGCTCTTGAAGGCGCACTAAAACTAAAGGAGATTTCTTATATTCATGCCGAAGGCTATCCAGCTGCCGAAATGAAACATGGTCCTATCGCCTTAATTGACGAAAATATGCCAATTGTTGTTATAGCGACAAACAAAGGTCACTACGAAAAAATTGTAAGTAATATAGAAGAGATTAAAGCTAGAAAAGGAAAAATCATCGGTATTGTAACAAAAGGAGATACGAGCGTTAGAAAATTAGCCGATCATGTTATTGAAGTTCCTGAAACTATAGAGTCTTTAACACCTCTTTTAACTACAATTCCATTGCAGTTGTTGTCCTATTACATTGCGGTACTATTAGAGAAAAATGTTGATCAACCTCGTAACTTGGCAAAATCTGTAACGGTAGAGTAAGAATTTTATAGTTAAATTTAACTAATTCTTATATTTTCTCATTATTTTTAGTTCTTAATATATTTGTTTGTAAAAAATGACAAATAATATTATGCGCGCATAATTTATTATTGTTTTTTATGGCAATAAGACACATTATATTTATATTGCTAATCTAAAATTAAATTAATTCCCAAAATGAGAACTATTACACAATTTTTATTATTGTTTTTTTGTGCCTTTTGTTATGCGCAAACTTCAGTAAATGGTACTGTTACAGATGATAGCGGACAACCACTTCCTGGTGCAAATGTAATTGTTGTTGGCACTTCAACTGGTGCAGTAACAGATTTTGATGGTAAGTATAAGCTTACCTTTGACCAAGCACCTCCTTTTTCAATCCAAGTAAGTAGCGTTGGTTTTGAAACAGTAACCAAAGAAGTAACAACAAACCCTCAAACTATTGATTTTATACTCAAGGAGGGCAACGAACTAGACGAAGTTGTAATCTCAGCTTCTAGAACTCCAGAACGAATATTCGAATCTCCTGTAACGGTAGAGCGTTTTGGTTTAAAAGAAATTAAAAATACTGCATCGTCCGATTTTTATGATGGTTTAGAAAACTTAAAAGGTGTTGATGTAAACACAAACAGTTTAACCTTTAAATCAATCAATACAAGAGGTTTTGCAACCTTTGCCAATAACCGATTTATGCAATTGGTAGATGGTATGGACAACTCAACTCCTGCATTAAACTTCCCAATTGGAAATTTAGTTGGTATGATTGAAACAGATGTGCAAAGCGTTGAATTATTGCCAGGAGCATCATCAGCTTTATATGGTGCAAACGCTTTCAACGGAATCTTGTTTATGCGAAGTAAAAATCCTTTTGACCATCAAGGTATAAGCGCCTCACTTAAAAGAGGAATTACGTCACAAGAAGCAGCTGGAGATAATGCTTATACAGATGTTGGTGTAAGAATGGCTCATAAGTTTTCTGATAAATTTGCTGCAAAAGTAAATTTTGGATGGCTTAAAGGTACTGATTGGGCTGCTACTAGTGAAATCGATAAAATAAATCCTAACAGAACAAGAACAGATCTTGATTATGATGGCATAAATGTTTATGGTGATGAAGTTTCAGCAAATATAAGAGCTTTAGCGGGAGGTACAGGTATAGTACCAAATGTGTATGTAAGTAGAACTGGTTATAACGAAAGTGATTTAACAGACTATAATGCAGAAAGTATTAAGGCAGATTGGGGATTATATTATAGACCTTGGGGTAATGACTTTGAAATTCAATATGTAGGTAAAGTTGGTACAGGCTCTACTATTTATCAAGGAACAAATAGATATAATATTGATGGATTTTTTCAACAACAGCATAAAATAGAATTAAAGAATAATAATTTCTTTGTAAGAGGTTATGTAGTTGCAGATAAAGCTGGTGATTCTTATGATATGGTATTTACCGGAATTAATATTAATAGAGCTTGGAAAAGTGATGAGCAATGGTTTGGAGATTATATAAACTCTTATGTTCAGCAAACTCTGGGTGGTGCAACTGATGCTCAAGCACATGCTTTTGCTAGGAATGTTGCTGAAGAAGTTATCGATCCTGGTGGTGATGATGGCATTGAGCGTTTGATTCCAGGCACGCCACAATTTGAATCCGCATTCAATGGAATTATTAAAGATCCTGATTTTACTAAAGGTTCTAAATTTCAAGATGCCTCAAAGTATTACCATAGTGATGCTAATTACAACTTTAGTCACTTAATAGACTTTGCTGAAATTCAAGTAGGTGGATCTTTCAGGCAATACAGTTTAAATTCTTCTGGAACAATTTATACAGATTTAGATGGGCCAATCGACTATAGCGAATATGGAATCTATACACAAATTCAGAAAAATTTAGAACTAACTGAGGATTTAGAATTAAAACTAACTGGTTCTGTTCGTTACGACAAATCTGAATTTTTTGATGGTTTTGTTTCTCCAAGACTATCTGCTGGCTTAACCGTTAATCAAAACCATAATATTAGAGCCTCTGTACAAACAGGATTTAGAAACCCAACAACACAAGATTTATTCATTGGGTTGGATGCTGGTCGCGCATTTTTAGTTGGTTCTGCCGAAGAAAACTTAGATAGATATGTTAAAACTTTTGATGTAAGTGCAGAAGGACAATTGCTAGGGGCTCCAGCAACTGTAACACAAACTGGTGCAGTAGCTTATGAAACAGCTTATGTTGCAAGTTCTGTTGAACGCTATATTAATAACGAAATTGATGCTTCAGAACTCGCAATTACTGATGCTGATATTGTAAAACCTGAAAAAGTAACTTCTATTGAAGTTGGCTATAGAGGGAAGTTTGACAAAATAATAGTAGACTTCAGCGCCTATTTTAACAAATATCAAGATTTTATTTCTCAAGAAGCTGTAAGGGTTCCTTTCTATGGAACAGCTGGAGATGGAGGTATGTCAATAGATGCAATAGACAACGGCGACTTTAAAACTTGGAGTGCATATACAAATTCTGAGGCAGATGTTAATTCTTATGGAGCATCCTTAGGATTATCTACCAAAATCTTTAGAGATTTTGATTTAAGTGGTAATTACACCTTTACAAAACAAGATTTTGATCAAGCTGCAAATCCTGGATTCGCAACTAATTTCAACACACCTGAACATAAGTTCAAAGCAACTTTTGGAAATGACGAACTTTTCAAAAATTTTGGTTTTAATATAGCTTATAGATACAGTGATGACTATTATTGGGAAGCAACATTTGGGAACGGTTTAGTTCCTGAATTCCATGTTTTGGACGCTCAAATCAATTTAAAAGTTCCTAGTTTTAAATCAACTTTTAAAGTAGGTGCTACAAATTTATTAGGTGACGAGTACTTTACCGCATTTGGTACAGGATTTATAGGATCTCAATACTATGTGTCTTGGACAATTAATAACTTATAAAATTATAACAATGAAAACTTTAAAATATATATTACTATCAGCAGTCGTTATTGGTTTTACTGCATGTGCTGAACCAGAAGATGTATTAGAAGATCAAGGCATTGATAATACACCTATTGTCTTACCTGAACTAACAGCTGGATCAGCTGATTTTTCAACTTATGTATCCATAGGAAACTCATTAACTGCTGGTTATACTGATAATGCATTGTTTATTGCTGCTCAAGAAAATTCTTTTCCAAATATATTAGCACAAAAATTTGCTTTAGTTGGTGGTGGTGAATTCAATCAACCATTAATGAATGACAATTTTGGTGGTTTAGCTTTAGGAGGAAATAGAATTGCTCAACCTAGATTGGTTTTTGGTGGAGCTGGACCTGTTCCATTAGAATCTTTAATAGGTCCTGTAACTGTAACTACAGATTTGGCAGTAAATAACCCAACAGGTCCATTTAATAATATGGCAGTTCCTGGTGCTGCTAGCTTTCATTTGATTGCTCCAGGGTATGGTAACATTGGTAATTTGCCTTCTGCTGCAAATCCTTATTTTGTTAGAATGACTGGAGGTACGCCAAATGCTACAATTTTAGAAATGGCATTAGCTCAGTCTCCTTCGTTTGTGTCTTTATGGATTGGTGCTAATGATGTTTTAGGCTATGCAACTGGTGGCGCTTCTTCTGGCGCACCAACACCACAAGCAACATTTGACTTTGCACTTTCAACGGTAATGAGTGGTTTATCTGGAACCCAAGGTGTCATGGCAAACATTCCTGATGTGACAACGATTCCTTATTTCACTACAGTACCACATAACCCTTTAGACCCTAGTAATCCTGCCTATGGGCCGCAGATACCAACACTAAATGGTATTTTTGGACAATTAAACCAAGTATTTGCTTTCCTAGAAAGTCAAGGAGTACCTAATGCAACCGAACGTCAAATCGTTTTTAGCGAAACAGCTGCAAGTGCAGTAGTAATTCGTGATGAATCTTTAGCTAACTTATCGGCTCAAATAACAGGTGTTCTTAATGCAAGCCCAACATTTCCTGCGTTTGTACAATCTTTTGGTTTACCTGCTGCTGCTGCGCCAACTGTAGCAAACCTTTTAGGATTGGTATACGGACAAGCTAGACAAGCAACTGATAATGATTTGTTAGTGCTTACTTCTTCCACAATTATCGGAACAGTCAATGAAGATTTTGCAGCATTTTTACAATTACAAGGTTTACCTGCTAATTTAGCAGCTCAATTTTCTGCTGAAGGTATTACTTTACCTTTAGACGATAAATGGGTTGTAATTCCAGATGAAAAAGCCGAAATAGCCAATGCAACCGCAGGTTATAATGCATCTATTCAGGCAGCAGCTTCAGCGGCTGGCTATGCTTTTGTAGATGCGAATGCCTTTATGCAACAATTAGCCGCTGGTGGAGTTCAAGACGGAGACCATATACTAACTTCAAGTCTTGTAACTGGTGGTGCCTTTTCTTTAGATGGTGTTCATCCAACTTCTAGAGGATATGCGTTAATTGCCAATTTGTTTATGAAAGCTATTGATGCTACCTATGGTTCTAACTTTGAAGAATCTGGTAACTTAGTTGATATTGGAGATTATCCTACCAACTATTCACCAACATTGCAATAAAAAACAATCAATAATATTTAAAAAACCCGAAACATTGTTTCGGGTTTTTTTTATTCTACTTTATTAAGACAACATATATTTCTAAACATAAAAAAACTTCAATTTTTGATATTATTTATATGTTGTTTTCTAATTAAAACTCATATATTTGCAGCGCGAAAAAAGAGGTGTTTTTCGATTAAAAATTTTAGCAAAAACAATAAACATATAAGTAATGTCAAAAGTTACAGGTAAAGTTGCACAAATAGTAGGTCCAGTTATCGATGTTGAATTCGGCTCTGGAGCTGAACTTCCAAGAATTTACGATTCGTTAGAAATTAAAAGACCTGATGGTTCTATTTTAGTACTTGAAGTACAATCTCACATTGGAGAAGATTCTGTACGTACTATTGCTATGGACTCGTCTGATGGTTTAAGTAGAGGAACAGAAGTTGTTGCAACTGGAGCTCCAATACAAATGCCAATTGGTAATGATATTTATGGTCGCCTTTTTAACGTAATTGGTGATGCTATTGATGGTCTTGGAGATTTGCCTAAAGCTGGAAGCTCAGGTTTGCCAATACATAGAGAAGCTCCAAAATTTGAAGATTTATCAACATCTACTGAAGTTTTATTTACAGGTATTAAAGTAATCGATTTGATTGAGCCTTACGCAAAAGGTGGTAAAATTGGTTTATTTGGTGGTGCTGGAGTAGGTAAAACAGTATTGATTCAGGAGTTGATTAATAATATTGCAAAAGGACATGGTGGACTTTCAGTATTTGCTGGAGTTGGAGAAAGAACACGTGAAGGGAATGACCTTTTAAGAGAGATGTTAGAGTCTGGCATTATTCGTTATGGAGATGATTTCATGCATTCAATGGAAGAAGGTGGATGGGATTTATCTAAAGTAGATAAGTCTAAAATGAAAGAATCTAAAGCAACGTTTGTATTCGGACAAATGAATGAGCCTCCTGGAGCACGTGCTCGTGTGGCACTTTCAGGATTAACAATCGCTGAATATTTCCGTGATGGAGCTGGAGAAGGACAAGGAAAAGACGTACTTTTCTTCGTAGACAACATTTTCCGTTTTACGCAAGCTGGTTCTGAGGTATCTGCATTACTTGGTCGTATGCCATCTGCTGTAGGTTACCAACCAACATTAGCAACCGAAATGGGTGCAATGCAAGAACGTATTACTTCAACAAAAAGAGGTTCTATTACATCTGTACAAGCGGTTTACGTACCTGCAGATGATTTAACGGATCCTGCACCTGCTACGACCTTTGCTCACTTAGATGCAACAACAGTATTATCTCGTAAAATTGCTGAGTTAGGTATTTATCCAGCAGTAGATCCTTTAGATTCTACTTCAAGAATTCTAACGGCTGATATTTTAGGAGCTGAACATTATAACTGTGCGCAACGTGTAAAAGAGTTATTACAACGCTATAAAGAATTACAAGACATTATTGCTATTCTTGGTATGGAAGAATTATCTGAAGAAGATAAAATGGCTGTAGGTAGAGCTAGACGTGTACAACGTTTCTTATCACAACCGTTCCACGTAGCAGAACAATTTACTGGTATTCCAGGTGTTTTAGTAGACATTAAAGAAACTATAAAAGGATTTAACATGATTATGGATGGTGAATTAGATCACTTGCCAGAAGCCGCGTTTAACCTTAAAGGATCTATTGAAGAAGCTATTGAAGCTGGAGAAAAAATGCTTGCAGAAGCATAAACTTAGTCCACAGTCTACAGTCCGCAGCGACTGAAGACTGAAGACAGCAAACTGAAGACTAGAAAATATGTATTTAGAAATTGTATCACCAGAAGCAACCTTATTTAGTTCAGAAGTAGATTCTGTTGTTGTTCCTGGAGTTAATGGTGAGTTTGAAATGTTAAAAGATCACGCGGCTATTGTATCACTTTTAAAAGAAGGTACAGTAAAAATTCATACGCATACACAAAGTCATTTAGTGTTTGATGAAATGCATGCAGAAGTGGTTCCTCATAACGATGATGACAAAATTCTTACTGTAAAAATTAATTCAGGTACTGTTGAAATGAAAGATAATAAAGTAATCATCTTAGCAGATTAATTACTTTGTATTCAAGATATATTAAAAACGCGAAGCCTTAGCTTCGCGTTTTTTGTTTTATAAAATATTAGCTTTTATTTTTTTCCAAAGCTTTATAAGAATAAACCCAGAAATAACAACCAAGCCTAATAACATAAGGGCTTTTGTGTATGCTCCATAAATAAAGTTTCCTGTGGCAAACATAATACTGTATATAAATACACAACCAACTAGCATGGCAACAATTCCTGATGGTACGCTCCAACCTTCGTTGGTATCAATAATTTCTATATTTTCTGCTTTAGCTTCATTGACAACTTTAGCCCATCCTGGTCCTCCTGGTTGTATTTTTCTATAAAAGTTTTGAAGTACGGTTTTACTTTCTGGTTGTGTTGTGTAAGTAACCACAATCCAAACTATTGTAGTTATTAAGACAATCATTGGGAATTTTGCATACGTTGGCATCAAACCTTCATCACCAAAAAAGTAATCACCTAAAGATGTAAATGTAAGCAGTATGGACACTATCCCTGAAGCAAACATGGCAGAAATTTCACTCCAAGCATTAATACGCCACCAAAACCATCGCAAAATAAAAATCAACCCTGTTCCTGCTCCAAACATTAAAATTATATCAAATAATTGAAGAGCATTGGTTAATACCAATGCGAACAAGGCACTGCAAACCATTAAAATGACTGTTGATAAACGACCTACAAAAACCAATTGTTTGTCAGTTGCGTTTTTATTGATTTGTTGCTTGTAAAAATCATTAACTATATAAGACGCTCCCCAATTTAAGTGTGTTGAAATGGTACTCATATAGGCCGCAACCAAAGAAGCTAATACTAATCCGAGTAATCCGCTAGGAAGTTTGGTTAACATTGCAGAATACGCTAAATCATGGCCTAATTTATCTTTTGTAACATTAGGAAACGCTTCTTGAATACTCACCAGATCTGGAAAGACAACCAATGAAGCCAAAGCCACAATAATCCATGGCCAAGGACGCAATGCATAATGCATAATATTAAAAAAGAAGGTGGCTCCAATAGCATGATTCTCATCTTTGGCAGCCAACATACGTTGTGCTATATAACCGCCTCCTCCAGGTTCTGCTCCTGGATACCATGAACTCCACCATTGCACTGCTAACGGAATAATTAGCAATGTAATTAAAGCTTCTTTATCAGTAAAATCAGGTAATATATCTAATTTGTCAGCTACATTTTCGTGTTGCAGAAGTGCTTCTAAACCGCCAACTTCTGGTAAGCCAACTAAGTAATAGGCAGCTCCTAAGGCTCCAGCCATTGCCGTGAAAAATAATATAAAATCTGTATAAACAACACCTTTAAAACCTCCTAAAGCACTAAATATAACTGTAATAACGCCTGCGTAGACCACAGTTTCCCATGGTTGCAACCCTAGCATAACACTTCCTATCTTTATAGCTGCAAGTGTTACGCCTGCCATGGCGAGTATATTAAAAATGATCCCTAAATAAACAGATCTGAAACTTCTTAAAAATCTTGCAGGTGCACCTCCATAGCGCAATTCGTAAAACTCAATATCTGTATTTACTTTAGATTTTCGCCACAGCTTTGCATATACAAAAACAGTCAGCAAACCTGTAATTAAAAATGCCCACCAAACCCAGTTACCAGAAACACCATTGGTTCTTACAATATCAGTGACCAAATTTGGGGTATCTGTAGAAAACGTTGTAGCTACCATTGAAACACCTAGCAGCCACCATGGCATACTTCTTCCTGATAAAAAGTACTCAACTGAACTTTTTCCAGATTGTTTTGAAACATAAATCCCAATAAATAATGTGATTGCAAAAAAGATAATAATAAGAGCAATGTCAAACGTAGATAAATTAACCATCTAATTTTTCGATTAAAATTTTCAGCCTAAGTTATACTTTTTTAATAACATTGGTAACAATTCCCTAAACATCAAAATAGATTCCTTCTGAAACTTTATATAAAACAAGTATTTTAGAGCTAAAAAATATAAATTTTATTGTGTTTTTATTCTAGCATGACCTTTAAAATTAAAAACCCCCTTAAACAACGAAGCACTTAATAACAGCTAAAAGCCGTTTTGTAAACGGCATTTTTGGCGAAGCCAAAAAAGCAATGAACCATACGCAATGTTGTGAATCTGTTTAAATGACACACAACGGTTTTCTTTACTTTGATTTATTAATTTAATAGAAGAAAAGAGGAGAACTAAAACGGTCTTTAAGTTCATGCCTTATTACACGTACTAGTCCTCTTTTCTTCTTAGTTGTTGCATAGAACCAATTGGAATACC
>JAUIGO010000101.1 GCA_030429955.1 Bacteroidia bacterium
GTTCCGTTTTCTCTAATAAAACTTAGTTTGTTATCATCACTCGTAATTCTATCATAAATAAGTTTCTCGATTTGAACTCTAACTCCAAAACAAATTGCTAAAGGGTCAAATCTGTCTTCTGAGTACAAGTAACGTCTAACTTCTCGTTGAATTTTAGCATGAAATCTTTCAGATTGTGCCCAGGCAACATTCACATTCATTGCCGTAAATTCAGCAGTTAAATCAACATTGTCTGGGTGGTAATGAAAAAAATGAGCATCTAAATTGGCTTGCACTCTTGGGTCAGTTCTTTCATAAATTATTTTTAAAAGTTGCTGACTTGCTTTCGCATTCATTTCTTTCAAATAATGAACTTTAATGTTATGCTTGTTAAAGCAAAAGTGATTAAAGAACATTGGGTCAAGATGAGTTAAAAGAATGGGGAAGAAGTTTCTTCCTTGACTTTTCATTTCATCAATGAAGTTAGTTATGAAATATTGGAATGAAATTAAATTTCCATCATCTAAATAATCAAATATTTCATCAATAATCAGAATGCAATCTTTTTTATGAAAAGACCTTCTTGCCTTTAACATCATTGTAATGAATGATAAAACATCTCTTTGGCCATTTGATATTTCGTGTGCCTTAGGCCAATTAACAACAAGTGATTTTTTCTTAATCTCTTTAGGCTTAATGTCAAATCTTGTTGAATTAAAGGACTTTATCATTTGCGTATAATCCTCCTTTTCATCCAAGTAATACAAGTATTTACAAGCCTTTTTAAAATCTGTGCCTCTTGTTTGATAAACTGATATTATTTGAATAGCGGCTAAAAATGCTTCTGTTTCTGATTGAATTTCAGGAAAGTCAAATGAATTTATAATTGATGCTAATTTGTTCAGTTCTTCAATACCTTGCATAGATGCCAATAAATTATCAGTTATCCATTGCTTTATTGTATTTCCTGTTCCAGTTTGGGCGTTAATTTGGTTTTTAACTTCTTGAAGATTTTCCGAATTACGTTTTTGAGTGAATTTATTTAAGGAAGTCTCATTTTCTATTCGATAAAAAAGATATCCGCAACTAAAAAGATTTGAAATGTTTGACAATACCTTACTGCCATTTTCACCAAATGCTGCTTTTTCAGTCGCAGAGGAATATTCGAATGTAACTTTCTGAGGTATTGTAGGAACAAGGATTGTTGGTGCAATTTCTAAAGATGATTTCGCAAAAGACCTACCACCAAATGTTTGAACAGTAGCTTTTGGTTCAGTTTGATTATTGATTACGAATACATCAAAAACATCTGTAATCGAGTTGCTCGTATCATTTGCGATTAGTGTTGTATCAGTTCCAGAATTATTAATCGTAACTGAAAGTGAAGGGCGATTTTGGTCATTATTATCAAAATAATGTTTGTCATCTAATTCAATTTTGTTTGTTCTTAAAGCATCAAAGCCAATTGCAAAGGAACTTTTTCCAAAACCATTGGGAGCCACCAATATGTTTGGTTTGTTAGGGATTAAATCAAGGGTGAAATTTTCACTTTGAAGTCCTTTTATATTTTCTATTGCAATGCTCCTTATTTTCATACTTCAACAACTTCTTGTTTACCCTCAAAGGCCTCTTTTAAAACTGCTTGCATTAGCATTTGAGCATTGGCTTCACTGGTTTTTATTTCTTCTTCTAATTTCGTGCATTTTTGCATTAGGGTTTCCACTTTTTCTACGATTGCTTTTTGTTCCTCAAGAGGTGGAATTAAAAAGTCAATATCTCTTATCGTACTCATTGATAAACTTGGTTGTGCTGTAGCTTTAATATGCTTAAAAACTTCATCCCTGCCAATAGGAGATAAAAGAAAATAGTTTAGATAAGTAATATTGATTAGGTTTTCACAACCGTCAAATGGTTCCATTTTAGCAACATTTGGTGCCAAATGCCATCTTTCATTTTCTTTGAAAGTAGCAACATCTCCTATGCCTGCACCAATAAATGTCACTAACAAACATGGTTTAGTTAAGGAACATCTATCTAATAGCAAACTCGTTTCTCTATCTATGTAAAGGAGATTGCTTTTATCAATATTCAAAGGCCTGACATTTTGTGCTCGAATTACAGGGATTTCTCCATTGTGTTGGAGAGAGATATGTTTTGAATATTCAAAACCAGCAAGCTTGGTTACAAATAATATTTCGTCAGCTTTAATTTTAAGCCAGTTATTTGGAAATGAACTTTCTGCGATTAGATTTCTTGGGTGATTTATTGTATTCCCCTTTTTAAGTTTCTTGTCCTTTATTAACTGAGCTTTTTCTGCTTTTATGCGTTTTAGTAATTCGCTGGCAGGTTCTGTATTTGGGTTTTGTGCTCGCCAATCAGCTGTTAGTTTGCCTTTTATTGCTTCTTGAAGAATGGATTGTTTGAGTTTGGTAAGAAGTTGTTTTTGTGTTTGGATTTCGGTTTCTAATTCATCACTTTTTTTCTCGACTATTAGTTTTTTTTCAAAAATACTTTTTTGCTCTTCAAAGCTTGGAAAGTTTACTTCTATTTTGCATAAATCATCAAATCTTAGTGCTTTACGAACAGTACCTCTTGCATACTTATTTATTTGTTGTAGCCCATCAAATGATTTTAAAAACTCTAACAATAGTTCAGGTATTAATTTACCTTCTTGAACTTTAAAAACTATATAAGCTGGGCTTACAACACCATATGTGTTCTCTGGCGTAAGACCAACTGAACCAACATTAATACGATAAGGATTGTATGCAAAGGTTTTTGGTTCAATTACCAAATAACCTGATAAGTCTTCTGATTTTACATGGGAAGTAGTTGTTATGCCATCTACATTAGAGACACCAAGTACCTCTAATTCATGTTCACCTTGCCAATCAGCTTTCTTTACGTGCCACTTTTCAATATACTCTCCTAAAGTTTTTCCTTTTGCCATTATAACATCTCTTTTATTTCGTTGATAATAGCACCGCTTGATTGAAATGATTTTTCAAGCTTAGATAGTAATTCAGTAGAAGTATAGGTTTTTTCTTCTTCCTCAACTATCGGATTCTTAATATCCAAATCCCAATCTTTTAAGTCATTTATACTGACTTTCCAAGCTTGGTCATTTTCTTTTCGATTGTTCCACCAATCTATAATTGGTTGGAATTCGCTGAACTGTATGGGTTTGGTTTTAGAATAGGATTTTTGACCTTCGGGTAATTTGTGCTCGTAATACCAAATATCTTTTGTTTTACTTCCTTTTTCAAAAAACAATAAGTTGGTACTTACAGTAGCAGGGAAGAAGGTACTTTGTGGCAAACGAATAATAGTATGTAAATTACAATCGGTCAATAGTTTTTCACGTATTCTTGCTTTTACGCCATCACCAGTTATAGAGCCATCAGGTAATACAATTGCCCAACGTCCTTTTGGTTTTAAGAGTTGTAACATCAAAATCACAAACAAATCGGCAGATTCCTTACAACGGTAGGTTGCAGGGAAGTTGGTTTCTACGCCATCTGCAATACTTGCCCCAAATGGCGGATTTGCCAAAATAACATCAACTCGGTCTTTTGCTCCAATGCTGTTATATTCCTTTTTTAAACTATCCATATAATGATAGTCTGGAATGTCCATTTCGTGCAATATCAAATTGGTTAAGCCCAATACATAGGCAACAGGCTTAAATTCCCAACCTGTAATACTTTTTTGCAGTTGGTGCTCGTCATCTACCGTATGCACATAATTTTCTCGTATATGGTCGATTGCTGCTGTTAAGAAACCACCAGTACCAGCAGCAGGGTCTAACACTTTTTCGCCCAATTTTGGGTCAATCATTCGGGTCATTAATTGCGTTACAGCTCTTGGTGTATAGTATTCGCCTTTGTTTCCAGCATCACGCAGTTCAACTAAAATGCTTTCGTATATATCGCCAAATATGTGTTTGTCTTCCGAATTGTTAAAGTCAACTTCATTCAGTTTATTAATGACTTTACGCATTTCATAACCCGATTTCATGTAATTGTTAGAGCCTTCAAAAACCTCTTTTACAATAGCTGCTCTTTTCGGGTTGGAAATGCTTGTT
>JAUIGO010000102.1 GCA_030429955.1 Bacteroidia bacterium
TTTTTATCAAGTTAATATACTTCAACTTATAGGTGTCTGTTTAATAATTGCTTTGTTTTTAATAAAATATTATAAATTACTAAATTATTCACAATATACACCCACGTAAATAGGGCGTTCTCGCAAGTGCTTTTCACAAATTAACGATACTTTATTCACGGCTCGGTTATCCTTATCTATTTATTGTTTTATGGCTTTACGCTTCGCCTTGTGCATCGCTTACGTGCCTATCTGTTAATATTACTATACACTTTCACAATTCCACTACAACGCATAACTTAATAAAGTTCGCTTAATTTGGTAATTCCATTTCATCATAATAAAGTCCATAAAGCCCATTAAAGCCCACATAATTTTTAATAATCTTGGCTACTATTCTACAATTCTTTAATAAAGTTCACTTAATTTGGTAATACACAACTTAATTATGTAAAGTAAAATCTTTTTAAAGCCCATTAAAGTTCACTTAATTTGTCAATAATCTCTAATCAATCTAATCATCACAGCCACAATCTCAACATCCTTTTTCAATAAAATAGGAGCATAATCACCATGTCCAGCAATCAACGCTGGTTGATTCTCATAAGTGCCGTATTTCTTGAGCGTAAACTCACCATCCACCATAGCAAGTATGATTTTACCCTCTCTCGGCTTCACATTCTTATCCAAAATCACATTATCGCCGTCAAAAATCCCAAAATCCTCCATACTATCACCACTCACCTTCACCTGAAAACAACTACGATTATTCACACCAATTGCCTTCACAAACATAGTCGGCATCTCAAAAACCTCCGTCGGAAGCCCAGCCCTCACGCTCGTTTCATAGTACGGTATCAATACCTCATTCTCACTTAAATAAGGACTTATACTATCTGACAGCACATTCCTTAACCCCTTCAAATCCCTTTTCGTCAAATCCGCATACTCAGTACTTTTTACAATCTCATCATCGCCGTTCGCCTTATCCCTCAATTTCCGCCCAACTTCCGTGTCCAAATCATACATTTCACCAACACCATCTATAATATACTCAACCGAAAAGCCAACAGATCTAAATTTATCTATATAAAAAGAACTGTCTTTATCAGCATTTGCCAAACTATTCGCCACATTAATCGGCATTGCTCCGAACTCAATTTCAAACTTAAAATTTTCGTAATAACTTTTTTGGATTTCTTTGATCCTCTCGAATATTCCAACACTATCACGCTGGTTGGTAGATTTGTGCAGTTTGTCGTAGTATCTTTTCCGGCGTGAAATACCCTCTTCATTATCGGCGAAAATATCACCGACACCATCTTTAAGCCACAAAGGATTTATGCCGATTGCTTTAAATTTCGATTGTGGAACTTTACCAAACGCAGTAAAACCCGTTTTAATTTGCGAAATTGTAGCACGATTATAATTTAATACATCAGCTAATTCTTTTTGACTTTTAAAAATTTGTTTCGCAACAAATTCTAATCTATCGCCAAAATTCTTATTCATTTTGTTTTAATATCCATTTACAATAGCAAAATTAACTAAAAATTTAATAAAGTCCAATAATTTAATAAAAAATATTAAATAGTAGCTAAAAAAGCCCTTTATGTTAATTGAATGTGCTAAAATGTTAACTAAAATCAAAAAAATATAAAAATAGTTTACTAAAAATTTGGAAGTTAGTTAACTATTCCATAGTTTTGCTTTAGAAAAAGGGAACATTAATGTAATATTAATGAAACATCATAAAAAAACAAGAAACAAATTATGACTATTGGTAATAATGCAATAAAAATAGATTTTAAAAAACATCCATTCAGAGGAATTCTGAAAGACGTTAGCGAAAAAACTAAAAGACATAGACAGTCTGTTAAAAGGTCATATAAATTAGGCGAACCAACTATTGTAAAAATGATAAACAAAGAAATTCAAAGCAGAATGAAATTAGTAAATCAATCTAACGAAGAAACTGCTAAAATTCTAAAAATGAGTAATCAATAATGGAAATTTACGAAAACTTAGATATTGCAAGAGTAGAAGGCTACGTTACAATAAATGATGTAGTGAATTTTTGTAACGTTGGTGCTTCAACAGTAAAACGAAACTACAAAGACTACATAGCTAAAAAAGTTAGAGTAAAAGGAATTAAAAAACCTATTAATCTACTTGATCCCTCAATCACAAAGTTGTGGGGCTTAGATATATCAAACAAATCAGTAACTAAAACCGATAAAAAATTGCAATCAAAAACAAGAGACGATAAAGGGAAACCACGTAAGCCAAAAAATTACAGCCAAGCCCAGAGAGACTGGCTCGACAAAAAAGTAACTGACACAACTTACGATTTATACTTAGAGTCAGCTAATAGACGTGGAGTATTTGAGGCGTGTTCATTAGCTTGCCGTTTAGTTATAGCACGTGATTTGGCGGGGCAAATCCCTGTCGATTGGGAAAATGAGAATGAAATGGCAATGTTCTACTATCACAAAAGAATAATGCGAAAAGACAAAAAGAATTATGTCGGTGCATATTTCTCTAAAAAATGGGAACTAGCCCATAAAGCAAAATGGGATTTGCCAGAAATGCAAAAACATATTACAAGAATATCTTGGGGAACATCTCGCCTATTTTATAGCGAAAAGTACATCCAAAAAGGCATGGGCTATGGTCAAATATGGTTTATAGATGCAACTGCACTTGATACTTATGTAAAATTAATTGACCCAGAAACAGGCAAAGAAGTAAGCACAAGAATAAACTTCATAACAGTTATATGTGGATTTACTGGTGATGTCATCGCAATTCGCCCAATCCAAAACGAAGACACAAACCAAATAATCAACGTAATAGAAGACGCTTACTTAAAAGTTGGATTGCCTCGTTATGGGATGGTGGTCGATAACTCACGCTCATTCCAATCAGCAAGATTACGCCAATTTGTAAAGTCATTATACTCAGATGAAGCCCTAAAATACTTCAGCACTTCATTCTTTCATTCTGTATTCCCTGGACAAAAGAACCCCCCACTTATCTATCCTTTGCCAGAGATTCCAACATTTCCATTTAAAGGATTTGGTGAGAGAATGCTGCAAGAAGTAAACAAATACGCACAGTCAATGCCTTTAACTGCTCAATCTTGGCAAGCATCAAGAGAACGCAGAGCAAAACCTGTGCTAGGTGCTTCACCTATTCCAATTATGAAATTAGCAAATAAAGCAGATGCCGTATGGGATGGCTTAGAAGTATATTTAGATACATTTTACAGAGAATTTCATAAATCAACGCAATCAGAAGTTGCAGAATTAACAAAAATCGCAAAAGAAAACGGCGATAAAATAGCACCAAAAATAAAAGATGTAGCAGAATATTACGGAAAAGGGACTCAAGAACCTCTATTAGTTAGTGATAAAAATAAAATGGCAATTGAATTTTGGAGATGTCCAGACGAATTTAGAAATCAACACATAATATCATCAAAAACATTAGTATCACACGGCTCAATTAGTGTAATACATAATAAAACAAAAATGAATTATCACTGTTTAGAATTAAATGCTTCTTACGAAGGGTTACCAATATTTGTAATCCCACACTTTGACGATGATAATTATGCAAATCTATTTCTAGTAAATGACCCTAAAAAGATGGACACTTACGACGAAAGAGTACCTAATCAATACGATGTTTACTTCATAGGCGAAGGCAGAAACCATACAATAGAAAAGCTTGACGATACAAAAATGATACAATCGGCACAAACAAACAGAAAACATCAAGAAGAGCATAAAAAAGCATTCTTTGATAAGCCAGGCAACTCATCACGTCAAGATTTGGTTGACCTTTACAATGCTGATAAAGTAGAGTACAAAGTCCTAGACAACGAAGACAATTTACTCCCATCAATGCACGACAGAAACAGAGAAATAGAGTTTAAAGTACCAGCTGACGACGTACACGAAAGCACAGAAGACAACAG
>JAUIGO010000103.1 GCA_030429955.1 Bacteroidia bacterium
ATGACTTCCCAAGTTCCTAATTTCCATTTTACAACTTCAGAAGAGATAAAGAATGTTGTATACGCATTTCCTTGACCGTCAAACTCAGTATGTAAAGGTCCTAAACCTGGTTGCTCAACAGAACCTGCCAATACATCTTCGAATTTTAAAATTGGAATGCCATACGCTTCACCATCAAATTTTTCATTTTCAATAGCGGCTAACATTTTTGTAAATGAATGCACTGTTAAATTTGCTGAAAGTTTACCATTACCAACAATATACTCTCCTGAAGGATCTACATCACAACCATGAGGTGATTTAGGTGTTGGTAAAAAATATACAGCTCCAGGAACATCAATTGGGTTAATTACACGTACTTCTTTTTTCATAGTAGATGTTGCAGTATGTGTATGCTCATCATATACGTTATGTGCATATTCTGCTGGCATCATTGTACCACCACCATTATTTACGTATTCTTCAATTTTTTTCCAGTTTACAGCTGCAATAAAATCTTTATCGTTTTGTGATGCGTTAACCTCTAAAAGCGTGCTTGCTTCTTCTGTATTATATGTTGTAAAGAAAAACCAACCGTGAGATTTTCCACGTCCAGGATGTGATAAATCGTAGTTAAAACCAGGCATCAGCACTTGGAATTTTATATCCATATTTCCAGTTTCTGGTGCTACACTAATAAATGACAATGCACCTTGGAAATTACCTTTGTAATCTTTAATTGGCATATCACGTTGTGGCACTGGAACCGAAAAACGTGTACCTGCAACTACATATTCTGTATTTTCTGTTACGAAAGAAGAACTGTGGTTACCTGCACTATTTGGAACTTCAATAATTTCGGTAGTCTCAAAAGTTTTTAAATCTATTTTAGCGATTCTTGGTGTGTTGTTTTCGTTGATGAAAATAAAGCGCCCATCAATTTCTCCATTTGTTTGTGAAATGTCTGGATGGTGAGAATCTCCCCAAGGTATAAACCCATGAGATGTGTTTAACATTGGTTTTGTTTCTTCAGAATATCCATACCCAGAAGTTGGAAATTGTGAGAATACAGGAATTTCTTTAAACATTCTACCAGATGGCAACCCATAAACAGTTAAGTTACCACTATAACCTCCAGATATAAATGCATAATGGGAGTCATGTTCGCCAGGAGCTACATATACTTTTTCAGCAATGTTACTAGATAATGCTCCAGATTTGCCATTTGAGTTTCCAGAGTTGTTGCAACTTGTAAATGCTACTAGAACACTTAACATTGCAACGGTTGATTTAAATATTTTTTTCATTTTTTTATAATTTTAATTAGTGTTTTTTATTCGTTTGTTGGTGGCAATAATACCTTATCAATAACATGCACAATACCATTGCCAGCTGGAATACTTGCTAAGATTTTTGCACCACCAATAAGTGGTTCTCCATCAACTACTTCAACTTGAACATAGGCATTATTTGCTTGTCCTAATTTTTTGAATTTCTTCAAAAAATCTTTAGAATAATTCCCAGGAGTTACATGATACTTTAAAATGTTTGCTAAAGCATCTTTATTTTCTGGTTTTAGCAAATTTTCAACAGTTCCTTCTGGCAATGCAGCAAATGCTTCATTAGTTGGTGCAAATACCATTAGTGGTCCTGCATTTACCAATGCGTTTTCAAGCTGTGCAGCTTGTACTGCAGCAACTAAAGTGGTATGGTCTTTTGAACCAATTGCAATACTTAAAACTGTTGGTTTGCTTTCATCATCTTCAATAAAAGCTTGACCAGTTCGTTCAGTTACAGTGTTATCAGCTTGGTTAGCTGTAGAGGTCGTTGAGGCTTCGTTATTTTCGTTTTTGCATGAGCAAATCAATGCTACCAATGCAAAGGCAAAAAACAGATGTTTAATTGGTTTCATATTTTGGCTTGTTTTATAATGTTCTAAAATATTCTAGCACAGCTCTGGCTTCTTCTTCTGATAAATTTTGATTAGCCATTGGCGAACCATTAAACTCCATAAGCAATGCTTTTGCCAAAGGATCATTTTTAACCATTCCTTCTGGGTCTAGAATCATGTTCATTATCCATTCCGGAGTTCTTCTCTTCATAATTCCTGCAGGAGCTGGCCCAATGAATTTTTTGTCAACTCTGTGGCATGCTGTACACATTTTATCGTACACCTCTTTTCCTTTTGCTGCCATAGCTTGATCTACTGGAGCTGAAATATCTACAGAAGTTATTGGCCCAACTCCTTTATTGGTTAAGTCAATAGTTTCTGATGCTTTAGTACTTGCAGCAGCAGGCTCTGCTTTTTTGGTTGTTGTTTGTTTTTTAAGTTGAACTTTTTCTTTTTCATCTTTTTTCTCTTCACCACCACAACTTACAATTGCTAGTGATAAGAATAATACTAATAGTTTTAGTGTTGACTTCATAATGTGTTTTAATTTATGGTTCAAAATTATAACCTTAATAAGGTAAAAAATATGATAAAAATCATATTTAGGATAAAACTATCTTTATTGAGTTTAGCCTATTGTTAAAACCTTAATAATGAACCTGTTATTGTTAATTATTTTAAAAGAATTTTATATATAAAAAATAACAAAAAAAAAGAGTTAGACAAAATTCCAACTCCTTTTAACAAATGATATAATGAACAATTATAATCTATATTTAAATTTTGAATGTAATTACCGGTAATTCTGAATGGTTTGCCACGTCCTCGCCAATACTTCCAGCAAAGAAATGTGTAACACCTTTTCTTCCGTGTGTAGGAATTGCTATTAAATCTGCCTTTATTTTATCGGCATAGTTTAAAATACCCTGTTCAACTGTGTAATCTGCATGATAAGCAACGTTATCTCGTTGATCTAAATTTCCATGAGCAGTCATTAAAAACTCTGTAATTTTACTTTCAATTTCTATTGAGCTTTTAAAGTGCTCGTTTGGTAAATTAACATATAACAGTGTTAATTTAGAGCCTAGTTTCTCAAACAATCGGGATGCTTTTAGGTATGGTTGAATATTTTCATCATCAAAATTGGTGGCAAAAAGCACTTTTTCAAAATTGATGTTTTCCAATTCGTGCTTTACTACCAAAACAGGAATGTCTGCATTTCTAACAACACGTTCTGTGTTTGATCCGACAAAGAATTCTTTAAAACCACTAGTGCCATGTGAACCCATTACTATTAAATCTGCATGCTCTTTGTTTGCCACATCATTAACCTCGCTGAACACCTTAAAGTGTTTTATAATTGGAACCAGTTTTACATCTTGTAAATATGGTTTTTCTAAAAAAGCCTCAAACTTTTGCTCTGCAAGCTTTAAGAAAAACACTGTTTTTCGGTACTGCTCACCTTCATTTTCATTCTCAGTGAGCAAACTATCGGACATTTCTAACATGTGCAATGCCAATACTTCGGCATCGTACTTTTTTGCCAATTTAGCAGCTGTTTTTAGAGCATATTCAGAATGCTCTGAAAAATCTATTGGTACAATTATTTTTTTCATCTTATTGGTTTTTTAGTGTTTATTAAATAGTCATTGAAAACAAACGTGTTTCTGGTGTTTTCCGTTTTAAAAGTAAGTCAAATGCCATGCACACATTTCTAACATAAGGATATCCTTTTTCAAGCACCTTGATATATGTGGAGTTTATTTCAATAAGTCCATCTTTTTCCATTTCTTTTAACTGAATGAGTATGTCAGAAATTTCAGGGATTTTCATATTGGGATCCATCCACGAGGTTTTAAAGTTACACATCAGGTTGAGGATGTGTTTTCTGATTATTAAATCTTCGGTATTGAGTATATGTCCTCTAAAAACAGGTATTTTGTTCTCTTCCAAAAGTTCATAATAGTCTTCAATACGCTTAACATTTTGTGCAAAACCATACCAACTATCGCTTATTGATGA
>JAUIGO010000054.1 GCA_030429955.1 Bacteroidia bacterium
AATGCGTGAAGACCTTACAAAAGTAGGTTTTGAAGAATTACATACAGCTGAAGCGGTTGAAGCTGCTATAGCAAAACAAGGAACAACCTTAGTAGTTGTGAACTCGGTTTGTGGTTGTGCTGCAGCAAATGCACGTCCAGGAGCTAGACAAAGTTTACAAAACGCTAAGCGTCCAGACCATTTAGTAACGGTTTTTGCAGGTGTTGATAGAGAGGCAACTGATAAAGCTCGTGAATTTATGATTCCGTTTCCGCCAAGTTCACCTTGTATGGCATTGTTTAAAGATGGAGAATTAGTACACATGTTAGAGCGTCATCATATTGAAGGTCGTCCAGCAGAGTTAATTGCTGACAATTTAGTTGATGCATACAACACACATTGTTAAAAAGAATGTCATTACGAGGAACAAAGTGACGTGGTAATCTTTTGATTAAAACTCTATTCATGAGATTGCTTCACTGTGTTCGCAATGACCAATAAAAAATTAAACCACGAAATTCTCGTGGTTTTTTTGTGCATTATTGGCATTGAATTACTTTTACAACATGATTAAATTGTTAGCTTATCCTTTAACCGTTCTATATTTAATTTGTTTCGGATTAACTCTAGTTATTTTTCATCCTATACAATGGTTTGCTTTTAATGTACTAGGTTACCAAGCGCATAAACGAGTCGTGATTTGTTTGCAGTTTTGGTTGATGCGTTGTTTAAATATTTTAGGAACTCGATTTTCGTTCAGCAATCCTTATCAGATTAATACAAACCAACCTTTAATTATCGTTGCCAACCATCAAAGCATGTATGACATTTCGCCTTTAATGTGGTACATGCGAAAACATCATCCTAAATTTATTAGTAAAAAGGAATTAGGCAAAGGAATTCCAAGTGTGTCTTACAATTTGCGAAATGGAGGTTCTGTTTTAATTGATAGAAAGAAGCCTGTTGAATCTATTAAGGCTATTGAAGATTTTGCTAAACGCGTTGATAAAAACAATTGGGCAGCTGTTATTTTTCCTGAAGGAACACGTAGCAGAACAGGTCTACCAAAGCCTTTTAAAACAAAAGGGTTAATTACCTTGATGAATCACATGCCAAATGCTTTAGTAGTTCCTGTTTCAATTAATAATTCTTGGAAAACGTTGCGTTATGGAAAATTCCCAATGGGTTTAGGAGCTCATATTACCTTTAACGTACATCAGCCCATTCCAGTTAATTCTGAAGAACCACTTACATTGGTAAAACAAGTTGAACAAACTATTATTAACGCTATCAATTATGACGAATAACAACCTCATAGAAGTCACCAAAAATTATGTGCAAGCCACTTTAAAAGATGCCGAAGGTGGTCATGATTGGTTTCACACCTTAAGGGTTTATCATAACGCTATACTGATTTCAAAAGGCGAAAATGTTGACGCTTTGGTTGTAGCTCTTGGTGCTTTATTACACGATATTGCTGATAGTAAATTTCATGATGGCGACGACACTATTGGACCAAAAATGGCGAGGGAATTTTTGTTTAAACACAATGTAGATAGTTTGGTGATTGAACATGTTATTAAAATAATTGAAAACATTTCATTTAATAAATCTCTGGAAGAAGGTGAAAAATTTACGTCGCCAGAATTAGACGTTGTTCAAGATGCAGACCGATTGGATGCTATTGGAGCTATTGGTATTGCGCGCTGTTTTAATTATGGAGGATTTAAAAATAGAGCGCTGTTTGATCCTTCAATTAAACCAAACATGAACATGACTAAAGAGGAATATAAAACGTCTACTGCACCAACCATTAATCATTTTTACGAAAAATTGTTGTTGCTTTCTGATAAAATGAACACCAAAACTGGGAGGCGAATCGCCTCAGATAGGCACAAATTTATGGAGCAGTATTTAAATCAATTTTATGCCGAATGGGATGGAAAACGATAAATTTACTTTTAAAATAGTAGAAGGAATACCTTCTAAAGAATTACTTGAGGACATCTTAGTAGTTTACAAATCTATTTTTGATGATTATAAATTAGATTTCTTTAAAGACCGAATTCACCAAAAAGAAGAACTCCTAATTGCGCTTTGCTATCATCAAAATCAACTTGTAGGTTTTAAAATAGGCTATCGCTATAACGACACTACCTTTTACAGTTGGGTTGGAGGAGTATTACCTGAATATAGGAGAACTGGGATCGCAAAAAAGCTTGCCGAATTACAAGAACAAGAAGTTAAAGCAAAAGGCTATCAAACCATGAGAACTAAATCTATGAATCGTTTTAAGCCTATGATGATTTTGAATTTAAAAAATGGTTTCGATATTAAAAGTGTTTACACTAATGATGTTGGACAAACAAAAATTGTGTTTGAGAAAAGTTTGAATTAAAGTAAATTTATATTTACCAAATCTGTAGAAAAAGATTCTTCGACTCCGACAATTGTCGGAATGCTCTGAATGACATTCTTAGAACAACCTCATCTGACCATCTTTATATTGTTCATGAAGCTCAGTATTTAATCTTGGCATTTGTTTCCCTTTAAAATAGTTGTGTCTTGCCAAATGCACTAAATCGTTTATTTGTTTGGCTATTTGTCCTTCTCCTCGCATTCTGGTTTTAAACCTGCTATCATTTAAATTTCCACCATGACAACTTTCAATTTGATGCAACACTTTTTCTGCTTTATCTGGAAGTGTTTTATGAATCCAATCGGTAAAAATGTCGCCAATAGCGCCATTTAATCTTACAATGGTATGCGCAATACTCAAAGCTCCAGCTTCAGAAACTGCTTTCGCCATAGGTAAAATTTCATGACTATTAATTGAGGGAATTATAGGTGCTAACATCACATTGACCGGAATTCCGTTTTCTGATAATTCCTTAACGGTTTCAATGCGTTTTTTAATAGTGGCTGTTCGTGGTTCTAAAATGCGACGCGTATCTTCAGACAAAGACGTAATGGATATGTTGACTCCTACCAAATTATCTTTTGCCAGTTGTTTTAAAATTTTTAAATCACGTAAAATCAACGCGTTTTTAGTAATGATGCCAACAGGATGTTTGTACTTTAAAAACACCTCTAAGCATTGTCTTGTAATTTCAAATTGCTTTTCTGCTGGTTGGTAACAATCTGTATTTCCAGAGAGTACAATAGTATGAGCTTTCCAGCTTTTCTTTTTGAGTAATTGTTCTAATAATTTTGGAGCATCTTTTTTTACTAAAATGCGTCTTTCAAAATCGAGTCCAGCGCTAAATCCCCAAAACTCGTGACTGTTTCTGGCATAACAATACACACAACCATGTTCGCAGCCTTGGTAAGGGTTCATGGAGTACATCATTCCAACATCAGGACTTGTGACTTTATTCACGATGGTTTTTGGGAAAACAGGAAGGTATAGCGTTTTGTTTTTGTCGGCAACTTCGCCTTCTTTATGACAAAATTCCAAGAAATCGTCACGCTGTTCGTGGCTTAATTGAAAGAAGCGATTAGGTACATTTAATTGTGCACCACGTCCTTTAAGTGGAGACTTAGGGTTCATAATATTAAATATTGAGTGGATACTTTAAGTAGCACTCTAAGTTAATTAATATTACAACTGGAAACTGTTAAAAGGATTTTTGGTTATTAACAATGGAGGGTTTGTTAAAAATTTACTTTCTTTTTAGAAAGAGTTCTTTTTCCATTTTCGTCTATTGTTACTATTTGATATCTTCCCTTTTTTAATGCTAAATAACATGAATCTTGAGGGTTTGTAACTTCAACAACATCAATGGGAACAGCTTCATTAATATTATCCTCTTCATAATAAGCCATAACCATAATTGGAAAATCAGTTTCTAAATCATTTAAATCAATTTTAACAAATTGATGATTATCTTTTAAAAGCCAATTCGGTCTGTTGTAAGTATAGCTTGTATTTGGATGAAAAACAACAATATCCATCCAACTCTCATTGTTTTTATAGGAAAAAGGAACATTATTGTCTAAAAGCACTGAAGGTTCTTTTATTTGGATTGCTTTTCGTAAAGGATTGGTAAACTCAACTTTACTTTTTTCTGTATAATAAACTTGGTCAATAGTGAGTGGATCAATTCCAGTTAATTGTCTTAACCTTCCTGCCAAGGATAATCCTCCAAAGAAACTAAGTTTTCCCTCTAAAGCATGACCTAATCCACAATGGATTAAATATTTTTCATTTGGATTGGCTTTAATAATTGCATGAATGTTATTAGCCTGATCAATTTCTCTAATTTCACCTCCTTGTGGTTGGGTTGTTTCATAAGGATGTACTTTAAATCCAATTTCTAACGCAGTTCTTATTAAGTTACCAAATTGTGGATTCCTTGTAAAAAACCCAGTTTTTTGAATAGGATATTTTCTATCATTAAGTAGAGAATCTACATATTGTCCATTACTAAGTGCTTCAAGAAATAAGTTTCTGTATCCATTTTTATATAGTTCAGCTAGTAATGATTCCGTAAAAACTCTATGTGAAGCATTATGATGGTATTCATTTATTATTACGATTTGATTCTGTTTTGCTTGATCAATAACATATTTCTTGGCTTGAACTATTCCATAAATTTCATTAATAGAATCACTTTGTTTTTTTGTGTATATTTCTGTCTTTGGTGGCATAACCAAATCCCAATACTCTAAAGCCTTTTTATGATTTCCTTTGACTGCTGAATATGTTGCGGCAAGTTCATAATCTGGTTCAGAAGCTTTCTTTATCATCCTTTCAATTTCTGAATTGAATTTATAATTGTTTTTAAAGTTTTCATCGATTTCAACTTCCTCAAAGGCAGGTTTACATGATGTCATTATTAATGCTATTAAGAGAGAATTAATTGTCTTGCTCATATGTATAATAAGTATTGTTAGTGAAAATTAAACTTTAATTCTTATTCACTTGCTATTGATTCAAAAACTTGTCAAAAGTTACCTTAGGCTTACAGTCACTAAGTTTTACCACTTTTACAGTTTGTGTTTCGTTTGGCAAGCCATAGTTTTTATAAACGGTATACTTTAGGTATGTTGGGTTGATGGAATTTGCCTCTTCAGTTAAACTTTCAATGTTAATGAGCCATTCTCCAGCTTCAGCATCATCAATAATGTATTCTTCAATGGCATAACCATTATTAATTTCATCCATCATTCGTGCTTGGTTTTCCAACTGTGTGTGCGACCATCTGTAAAACTTCTTCAATGGGTTTACAAATTGCAGTTCAAACTCTGTGTTGGGTTCGTTCCACTCAAACACCATACGTTGGTCGTACTTGAACTTGGCATTTAAATAATCTGATGGTATGTCTGAAACATCAATCTTATTTCTGTTGTGCGCCAAAAATCGTGAAAACTCATTGGCTATAACTTGTTCTATGGAAGTAAAATCAACTCCTTCTATACTATTGCTCAACATTAGTTTGTAAAGCTTTAGAGCCTCATCATAAGCTTTGGTTTTTTCGTAAATCTGAGCCAAATTTCTATGCGACTGAGCATCTGTTGGTCTTAGTATGGCAATACGTTCATAGATATATTCAGCTTCATTAAATTTTTGTTTTTCTTCAAATTTATAAGCTAATGTCAGTAATGCTTTTGCGTTGTTGTATGCAAATTCCGCAATGTTTGACAACACATTGTTGGCAAAATCCTTATCCCATTTTTCAAAATACTCAGAGGCTTCAATAACATAAGAAGTTGGCACTACCTCCATTTGATTCTTTTGTCTGTAATACATATTTTTTGCTTCTTCAAATGTCGCTGCAACACTAAGTTGTTTTATATATTTTGAAGGTTCTTTGTTGTCTTCAAAAAACGATATGCCTTCATCAAGGTAATCATTGCCTTGAGCTAGTGCAGATGGTTTTTTAACTGGTTTTTTTGCTTCAGAAAGTGCTGATGCATTTGTTCTAATTTCTATAGCTCCATAAGCTCCAGCTGAACCATAACGAGTAGTACCAACCACAGATTTAATAGCCTTAATACTAACAATAGTTTGCAAATCAATTGGTGGTAACTTGTCCAATCCATCACTTTGCATATACATCACATCATCAATAACAATTACTGGATTTGGATCCACATAAACTCCTGTCGTAGCAAATGTATTTACTAAAAAACTATATCTTTTCCTATCGCCAAATCCGGAAACCATGACTCCAGGTAGTTTAGCAACCAATTGATCTAAGGTTTGATGAGACGCATTTATATCTTTATTTGTGATTTCACTTGATGAGTAAGCAACCGAGTTGGCATCTTTTTTACCATAAGGCGTTAGCACAATTTCCTTTTTTGCTTTTGCTCTTAATAAAACCTCGTCTAAAAGTTGACCATCTGGTTTTAGGTTAATGTTTACATTTGGCTGGTTGCTCACTAAGACCTCTTTTGGTAACATGCCTAAAGCACTGACTTGTAATATATCATCTTCTGATGCTTCTATTTTGTAGTTTCCATCGACGTCTGAAATGGTCTGTACATAACTGTTCTTAACATTGATTTTTGCACCTTGGATAAAAAGTGAATCACTTGTAACGCTTCCGTAAATTGTATGGATCACTTTAGTGTTTACATCTTCATAAACCGTTTCGTCTTCAATCTCATTGAGCATGAAATTTAAAGCTTCTTTTTTGGTTATTTTAAGCAAATCCATAAAATGCCCTTCGCCATAATTGGCTTGTGCCTGTAATAATTCCTTGTTTGTATTTGATGATGTACTGATATAAAATGCTGGTACATACACCAATTGCTTTAAGGCCTCAAACTGGGCATTGCCATCTGTAAACACCAATATGGTTTGTGCATCAAAGGTGTTTTCTTTTAAAATATCGGCATAATTGGTAGCACCTTCATAATCTGTATCTTTCAGATATTCAATAAGTTCATCGCTGTTGCCTCTTGTAATTGGAAATACTTTGGATTCTGATATCTTGGTGCTGAATTTAACCACCTCAACACTTGTGTTTTTAACCTTATTCAAATAATCTTCAAGCAACTCCAACTCACTGTCAATGGCTCTATTTTGCATGGACAAGGAGGTGTCCCAATATAAGGTGATGCGTTCTGGAACTGTTCTAACAATCGAAATGTCTTTGTCTTTATTGGTCGGTATGGATGTTAAAACACTAAAGTTTACGCCATTTTCTATATTCCGTTTCCATTTATCTTGACTGATATATCTTGTATAGGAAGGTCCTAGATAATTGTTTCCTGCTACCTCAAATCTTAGCCTATCTCCATAGATTTTTATAAGTTCTATACCAATAACAATGTCGTCATTAACAACAATATCATAAGGTTTTAGGTCTATCGTTTCTATTCCTGCCTTTTTGTTAATAACATGGTAAATGTTTTTTGAAAGCAAATTATTATTAGGAAATCCTTTTTTTTCATAGTTATAGACATTAATCCTAACCATAATACTGTCTGAAAGATTTTCTTTCACATAAAATTGAAATTCCAGTAATTTAGTGTTTCTCTTTTTAATATTAATTCTTGTAGCTATTTCTCCACCTAGGGCATGCTTACCCATCCAATACCAATAACCTTTGGCTTTTTTATTAATGCCATTTATTCCTATTGTTTTTTGTTCGCGTTTTTTATTGGTTAATCGAATTTCATTTAAATTAAGAGGTTCAGGGTTTAGAAATATTTTGTTGTTATTCTTTAATAACAAATCAAACAATTCATGAATTTGTATTTTTAGTGATTCATAACCAAGAGTAGATATTTGAAGGGGTTCGTTTTTCTTAATATAAGAACTATTATATAAGAGGGTGAAATGTCCATTTTCATCACTTACAGTTCCGATGGCCTTTTCAAAAAAACCGATGTTAGCATAGGAAATAGGCTCTTTTGTTATTTTGTCTAAAAGCGTGGCTTCTATTTTTACCACAGATTGGGCAAAAATAATAGAGCTAAATAAAATAAAGTATAATTTTATAAATAGTCTTTTCATGGTGTTAAATTGTATGTAAACATATAATGAAGCTCACAGTTTGTATCTACTCTTTAATATAATAGGTCGAATATATATTTACTCTGAAATAGCCAGATACCTAATTAAATATCTGGCTATAACAACCATTGCAATTTATTGATTGCCTCCTCCAGAAGGAACACAATCATAACAATCAGTTACGAGATTACGACCACACCAACCGCCATAATTACACTGGCTTTCACATTCAAGTTCTGTCCAACAACTATTATCTCCACCATTAATGGATAGCTGTTCTTTCTTGCTCAATTGTTGAGCACCTTTTAAGTTTAAAATGTTTTTTAACATAATAACAAAATTTAAATATTAATTTTGCTGTGAACATTTAAAGACACTCACAGTTTGTGTCTGTCCTTCGCGAAAGGAATGTGTTCTAGAGCCTAGGTCATACTAGGCTCTTTTATTTTATTCATACATAAACTTATCAAGTGTTACCTTTTGGGTAATACTTTCCAGTTGTATCACTTTTACTGTTTTAGTTTCATTTGGCAAACCATAGTTTTTGTATATGGTATATTTTAAGTAGTTAGGGTTAATGTCTGGTGTTTCACCTAAGGCTTCTATGTTTATGATCCACTCTCCAGCATCAGCATCATCAATAATATAGGCTTCTGTTGTGTAGCCTTTTTTTATTTCATCAAGCATACGCTCACGATTATCAAACTTGGTGTGTGCCCATTTAAAGAATTTTTTTTGAGGGTTTACAAACTGTAGTTCAAACTCAGCATTTGGATCGTTCCATTCAAATACAATACGCAAATCTTGCTTAAACTTTGTCGCAAGCACATCGGCAGGAATGTCTGTATAATCTACTTTACTTCTATGAGTAGCTAACAAGTGCATCAGCTCATCTGTTATAGGTTGTTGTAATCCAGAAAAATCTACGCCTTTAATGCTGTTACTAAGCATTTGTTTGTAAAGCCTCATGGCTTCGTTGTAATAACCTGTACTTACATAAATAAGTGCAAGATCACGATAGGATTGTGCATCTGTTGGCCGCAGTAAAGTAATACGTTGATAAACCAAACGTGCCTTTTCTAACATATTGAGCGACTCATATTTAAACGCTAAGGACTTTAAAGCCTTAGCATTGTCTTTTGCCAAGTCTTCAATATAGTTAAAGGTGTCTATTGCATAATCTTGATCCCAGTTTAGGAAATATTCTGCAGCTTCAAGGTAAAAGGCTACACTAAGGTTGTCTTTTGCTAGTTTTAAGGTTTTATAAACTTGCTTGGCTTCTTCAAAAGTCTTAGCATTTAGAAATGTTTGTAAGTAGTCTGGCTTGAGGTTTAGGGCTTCGATGCTTTGTACTTGCTCCTCATAATCATTCCCAGTAACCAATGCTGAGGGTTTCTTTGGCTCAGCTTTACCTCCACTTGCCGTTTTGGTTCTAATAATTATTACTCCCCCTCTGCCTAAACTTCCATATTTCGTGGTTGAAGCTAAAGAGGTTAAAATGGTTAAAGATTGTATGTTTTGAGGATCAATGGGAGGTATGTCTGTCCCAGTGAATATCATTCCATCAATATCAAATATTTTGCCTTGTAAATTATTAATACTGGCTTCTCTACTATGGTTAAGTGCAGCAAATCGCCCTAATAGTAAATCACTTAAATCATAATAATGAGACTTAATATCCTCTGATTTAATAGTGTTAATTGAAGTTCCGATAGCATCAAAATTTTTTTTTACATTTTGCCCTAAATCAATTGTTTCTTCTTTTTTAGATTTTCCAATTAGGGTGACTTCATCAAGTATTTCTGCTGAAGTTTCTAATTCTATTTTTAAAATATCGCTTTTAACCAAAACTTCTTTAGATTTCATTCCCAAAAATTCAAAAATTATCACGTCCCCATCATTTGCATTTATACTGAAATTTCCATCAAAATCTGTTTTAGATTCTGTAAGTGTATTTTTAACTTTGACGGATACACCTTGTAACGGCAAGTTATTGGAAGTCACTCTGCCGTTTAATTTATCTTTCGAAGCGGATTTACCAATTTTATTTTTTATGCTGCTTGTAGTTATTGGTTTTAGATAAATTTTTGAGCTGTTTTTTAAAAGTCTATATAATTGGTCAATATTCACTTCTTGAGTTTCATAACCATAAGCTGAAAATTCAACTAAGTCTACTTTATTAATAAAGGCTTCTTCAAAATTCAACAAGAATTCACCTTCTTTATTTGCAATGGTTTTAATTGCTTTCTCTTTGAAACTAACAAATGCAAAAGGAATCGGTTTATTATTTGTTTTGTCCAAAATGACTGCATCTATACTAATTACATATTGGGCAAATAAAGAATGACTAATAAGATAAATACTAAATACTAAAATAATCCTTAATTTCATAATCTTGTTGTTTTAATAAAGGCAAAACTCATGTATGAGTTTTGCCTGAAATTATAGTTGCTATTGTTCGTTACCCATACAAACACCAAATAAGTATGAGAAAGGATCTTCAGGACCAGCAGGATAGCACATTGTAACATGGCACCATTGTGAACCAGAACAAGGACCTCCATTGTAACATTCATCAATGCAAAGTCCACCAGCTCCACCATTAATAGCGTTCTGTTCTTTCTTGCTCAATTGTTGAGCACCTTTTAATTCTAAAATTTTTTTAATCATTTTATTAAGATTTAAAAATTATATTTGCTGTGAACATTTAAAGACACTCACAGTTTGTGTCTGTCCTTCGCGAAAGGATATGTTCTGGAGCCTAGGTCACACTAGGCTCTTTTTTATGTCAGTATCTGTTAAGTTATTTATGAAAAATGATATATCTTTAAGGTCATAAGCTTTTGGGAATTTATGGTTATTTATTATAGTAGCTGGAGTATAAGCTATATTATTGTTGTCACAGATGTTTTTATGAGCTTTTAATACACTTAATTCTGAAGCATTCTTTGGCAATCCATACTTAGATTGCCATTTTTCAACATCTCTAACCTCAAACCAAAAAGTCAAAGCAGAAAATGCAGTTTGCTTATCTTCTTTATAAAGGTCAATAATACGTTGTGAAATCTGTGAAGAGGGTTGTTCCAAATTATTTGAAGGCACATTAAAAATAACATTCAGTTTTATCTCATTTGGATGTTTTTGCAATAACTTATGATAAGACTTAAATGCTTTGGTACAAAAACCGCACAAAGGGTTGGTTATAGTATGAATTGTAAGTTTAGCATGTGGATTTCCAAACACAATTGAGTTTTCATTTAGAAAAACAGACTCCTTAATTGGCTCTTCCTCAAGGAGTGTCTTAAAGAGTTTTTCATTTCGTTTAAACTTTAAATACTCAGTTGCTTCCTGATTTAAACTCATGTTGTCTACTATTAGGGATTTTATCTGTAGCCATGAAATATATACTAAACTGAAAATGAATAAGCTGATTAAACTATAATTAAGATTGAAAATAAAGGAATCAAAAGTGATAAAGGCAATGATGGTTTGGGAAACAATTAAAGAAGCTACAACCAAACACAAAGGACACCATTTTTTTATTGAAAAAGCTTGTTGGTACACAGTGTAAAGGATTATTGGAAAAGACAAAACACCTAATAAAAGTAAAAATGTAGCATCATAGCCTAAAATAGGTATGATAAAAAGTAAGGACAAGAAATAGGTTATGGTTAAATCACTTAACGATAAAAAACCAAATAATTTGGAGGAATTTGAATTGATAACTTCTTCGCAACTTGTATTATTGGTGCTAGAGTTGCATACTTTTGAAGTTGTTTGACTAAACAAGCCAATGGCTTCGCGAACAATAAAATAACTAATGAATAATCCAATTGCAGACGTTATAGTATAAATTAGTATACGAACATCAAATTGAATGATACTATTTATTATTGAGAAAGCAGCAATTAAGGCTAATGGAGCTATTGGATGATTAAGGGTAGTGGCTATACTAGAGTTGCTTTTAAAGGCCTTTGATTTTTTTTCAATGGCTATGATAGTCCCATTCCATATTTCTTTAAATTTTGAGATCGAAAATTTTTCTTTTCTCCCATTACTGTCTAGTAATTTTACAGTTCCTTTTCTTATTTCAACTTGGGCAATAGAGGTTTTATGTTCTTTCACGATGATGGCAAGGAAAAATTTCGGCAATTGTTCTAAGGCATCTTTAGGAACATTAGCGGCTATATTGTCAATATTAAAATAATCTAAGGTATCTGTAATAGATTTTACACTTGGATAATCTGGATTGCTTTGGAGTTGCAGCTTTAAATCACTAACATCCAAAGTGTAATTTTCTCTTTTTAAATAGTTAAAAAGAATTTTGGTGAGAAAACTGTCTGTAGCATTCATTGTGTTTTATTTACATGTATTAATAACTAACCAACACATCAAGGCAAATAATGCCTAAAGCATAGGATTGTTTAATTTGCTATTAAATACAATTCCTTAGGGAGAATTGAAATAAAACCAATTTCTTGGAGTACACAGAACTTAATTTTATAAAAAAAAAGGAAATAAACAAATTTTGTTTTTTTATTAATTACGGTTTTTCCGTAGTTTTCAATAATATATGTTAGTTCGAAATGATTATTTAACAAATATTTAACATTCGTGATTATAATTGAAAGAATTTATAGAATAATAAAAAAAGCAACTCATTTGAGTTGCTTTTTCCAAAGTTTAGTTTTCCATACCTGGAGGATATTTCTCCATAATTTTCATAACAAATTCTTTTATACGTTCTTCTTTTCGGCTCATATCTTGGCTTATATAACCTCTACCAATGCCTTGCCAAACCAATTCTTTTTTGTTGGCATCAATTAAATCAATGTACAGTGAGCCTTCTGTTGAAGTAGACACTTGCTGATTAAAACTTCCCCAGTACCAAGGACTCCAACCCCAACCATAACCATAAGGTCCAAAGCCATTGTTATAAACATTAATTTTCTCTCTTGACTTAGTGAAAATACTTACCAATAAATCTGGATTTTCAGATTTTGTAAATCCTTTTGCCATCATTTCTGCTTCAATGGCACGAAGAATCCTGCGTTTATCTAAGTCACTAATTTCTGCTTTGTCTATTCCTGTTTTATAAAACGCAAAAGTTTTGTAAGAATTAAAGTCTGCTGCTCTGTCATAATCTGATGCAACTCTTACTGATGAACAGGAGGTCATCAGTAACACTAAAATTAAAGCAGGGAATGTGTTTAAAATTTTCTTTTTCATAGTTTATATTTAAAGTTAATAACCCTTAAGTCAAGACAATTCCGTCTTGACACCTTCCCTTACATTTCGACAAGCTCAATGTCCAAAGGGAATGATTTCTTTGAGATATGTATTATATAGCGTTTAATAAGTTATCATCAACATTGTTTGGCATGGTAATCTGTAAATTAGGTTCAACTTCCATAGCGCGTTTTATAGCAAAATTAGCTTCTTCATTTCTAGCCCAATTTCGTCTGGCAATTCCGTTGTTTACATCCCAAAATAACATTGATTTTAAGCGACGTTCGGCATCATTACTACCATCAAGAACCATACCAAATCCACCATTAATAACTTCGCCCCAACCAACGCCACCACCATTGTGAATACTCACCCAAGTGGCTCCTCTAAAGCTGTCTCCTATCACATTATGTATAGCCATATCAGCAGTAAAACGTGAGCCATCATAAATATTGCTGGTTTCTCTATATGGCGAATCGGTTCCAGAAACATCATGATGGTCACGGCCCAAAACCACGTATCCGATTTCATTTTTTGCAATGGCATCATTAAACGCTTTTGCAATTTTCATACGGCCTTCGGCATCAGCATATAATATTCTGGCTTGTGAGCCAACTACCAATTTGTTTTCCTGAGCACCTTTAATCCATTGAATGTTATCAGCCATTTGCTGTTGTATTTCCTTTGGAGAGTTTGCTTTTATATCTTCTAAAACTTTACAAGCTATAGCATCAGTTTTTGTCAAATCTTCAGGTTTCCCAGAAGCACAAACCCAACGGAATGGTCCAAAACCATAATCAAAACACATAGGACCCATGATGTCTTGAACATAGCTTGGGTATTTAAATTCTCTACCTAAAGTTGGGTTGTCAGCCATCACATCTGCTCCAGCACGAGATGCTTCTAGTAAGAATGCATTTCCATAATCAAAAAAGTACGTCCCTTTTGCTGTGTGTTTGTTAATAGCTTTGGCTTGTCTGCGTAAACTAGCTTGTACTTTTTCTTTAAATAGTTCAGGATTATGCGCCATCATTACGTTAGCATCATCAAAAGACAAACCAACAGGATAATAGCCTCCAGCCCAAGGATTATGAAGCGAGGTCTGATCGCTTCCTAAATCGATATGAATGTTTGCTTCATCAAATTTTTCCCAAACTTCAACCACATTTCCTAAATAGGCGAGTGAAACCGTTTCCTTATCTGCTTTGGCTTTTTTAACACGAGCAACCAAGGTATCTAAATCAGTAATTTTTTCATCAATCCATCCTTGATCTAATCGCACTTGGGTGATTTTAGGATTCACCTCAGCACAAACAGTAATACAGCCAGCAATGTTTCCAGCTTTTGGTTGAGCGCCAGACATACCTCCTAATCCAGAAGTGACAAACAAATTTCCGTTAGGTTCTGTCTTGATTTTTCTAAAACCATTTAAAACCGTAATGGTAGTGCCATGAACGATACCTTGAGGGCCAATATACATATAACTTCCAGCTGTCATTTGTCCATATTGCGTGACGCCAAGGGCATTGAATTTTTCCCAATCGTCAGGTTTGGAGTAATTAGGAATCATCATACCATTAGTAACTACAACTCTTGGCGCATCTTTATGACTTGGAAACAAACCCATTGGATGACCAGAATACATGACTAAAGTTTGCTCATTGGTCATTTCGGCTAAATATTTCATAGTAAGTCTGTACTGTGCCCAATTTTGAAATACGGCTCCATTGCCTCCATAAGTGATAAGCTCATGAGGATGTTGAGCTACAGCATAATCTAAATTATTCTGAATCATCAACATGATAGCTGCTGCTTGCTTAGATTTTGCAGGATAATCATCAATTGGTCGTGCGTACATTTTGTAATTTGGACGAAATCTGTACATATAAATTCGCCCATAAGTATCTAACTCATTCTTGAATTCTGAGAGTAATTCAGCGTGATGTTTTGGTTCAAAATAGCGCAATGCATTTCTGAGTGCTAGCTTTTGTTCTTCAGGAGTTAATATAGCTTTACGCTTTGGTGCATGATTTATTGAAGCATCAAAAGGTTTTGCATCTGGAAGCTGAGAAGGGATTCCTTCTAAAATTTGTTCTTTAAATGTCATTGTAACAGTTTGCATTAGCGTTTCTTTTTGTTACTTGTCCTGAGCGCAGTCGAAGGGTTAAAGCCATAAGGACAATGTCTGCAATTACTTTCACAGCAATAACCACGTTTTAAATGGTATTGCTCAGTAAACACCTTATAACCTTCAGGTGATACATAATAATCTCCTTCTTCAATTGGGACAATTTTTTTCATATCTATACAAAGATAATGTAATTTGGAAAGATTTTTGAAGTGCTATAGTTATGATTTTAATTTACAGACATATCGTTCCAAAAGGATATTCAGGCATTACACTGTTTCCCTTTGTGTTTTTAAAGTCTGCTGATTTAAAGCATAGAGAAACTCTGATAAATCATGAGAAAATTCATTTGAGACAGCAATTGGAATTATTAGTGATTCCTTTTTATGTGATTTATCTCATTGAATTTTTTATAAGATTAATTCTCTATAAAAATTGGAGCTTGGCTTATGAAAATATTTCGTTTGAGCGAGAAGCTTACCGCAATGAACATAACATTTCTTACTTAAAACGAAGACCATTCTGGCAATTTTTAAAGTATATTCGCAGCAATGCTAAATAAATTGAATACAGTAAATCAACTTGTTGAAATACCAAACAATTTTGGTATGAAATTGTTCTTAAAACGTGAAGATAAAATCCACCCTTTCATTTCTGGAAACAAATACCGAAAGTTAAAGTATAATCTAGAAGAAGCTCAAACTCAAAAACAAAAAAGCTTATTAACTTTTGGAGGTGCTTACTCAAACCATATTGCAGCTGTTGCTTCGGTTGGAAAAGAATTTGGTTTTAAAACCGTAGGAGTAATAAGAGGTGAAGAATTAGACAACAAAATTCAAGAAAATCCAACTCTGTCATTTGCTCAAAATTGTGGTATGCAATTTAAGTTTATTTCAAGGGAAGCCTATAGAACAAAAAACACTTCCGCTTTTCTAAATATGCTAAAAAATGAGTTTGGAAATTATTATTTGATTCCTGAAGGAGGGACAAATGAACTCGCAGTAAAAGGCTGTGAAGAAATTTTAACAGAGGAGGATGAAACCTTTGATTTCATTTGTTGCGCAGTAGGAACTGGTGGCACCATTTCGGGATTGATCAATGCTTCAAAGTCCCATCAAAAAATATTAGGATTTCCAGCGTTAAAAGGTGAATTTTTACAAAATGAAATTGGTAAATTTACAGCGAAATCAAATTGGGAGCTTAACTTAGATTATCATTTTGGAGGTTATGCCAAAATAAATAGTGAGTTGGTTGAGTTTATTAATAGATTTAAACAAGAATATAACATTCCGCTAGACCCAATATATACAGGGAAAATGATGTTTGGAATTTTTGATCTAATCAAAAAAGGTTATTTTGAAAAAGGAACGAAAATATTAGCCATTCATACTGGAGGATTACAAGGAATTGACGGAATGAACATAAAATTAAAACAAAAAAAACTGCCTACAATATTAACATAATGAGAAAAATATTAGTTGTCATCTTGTTGTTTACTTTGTGTGTTGGTTGTGGTTCACGAAAAAAAATCGTTACTAAAAAATCAGATCAACCAGTAGAAGTAATTATAAAAAATGAGCCAGAAGAAAACAAAAATGAAGAAGTTGAAATAAGAGACACTCTTGCAATAGTTAATCCTGTCATCAATAACACATCAAAGTATATTGAAGTTTACAAAGACATAGCCATGCAAGAAATGCTCACTTATGGTATTCCTGCTAGCATCACTTTAGCTCAAGGCATTTTAGAATCTGGATCAGGTAGAGGTCGTTTGGCTGCTGAAGCCAATAATCATTTTGGGATTAAATGCCATGATTGGACTGGTGATAAAATTTACCACGATGACGATGAGCGGCAAGAATGCTTTAGAAAATACATTTCGGCAGAAACTTCATTTAGAGATCATTCTGAGTTTTTAGTCAATAGAAAACGATATTCCAGACTGTTTGAACTTAAAAAATCTGATTATAAAAACTGGGCAAAAGAGCTTAGAAAAGCAGGCTATGCAACAGATAGAAAATATCCTGAGAAACTCATTGGCTTAATTGAACGCTATGAACTTCACCAATATGATAAATTGGTCTTAGGAAATGATTATCAAGTCATAGATGAACAAGTCACCGAAAATGAAACTGAACACATTGTTATTAAAGGAGATACACTATATTCCATCTCTAAAAAATATGGATTGACAGTTCCAGAACTTCAAAGAATAAATAATCTAAGCGACAATACAATAAGTATTGGTCAAATTTTAAAAATACAATCAAATTAATTTCATGATTTATAAACGTAGTAGCAAATTATTTACTGACGCCGAAAAAGTAATTCCAGGAGGCGTAAACTCACCTGTTAGAGCCTTTAAAGCTGTTGGAGGAACACCAATTTTTGTAAAGAAAGCAAAAGGTGCTTATCTTTTTGATGAAGATGGAAATAAACTTATAGATTATATAAATTCTTGGGGACCAATGCTGTTAGGTCATGCTTTTGAACCTGTTGTAGAAGCAGTAATTGAGAAAACCAAACAAGGTACATCGTTTGGAATGCCAACAGAAATAGAAACTAAAATTGCAGAATTAGCGGTTTCTATGGTGCCAAATATTGATAAAATACGCTTTGTAAACTCCGGAACCGAAGCCTGTATGAGCGCAGTGAGATTAGCACGTGGCTTTACTGGGAAAGACAAAATCATTAAATTTGCTGGCTGCTACCATGGACATAGTGATTCATTTTTAATCCAAGCTGGAAGTGGTGCTATAACTTTAGGCGAACCTAATAGTCCAGGAGTAACAGAAGGCACTGCTAAAGACACTTTACTTGCTAGGTATAATGACATTGAAAATGTAAAGCAAATTATTGAAGCTAATAAGGGTAAAATTGCTTGTATTATATTAGAGCCTGTTGCTGGAAATATGGGTTGTATTCCTCCAAAACAAGGTTTTTTGGATGCTTTACGCAGCTTATGTGATGCTAATAGCATCCTATTAATATTTGATGAAGTAATGACAGGTTTTAGGCTTGCCAAAGGAGGTGCACAGGAGCTTTACAATATCAATGCTGATATTGTCTGTTTTGGAAAAGTAATTGGTGGTGGTTTGCCAGTTGGTGCTTTTGCGGCACGTGCGGAAATAATGAATCATTTGTCGCCTTTAGGTCCAGTTTACCAAGCTGGAACATTAAGCGGAAACCCTTTAGCAATGGCTGCAGGATTGGCCATGTTAACGGAAATTAATAACGATGCTGAATTGTTTAATCGGTTAGAGCAAAAGACAGATTATTTACATAAAGGCATTGAAGAAGTACTAACAGAGTACAACATTATTCATACTATTAATAGAGTAGGCTCTATGATATCAGTCCATTTTGCAGAAGAAAAGGTTGTAGATTTTGAATCTTCAGCAAAAGGGAATAATGATACGTTTAAGAAATTTTTTCATGGACTTTTAAACGAAGGTATTTATATTGCTCCAAGTGCTTTTGAGACCTGGTTTATCACTGATGCTTTAACTTATGAAGATTTAGATGCGACTATTAGTGCAATTGCTAAAGTTGGAAAAACATTATAAAAAAAGGAGGAAATTATTACAATGAATAATTTCCTCCAAATCAAACTAATCAATCAAATTTTATTGTCTTTGTTTCCTTTTTCTAGGTTCTTTATTTCTCATTTTATTGCCTTGTCTTTCTTTCCTAGTATTATTTAGCTCCCACTTTTCAAATTGTTCTTTGCTCAATATATCCTTCATTTTAGCTTTCATTGCTAATTTTTCATCAAGTTGACTATTGGCTCTTTTAAAACGGTCATCTTTTGTGGCTATCTCTTTTTTACCTTCAGTACGTGTTTTTTTACGAGCTTCCATTTCTGTCTTTTTTGCTTTAGCTTGTTCTAAATGTATAGCTTGAATTTTTTGTTGTTGAGTTTCAGTTAAGTCTAAATCTAAAGCCAATTTTTTAGTCTGAAGTGTTGCTATTTCCTCTGGAGAAAAATCTTTAAAATATTGCGCTTTTTCCATTCTGCCTTTGCGTTGTCCTTCTCTTTTTTGTTCTTGTGCTGTTGCATTTACTGTTATTAGTGCAATAGCTATTAATAATAACTTTCTCATGTGCTAATTTTTATTGTTTTTAATGATAAGACTTGCATTATCTAGATAGGTTTAATGATTAATTGTTTTTTAACGAGTAATTAACACATAAAAAAAACCTCTCTTTCATTATATTGAAAGGGAGGCTTTTTAGCTAAATGAGTTTAAATTTATTTAGGTTCCAAAATAGCATCAATACGTTCAACGATGTCTTGCAAATGATATCTTGAAATTGTATTTGGTGATCTTCCAATCGCGTTTTGTGCCATTCGTTTAATGCTCTTTAGTTCGCCTCTTACAATTGGAATAATATCAGATTGTTTTACAGTTACGGTTCCTCTTCGTCCTGTAACATCTTTAGATTCCATAAGTGCAGCCAATCTTTCAACATGTGCACGTTGTAAATTTCTTCTATAAGCGTCAATAGCTCTTCCTTTGCTTAACTCGGACCAAATGCCATTTCTTAAATCTGTCATCATAGATAAAACAGAATAAGCTTCAGAACTATTTAGAGTTTCGTTATCTATCATTCGCATCATTCTGGTTAAATCTAGAATATTGTTAAGTGTTCTAACTTGAATGCTTCTAATACGTTCTGTTACGCCATTAAACTCTGTTCTGGCAATAATATCTTTATCAATTAACCATTCAGGTGTTTCAAATAACTGTTTGTTAAGGAATGTCAATGCATTTTTTTGATGGTCTTTATCTACATTTACAAAAACATCACCTTCTTGATCAGTAGTTTTTGAGTATTTATAAACACCTCCAATATTAGTAGCCACGTGACCCATATAACGATTAAACTGTGATACGACATGACCATACATATCTTCTAAATCATCATAAGTTTCACCATCTTTTGATGTCCATTTAATTAAATTTGGTACGATGCGCTTTAAATTTTTTATGCCATAATCACTTGCCTTAATGGCATCATCACCTAAGTCTTCAGTTTGAGCTGAAGGATCTATACCATTTTGCTGACCAAAACGATACATTGGATCATCTGCATGTTCTAAAATCCATTTATCAAGTGTTTCTTTTTCATCTTCAGCTGTTTTAGCATCTAAAATAGGACGGTAACCCCATCGAATAGCATGCTTATCATAAACACCAATATTTGGCATTAAAGCAACACCAACATCACCTGGTTGAGCCACGTAGTTAAAACGTGCATAATCCATTATAGATGGAGCTGTTCCGTATTTTTTAGTAAATTCAGCACTACGTAAATCGTCCACCTTATAAGCACTGCTACTTCCCATGTTATGAGGCAATCCAAGGGTGTGGCCAACTTCATGTGACGATACGAATTGTATTAATTTTCCCATGACGTCATCTTTAAATCCAACCATTTGGGCTTCTGGATTTATAGCAGCCGTTTGTACAAAATACCATCCTTGTAATAAACTCATTACATTATGATACCAACCAATATCGCTTTCTAAAATTTCTCCAGATCTTGGGTCACTCACATGCGGACCATAGGCGTTTTGTATTGGTGAGGCAAAATAGCGAATTACAGAATATCTTGCATCTTCAGGACTCCATTCAGGATCTTCTTCAGGGCTAGGTGGATATTTTGCAATAATGGCATTTTTAAAACCAGCAGCTTCAAAGGCTACTTGCCAATCTTCAACACCTTGTTTAATATATTTACGCCATTTTATAGGAGTTGCAGGATCTATGTAGTAAACGATTTGTTTTTTTGGTTCAACTAATTCTCCACGTTTAAATTTTTCTATGTCTTCATCTTTTATTTCTAATCTCCAACGATCTAAAAAAGTTACAGTCTTACTTTTTTGAGCTTCAAGTCCATAATCTACTTGACGACTGGCAAACCAGCCAACACGTTCATCATAAAAACGTTTTTTCATTGGTACTTTTGGAAGCAAAATCATAGAGTTATTAATCTCTATGGAAATGGTTCCTGTGCTGGAATTAGATGGTGGTTCTCCAGCAGCATAGGTTTTTACATGACGAGCTTCTATATTTTCAGGATAACTTTTTACGGTTTCAATAAATGATTTATCACTTTCCAATCGTGATACTTTATATTGTTTTCTTCTGTAGTCTGGTAATCCTAATGCTTTTACATCTTTGTCAAATAAGTCTGTTACATCAACAACTGTACTTGTAGAATCTTTTCCAAAAGCTTGAATTGGAAATGTGTGAAGTACAGGTTCAAAATTTGAATTTACAACAGCTTCATGAATAGGCAAAGAAT
>JAUIGO010000055.1 GCA_030429955.1 Bacteroidia bacterium
ATCTGAAATGGAAGGGTTTACACCTCCAAATTCCCCAAAATATTGTAAGTCTTGTATGTTGTTTGCTGGTTTAAATGCCATAATGCTATTTGTTTTAAGTGATTATTGATGTAAATATCAAGTATTTCAGACAAATTATCAACTAGATATTGCATCTTTAGATTATAAAACTATCAAATTGTATATTTGTAGAATATAAACAAGGTTTCTTAGGGTTTCTAACTTTGAAACTGAAAATTTTTCAATAATGACTTTTGATGCCATCGATAAAAAACTGATATCGTTTTTGCAAGCAGACAGCAAACAAACCAACAAAGAGCTATCCAACAAATTAAATCTTTCTGTTACAGCTGTTTATGAGCGTATTAAAAAACTGGAACAGCAAGGCGTTATTTCAAAATATGTGGCCTTGGTTAAAAAAGAAAAGGTTGATAAGAGTTTTGTGGCTTTTTGTCATATCAAACTCGTTCAACATACACAGGATTATGTGGTAAAGTTTGAAAAAGAAGTGACCAATTTGCAGGAAGTTATGGAATGTTATCACATTAGTGGGGATTATGATTACCTGCTTAAAGTGATTGTGGAAGACATGGAAGCCTTTCGGGAATTTATGGTCAATAAACTAACCTCCATCAATCATATTGGTAGCACGCACAGCATGTTTGTTATTAATGAAGTGAAACATACCACAGCCATTACCATTTAATTGGGTTCAAATTTATATCTTGCATAGCAAACCATAAAACCAAACCATGCTCCTTAAGCAAATAAAGACTATCTATCACGACATATTCAAGTCCTACGATCATCCAGCACTTACACATCACATTAAAAAAATTACGGAATTAGATGTGTATCTGCCTTACAGTTCCACCTTTTTTTGTATTACCAACACGCAAAACCTCACGTTTGAGTTTATCAGTAAAAACATGACTTCCTGTATAGGTTTGGATAAAAACAGCTTGCTGAAAGAGGGCATGAGGCAGTTTTGGAATCGGATTCACCCAGAAGATGTGGAGTTATGGTTAAAGGCTTTAAACGATTTAATGGTTTTCACTTTAGAGGAAATTCCTATTAAAGATAGACAACGTATGAGCTATACTTGGAATTACCGATTATTGAACGAAGCAGGTAGCTATGTGAACATCATTCAAAACACCACACCCTTGGAATTCGATTCAGACATGAAACCCATTATAGGTTTGGCGCACTATACTGTTATGGACTCAAAAATTAAAATGCCCATTACAGCAACAGCCAAGCTTTTAAATGATCATAACGAATACGAAACCAAGTATTTCAATAATTTTTCACAAAAACTTATAACCAATGGTCTTAGCAATCGCGAACGAGATGTCATCCGGTTATTGACCATTAACAAATCCAGTAAGGAAATTGCAGAGAGTTTAAATATTAGCCCTAACACTGTAGATACGCACAGACGAAACATTTTAAAAAAATTGAACATTTCATCAACAGGAGAACTGATAGGCATGCTTAAAATGAACAAAATATAATGTTATGAGCATATTTACTCAATTTGAGTATTGTGAGACTTATAAAAGAATCCCAATTTTGTAATGCTATTAATTAGTTCATAGGGAGAATTAAGGATAAACAGGGCAACCCAATATTTTATTGGTGTTGCCTTTGTTGATTTTACGCCTCAAATAAAATCCTAAATATGGAGATGCTTTTTTATGGTCGTCCCACAAAACATTTGTACTTTTGTATTCAATTATAACAAACCTTGACGTGCTGAACGAGCCTGCAAAGAGCGCAGTTGAAGTGAGGCATTATTATAAATAAATTATTTACCTTATGAATTCATACGATGTAGCCATTATTGGTTCTGGTCCTGGAGGTTATGTAGCAGCCATACGTTGCGCACAACTGGGAATGAAAACTGCTATTATAGAAAAATATCCTGTACTAGGAGGCACCTGTCTTAACGTAGGTTGTATCCCTAGTAAAGCCCTTTTAGATTCTTCGCATCATTACGAAGATGCTGTAAAACATTTTGAAGAGCATGGTATTGAAATTCCAGGTGACATTAAGGTGAATTTAAAACAAATGATTGATAGGAAACAATCGGTTGTGGATCAAACCACTGGTGGTATCGATTACCTAATGAAGAAAAACAAGATAGATGTTTATCAAGGCTTAGGTAGTTTTAAAGATGCAACTCATATTACTATTAAAGGCGACAAAGAAGAAGAAATTGAAGCCAAGAACATCATTATTGCTACAGGTTCCAAACCATCAAGTTTACCGTTTATCAACATCGATAAAGAACGTATCATAACTTCTACCGAAGCTTTAAAACTCACCGAAATCCCTAAGCATTTAATCGTCATTGGAGGAGGAGTTATTGGTTTAGAGCTCGGGCAAGTATATAAAAGACTAGGAGCAGAAGTAACGGTTATAGAATATATGGACAGAATAATTCCAACCATGGATGCAGGCTTGTCCAAAGAGTTGAACAAAGTGCTTAAAAAGCAAAAGTTTTCCATAAACACGTCCCACAAAGTAAAATCGGTTGAAAGAAAAGGCAAGGAAGTGATTGTTAAAGCCGATAACAAAAAAGGTGAAGAAGTAGAATTTAAAGGCGATTACTGTTTGGTATCTGTTGGTCGTCGTCCCTATACCGATGGCTTGAATGCCGAAGCAGCTGGCGTGAAGTTAAACGACAGAGGTCAGGTAGAGGTCAACGAACAGTTACAAACCAATGTATCAAACATTTATGCCATTGGCGATGTGGTAAAAGGCGCTATGTTGGCACATAAAGCCTCCGAAGAAGGAACCTTGGTAGCCGAAGTTATTGCAGGACAGAAACCACATATAGATTACAATTTAATTCCTGGCGTGGTTTACACATGGCCAGAAGTGGCATCTGTTGGTAAAACCGAAGAGCAACTTAAAGAAGCAGGTATCGTCTATAAATCAGGACAGTTCCCTATGCGTGCTTTGGGTAGAAGCAGAGCGAGTATGGATTTGGATGGATTTGTAAAAATCCTGGCCGATGAGACGACCGATGAAATTTTGGGCGTTCACATGATTGGAGCTAGAGCAGCCGACATGATTGCCGAAGCTGTGGTAGCTATGGAATACAGAGCCTCTGCCGAAGATATTTCCAGAATGTCTCATGCGCACCCAACCTTTGCCGAAGCCACTAAAGAAGCAGCCTTGGCAGCTACAGAAGATAGGGCATTGCATATATAGCACATACTTTGTTACACTAAACAAGTCTGCACTAAGTTTAACGAAGTGTTGGAGTGCTATCAAAACATAAAAGTGTATTAAATAATTAAAAAGCAACTTGAAAGGGTTGCTTTTTTGTTTTTTAGTTTTTTATGGTCTTTGTTTACGATTAGTGCCAATAGTAAGATGTTTTAGTTTTGGAATTGTTTAACAAAGGCAACTAACCTAGGGAGGGCCTTATAAAAGAACATATTTTCTTTTGGTTGTTTTGTGAAAAAAAAATAGCTAGCTGCCATACGGACTATATACGGACTATGTACGGACCATCTACGGAGTAACTATGGAGTATCTATGGAGTATCTATGGAGTAACTATGGAGTATCTACGGGTGAACCCCCAAGCAGCTCTTTATTTATAAGGGTTTAGAGCGGTTGCAAACAGGCATAACCTGTATTGACTTAATAGAGTGGATTTTGAAATATTAAGATACTCCTTTTTTCTTAAAGTCCAAAAAAATGAGGCTATTATTTAAGTTGATATATGGCTTAGGTGTGTGTGATTGTTTGGAGTGGCAGAGGTTTAAGCTATGGGGTTACAATAGGTTTTAGAGTTTTTTTAATGGATTTTTATAAGATAGTTGGGTTTTACGGTAACCCGTAAGGTTTTCCCCATAATTATACCTTTCTTTACAAAACACAAACCCACAAACAAAAGGGCAGGAGCCACAACAAATACGTAACATCACGTATTGCAAAGCTGCTAAAAAATAGCTAGGTTTGAAACATAAAGCAAAGGATAAAAGCACAAAAAAGTGTTGTTATCCGGAAATTATAACCGTTATATAATTATATTTGAGATGATATAACGAGTTGTACACAATTATGAAAAAAATTCTGCTACTTATAATACTTTTTGTATCAAGTCAAGTTTTGTTTAGTCAAAACATTGAGGAATTGCAATTTTCAAGAACTATTAAACCTGAAATTTCAGAAGCAATACACAAATACCTCTATTTAAAAGATGAAGAAAGTCTCAAAAAGATAGATTCTCTAAAAGCTATCGAAAGGGAATATCTCAAAGAAAATATGATTGGAACTTGGGAACATTTTGAGAGTAAGTGTTCTTGTTGTGTAAAAGTTAAAGATTCAAAGAGAAAATATGTAAAAAAAATCATCAGAATTACTGAGGAAAATATTTTTTTCTATGATGAAAAAGTATCTGAAGAAAACCTGACCCAAACCGAAAAAATTGAATTTACAAATCAGTATGGTTTTTTTTCTGACCTAACAGACATAGTATACAAAGACAAAAATATCTGGGATTATAAATTAGATAAAACAGGAAATTTTTTAAAAGTATATCATTCTGGAAATGAAACAGATAATGGAAGAACTTCAACGATAAGTGGAATTGTAACAAATTATTACAAACGAATTGAGTAAAATTATGATCTTAAAAAATACTGTTTTTATACTTTTAACTTTTGCTAGCATATTTGCTTCTTCGCAAGATAAAAAATCAATAATTGGCGAATGGAAAGTTATTTCTATCGATAACGGAGAAATTTATTTAAACACAAAAACTGATTCGGTTTCTACAACAACTGAATTCGACAAAAAATACAGTAACAAAGTAGTTCGTCAAGACGCAATAGCTGAAGTCAGAGGATTTTCTTCTAAAAATGAGTTTGTATTTACTGAAAATAGTGAATTTCAACTTTATATGAATTCAAAAAGAAATACAAAATATTTAGATGGTGATTATGAATTTACAAGCGACAATAATTTAAAACTTAAAGTTAAAGGTAGAACTGGAAAGGAAATGCAGAAAGAACTGGAATTTGAATTTATCGATAATTTACTTTTAGTTAAATTCAAATTTTTAGCGACAAGAAAAAACAAACCAACTGAATATTTACTTGAACGAATAAAATAACTGTGTACAACAATGGCTATAAGTAATTGCTTCTACTCGCCTACTTCTGAAAATCCTCTCGGATTTTCAGTTTGGTGTGTACTTGCAAAGTTAAGTGCTAAACCACGCAACTACTCATAGCCGAGACCGTTAGCACCAATTTGGACAAAATGAGAATATGAATAATGTAGAAAAAATAAAAACTCTTATAAACGAAGCGAATAGTTTAAATCTTTCTTCTTTAATTCTAAGTCTCGAAAAAGTTTTGCAAGAGAATGCTTTTGTAGTGCAGTCTTTTTATGATACCAAACCAAAATTGGATATCGGCGAAGTATATCAGGAAACTCTTTTAATCAAAATAATTTTTACTTCTCGAAGCATATTAGAGTTATCGAAAGGCATTGAATTTGGCATATTAAATAGAAAAGAGAGACCCTTAATTATTGACAGGTCATCACTTTACATATTGACAAGGTCAGTAATTGAATCCTTTTTGACTTTAGAATATTTATATTTCAATAATTTATCAAGAGAAGAACAAATATTCAGATATAATCTGTGGAGAATTTCAGGTTTTATGGCAAGACAAGATTTTGGAAAAACAACAAACGAAAAGTTTTTGTCCAAAATGAAAAGAGAAAAAGCGGAAATAAATGAACTGAAAAAGACTATCAGAACAAGTCCTTATTATTCGAAATTAAAACAACAGCAATTGTGGAAATTGGACAAGTATGGTTTACCTAGAATTATGAGTTGGTCTGAACTTTTAAAACAGAGTATATTGAAAACGGATTTATTTGAAAAAGTTTACAAACTATATTCAAATTATGCCCACTCTGAATTTATTGCGATGATTCAACTTAACGAAGGAAAGATGAGCAAATCAGATTCATTTAATGCTGAAACCACTGTTACTACTTTAAATAATATACGTGTTATAAATTGTGTTTCTATAATTTCCTTCATAAACAAATATGAATTCGCAAAAGATAAATATATGGAGATTGACGAATTATCAAGATACGTGATTGAATTCTGGAATAAATTTGGAATTGAGGAATGAAAAAACTGGTGCTAACAATGTATAACCGCAATTACGGCGGATTCGACTACGTCCGAATCCATTCGGAATTGCTAACGTCAGTGCTTAACCGAAAATCATTAACTTTAATCTCGTAACTGACGGTTATACGAAACCGTTGGCAATAATTTGAGAAAATCGAGTGAATATTAAAAATTTTGGAAATATTTTGACTTTAGGAATTGGAATTTTGATATTCTCTTTCTCTGTTTTCCTAACAATAAAAATTGCTCAAAATAGTTCTGGAAATCTGACTTTAGCGCTTATTTCTCTAATTGGTTTTTATTGGTTAAGTTATTTATTTCTTGCAACCTCATTAATCCGAATGGAATACCGAAAATCGGAACAAGGAATTATTATTTTAATCAACAACGAAGAAAAACAGTTGATTATAAAAAATACTGAAAACGGAAAATCAGAAGTAATTAATAACGATTTAGTAAAAGCTGTAGAATTATATTACTCTTGGAACACCAACCCTTTCTCATCTGACTTGGGATACTCAAAAATTACGCTGAATAATAATTTAGATATTTTAATTACTCAAGATAAAGTAAGTCAAGCCGAAATTAAAGGTCTCTTTAGAAAAAAGGTTATCAAGGAAAAGAGTAGATTTATGAACAAACTGAAATAAAAACTATTGCCAACACCGTGTATAGCTCATTGCGGCTGAATTCCTAATCGGAATTCATTGCAATTTGCTATCTTTCGGCTACGGCGGAATAACACTGCGTGTGATTCCGCAACAAGCCATACACAAACACGTTGCCAAACATTTAAAAAAAACACGAATGAAAAGAATAATATTAGGAATTTTGTTAATCGCTGGAAATTCAATAATTGCTCAAAATTTAAGTACTCAACAATTATTAAACCTTCAAAAGAAAGGTTTTGTTGGAGTAGAAGAATATCTATCTGAAAAAGATTGGAGTTTGTTGGAAATTGAAAAAGCCAAAGATGGAAATTTAGGAACTGTTATATATGCATATAATAAATCCTCAATCAATGATAAAGCTGAATCATTCCTTTATCATTACTACTCTGACACAAGAAGTAGAATAAATATCCAAGTTCACAAAAAAGAAAAATATAACGAGTATCTTAAATCCATTAAAACTCTTGGTTATAAATTAGTAGCTAATAAAATGGAGGATGATAGAATAGAAAAAGTTTACCAAAACACAACAACAACAGTTATAATATCAATTAAAGCTAGAGATAATTATGGCACTACAGAATCCATATATTCCTATTTTGTACTTTCAAATGATGATTATGATTACAATTTTAAAGACGATTACTAATTATGATTGCGGTCAAATCAAAAATAATATTTTTCCTTTGTGCATTAATGTTATTTAGTTGCAGAAACAAGAATTCGAATTCCAATAATAGAAATTCACATTCAGAAATCACTACTGAAATTTATGACGAAAACGGAATTACGGACGGAACCTACTGTGCGGAAATAGAATATTACAATCCAAATACTGGAACATCATCAAATTATACATTAACAGTTGAAGTTTATGACAACGAATTAGACCAAATAAATTGGCCAAATGGAGGATATTTAGATGACTTCTATAGTGTGGAATTTGATGAAGATGGATACACAGAATTCACTTCCGACAAAGGTTACGATTATACTGTTCAGATTACAGGAGAAACAGGAGATTGTTTTGAGGATGTTCCAATGGCTGAACAATGTATTGGAATTACAGAAGATGGAGACCAATGCGAAAATCTAACTGACAATTATAGTGGTTATTGTTGGCAACACGAAGACCAAGAATAAAAATTTTGAATAAAAACGATTTGGCAACAACGTGTATAATTCATTGCTAGTACTCGCCTACTTACGAAAATCCTTGCGGATTTTCTATTCGGTTTGTATTTGCTAAATTAGTTGCTGAAACACGCAACCAAATCATACACAAAATCGTTGTAGCACATTAGGACAAACATCAATGATACGAAATGGAAATTATTAAATCCATATATTATAACTTAAAATCTGGACTATCTGCTTTAGGTATTTTTGGAGAATTTCTTACAATTTTAATTTTTCTATTTATAGTTTTACCTGTTGTCGGAATTCTCATTATTTCTCTTAAAATTATTAATTTTTTCAAACTATATATACTTGAATTTTATCATTATAGTAGAAAAACTTACAAAGCAACATTAAGTATACTTGATAATTTTAAAATTTACAGAAAACGGGCTTTTAGAATAATAGAATATTTAATTGAAAGTTTTTTACTTAATAAAAAAAATTATAACCCTGAAAAAATAGAAAAAACAAAATACAGACTTACAGTTCAAACAGTTAATTTATTTTCATCAATAATAGGTTCTTTACTCTCTTTTATTGCAATGTTTTTGGCAATAGTTATTTCAATTCTAGCTTTAACCTATCTTTTAATACATTTTAATGTAATTCCTGAAAAGATATTATTTATATCACAAATTACATTTTTAAATCAAATGTTTTTGAAAATTGCTTTACTCTTTATAACATTCTTAATGATAATCATTAGGATATTTCGATTAAAAAAGAAGTTGAAAATTGAATTATCAATTAAAGATGTATTTAATTATAAATCTCAATTTTGGCAAAGTGAATATATAAAAAAACCAGAAAAGTCTGTTATTAAAAACGCCTTAAAATTAAATTACAGAACCCTAAAAAAGCAAGTGTCAAAAAAGTCAAATAAAATAAATAATGAAAATTCAAATAATAGACAAAGAGAAATATCTACACGTGAAAAAATGATACATTCAACAGTAATTGATATACTTGGTGAAACAGATGAATCACTAGAGGTAATTAATGAATTCATTAATAATCCAAACTATAAAGATTATGATAAAGAAAGTATTAGTCGGATAACAAAAAAATTAAAAGAAGAAAACGAAAATAATAATTAATTATTAACGTGCTACAACAATGTGTATAATTAATTGCTAGTTCTAGCCTACTTACGAATATTCCTGCGGAATATTCTATTCGGTTTTTATTTGCTAAATTAGTTGCTTAAACACGCAACTAATCATACACCGAACCGTCAGACTGTCTAATAACTTCTCATAGTTTTTAATAAAAACCAGTAGGTGATTTTTTTAGTTTTTTGTATCTTAATGGTATGAAATATATCTCTGGAAAAGACCGAAAACAAACTTGCCTCTTTCCTATTTCTTTGGAAGATTCTATAGAACAGGACAACAGCGTAAGAGCCATTGACCAATTTGTAAATCAGCTGGATTTAGCAGATCTTGGATTTCGCCAAGACCATACAGAAAACGGCCCACCAGCTTATCATCCTTCAGTTCTATTAAAACTATTCATCTATGGCTATTTAAACCGTGTGCGTTCTTCCCGTGTGCTTGAAAAAGAATGTCGCAGAAATATTGAAGTCATGTGGTTGTTAGAGTCACTTACTCCCGACCACAACACTATCAGTAATTTTAGAAGGGATAATCCAAAAGCAATCAAAAAAGTTTTTTTTGCCACCGTTAGCATTGCCAGAAATTTTGGACTTATTGGTGCAACCCTTATAGCTGGTGATAGCACGAAGTTTAGAGCACAAAACAGTAAGAAAAACAATTTTAATCAGAAGAAAATACAGCGTCATTTAGATTACATTGACACTAAATTGGAGCAGTACAACAAAGCCCTGGAGCAGAGTGAAACTCAAAACGAAAAAGAGGAAATCAAGAAAGACATTGATAAACACCAAGGACGCAGAAAGCAATACGAAAAACTTGAAAAACAACTAAAAGAATCGGGTGAACCACAAATATCCACCTCTGATCCAGACAGCAAGCACATGATAGTCCGCAATAATATTACCGAAGTTGCCTACTGTATCCAATCTACCGTAGATGCCAAGAATAATATACCTATCGATTATCTGGTTACCAATAACAACGACTCCAAGGCTATGGGGCTCATGCTACAAAGAGCTAAATCCATATTAAGAACAAATACCTTTACAGCACTCTATGATAAAGGCTACCACACTGGAAGTGAATTTAAAACAGCCAACAATCTTGGTATAAAAACATTGGTTGCCATACCTGGAATTGGAAGAGCATCGCAAGCGCCAGACCCTAACTATAATTCAGAACACTTTATTTTTAATCCACAAACAGATACTTACACATGTCCACAAGGACATCTGTTAAAAAGTAATGGAAGTACCTACAAAGGGCGAAACTACCACTTTAAACAATACAAAACTAAAGCATGTAAAAGATGCCCTGTAAGAGACTTATGCACCACTTCTATAGTTAATGGAAAAGTCATTCAAAGAAGCGAATTTCACAAATACATAGAACAAAATGCTGAAAGGGTTCTGCATAATCCAGACGCCTACAAGAAGCGACAGGCAATTGTTGAGCACCCCTATGGAACCATGAAAAGACAATGGGGTTTTGATCACATCACAACTAAAAGAACAAGGCAAAGAGCCAGCGCTGACATCGGTTTAATATTTATTGCTTACAATCTTAAAAGAATTTGGAACATAGTAAAGACTGGAAAGGCACCCTACTTTCTGTGCTATACTGTCATTTTAGTCCATATTAAAACATTTTACAGCCTTTTAAAGACATTTTTAAAACCAAAGACAAATAATCAATTAGTAATAACAGTCTAAAACTAATTTTGTAATTTAGTTGACCAAACAAAAATTAAGGCAGGGTTATTAGATAGACTGCCGTTAGGCACAAGCTAAAAAAGAATATCGTTAATGATAATAAACGACAAGTCAATAGAGAAACTCAGAGAGCTGATTAATGAAGAGACGGAATATCGGTCAGGTCCTAAATTAATCGAGTTTTTTAAAGACTTAGGCTTCAATGACTCTTATGGTCAAGGGTTTCCTTCTCGTTGGAAATACACTGATGATCGTCTTCGAGAAATTAATGGTAAACCAGAATTAGACAAGTGCATTAGGAAACTATTCAGCCCCGTTAATTTCATTGGAAAAACTTCTGAACTCGATAACCATATAAAAAATCTGAATCAATATTTGGCTTTTGATAAATGGCAGGTTGTTCGAAAAGGCACAGAAATAACTTTTAAAAAGACAGATAAGGTTGAACTTCATGACGATAATGTAGAACTGAAAGCAGATGAATTTTTAGATAAAGAATTTGATGATATTTCAATAGATGATTTAGGACTTGATTCTATAGTTTCAGAAGTTCTCAAAATTCGCTTTGGAGAAATAAAGAATTGTTTTGCAGCAAAAGCACACTTATCAGTCATTTTTCTTTCGGGTAGCAGTCTTGAAGGAATTTTGCTAGGTATCGCATTGAAGACCCCTAAGGAATTCAACCAAGCTAAATCTGCACCTAAAGACAAGGAAGGCAAAGTCAAACAATTTCCCGATTGGACTTTGAGCCAATTAATTGACGTTTCTTTTGAAGTTGGTCTTATAAAGGATGATGTGAAAAAATTTAGCCATGCTCTTCGAGATTTCAGAAACTACATTCACCCGTATCAGCAAGTAAGCTCAGGATTTAATCCTGATTACCATACAGCAAAAATTTGCTTTCAAGTATTGAAGGCAGGAGTTTTTCAACTATCAAAAAACAAGTAAATGGATACTACACAATTTAAAAATGGCTACTTCATTGAGAGAGTTTATAAGCCAATCTCAGAAACTGAATTCAAGTGTCGCTTAATAGTTAAATCAAAGGCGAATAATCAAGAAATTACGGGCATAGAGACTAAAATAAATACTGTTGATATTGGTCAGGGATTAGCAGACTCACAATTCAGCGTTAATCCAATAAGTTGGGAGAGATATTTAAATCAAACAATTATCATGTTATTCAATATGCTGATGCTACGTCTGAATATTACCGACTTGTATAATGTTGACGGAGAAGATAAAATTTCTGAATTCTTTGAAGAAAATCCGTTTCACCAAGATTAAAAAAAGCCAGTGCCTAACAAAACCTATAAGCAATAGCGCCCTGCGGGACGCTACTGCTCATAGCCAAACCGTTGGCATTAATTAAAACCGAAATTCATAAATGGGAAAAAAATTAACAGTATATATGATTGATGGAACTGCTTACGGTCCAAGATTAAGTGAAATTGGAAATTGGGTAGGAAAAGCAATTTATAGTCCAAGAGCAACTGTTAACAAAATAATGAACAGAAGTGAATTCGATAATCCTGGAATTTACTGTTTAAAAGGAGACCCAACAGATGATGCTTTTGATGAAAAAATATACATTGGAGAAGCTGAAAATATAAAAACTCGACTAAAACAACATTTGAGTGACCCAAATAAAGATTTTAAAGAACTTATCTTCTTCGTTAGTAAAGATGAATTATTGACTAAAACACAAATAAGATATTTAGAATCAAGACTTGTTCAATTAGCGATTGAGGCTAAAACTGCTCAAATCGACAACGGAAACTCACCAAGTTTACCAACTTTACACGAGGCAGACATTTCAGATATGGAATATTTTCTTGAACAGATTAAGTTAATTCTTCCTGTTATGGGCTTCAAATTTCTCATTTCGTCAACAGTAAAACAATCAACTGAAAATGAAATAGAAAAATCTAATTTTACTCACCAAACATATTTTATTAAGACCAAGACATTTAAAGCTTCAATGAAAGAAACTGACCAAGGTTATATAGTCCTGAAAGGAAGTGAAGCTAAAAAGAACTTGTTGAATTCTTGTACAGAAACTTATAGAAATATGAGAAGAAAATTAGTTGAAACTGAAATTATGGTAGAAAATAAAGATAAGCTTATTTTTGCAGAAGACACTGTTTTCAATAGCCCAAGTGCAGCATCGAATATGATTTTAGGAAGAAACTCCAATGGATTTACTGAATGGGTTAATGCAAAAGGACAAACATTTAGAGAAGTACAAGAAATAACTAATGCCAACAATGTATAACCGCAATTACGGCGGATTCGACTACGTCCGTATCCACTCGGAATTGCTAAAGCCTGTGCTAAACCGAAAAGTCTGCGTATATTAACCCGTAACTGACGGTTATACGTATTCCAAGATCAAATCCTAATAAAAAACCAATAAATTTATGCTGCGTGTTGCTGAAGCACTACATAGGGTGTGCCTCTTTTGATTACAGAAAAAACTCTTGCCAATAATTTATTTCTGACATTGTTCAACGCTATCATTTTAGGCTTCCCTTCTGATACTTTTCGCTTATAATACATTCGCAATTCTGGATCGTGCTGAATAGCTGATATACTTGACATACTCATTAGACTCTTCATTTTCCTATCGCCTAAATAATGACACTTTTTGCGTCTATGAATGCTTGTTCCGGAACTATATTCATAAGGTGCCAAACCACAATAACTAGAGAATTGTCGCCAGGTATCAAAACGCTTAAAGTTTTCCGTGTGGTACAATAATTGGCACGCAACTACAAAACCGATCCCTCGTATGGATAGCAATAAATTATAATTCTTTAATAAAGATTCCTCCTCTTTCATCAATGAATCCATTCTATATTCCACCTTTTTTATTTGTTTACTTAAGTTATCCACACTTCGCTTTAATACCGTACAGCTTGTGTCTGTAGATGGACTGCTCAACAGCTGTTCAACCTCTTTTAACGTACCTAAAAGTCCTGCTCTGCTTCTGACCAACTGATCTCTTAAACCTATAAGCCTCCCAAGCTCTTGATAAACCTCACTTTTTACTTCACTTTGTACCAGCTCTTCTCGATAAAGCAATGCATAACGTGCTATGATCCCTGAATCTACCTTGTCTGTCTTCTCCCTTACCAAGCCTGATGAGCGTTTTATCTTGATGGGACTCTCCTCTACATAGGAAATCCCTTTATAGCTTAAATAAATGGCTAGCTTCATAGAATAATTTCCCGTATTCTCAAAACAGTAGAATACAGAAACTCCTTTGGTTTTCTTTTTTACCCAAATAACCATAGAATGATATCCCTTAACATCATTTGTAAACACGCGATGCTGCTGGGCTAAATGACAACTTACATCTATTGTCTTTTTTGAAACATCAATCCCTACGGCTTCTTCATAATTTTTCATATTTTTACAATTAGAGTTATTAAATATGTCGCATAAACTATTTCCTTTAATGGGTTCTTATAAACCTCGTATTCCAATTGGTTCTATGCAACAGATAAGAAGAAAAGAGGACTAGTACGTATAATAAGGCTTGAACTTAAAGACCGTTTTAGTTCTCCTCTTTTCTTCTGTTAAATTAATAAATCAAAGTAAAGGAGACCGTTATGCATTATTTTGAGAAATGATGAGAAGAAAACAACATATTCCAGATATTGATTTTGATAGATTCCCATTTGGAAGTATTAAAAAGTTGTTTGAGGAAAAGAAGATATTTATTAACTATGATTATCAACGTGGAGATGTTTGGACTACCACCCAACAAATCGAATTAATAAAATCTATTTTTAATTCTTACTCAATTGGTGTTTTAGTACTATACATCAACGATGATGACCAATTTGAAATTCTTGATGGTCAACAAAGGCTTTTAACTATAAAAAAGTACTTGAGTGACGAACTGAATTTAAGGCAATCCGACTTGAAGCCATACAGTGAATTGGACTATCAAGAGCAGATGTTTTTGAATGCATATAGTGTTGGCTATCTAAAATTAAAAAGTCATAATCCTGAAACAAAAGAAGAAGATATAATTCAAACATTTCTTCGATTACAAGAAGGTTCACCTTTGAATAAAGCTGAAAAAATAAATGCTCATCGAGGTGCCTTCAAGGATGCATTCAAAACTATTAAAGAAGAACATAAAATTTTTAATTTTCTAGGCCACGATAAAAGATTTCGTTTAAGATTAATATGTGCATCACTTTTGCACCTCGAGTTAGAAAGTGATTTTCAACATAGTGTTTTCCCAAGTTTAGATTTAGCCTCATTGAAAAGTTCTTGTTCAACCTATGAAGAATCTATAAGTAAATCAAAGCTTAAATTTTTCAAAGGGAATTTAGACTATCTATTAAGAAGTCTAAATCATTTATTAACGGCTATAACTACAAGAGATTTAATTCCTTTTTATCTTCTGGTTTCGTATTTGAGAAGAAACAAAGCAGGTAACGAAGACTTAATAAATGAGCTTTCTGCATTTTGTGCCGACTTTCTTCAAAAGATAAATAGTTTCTCTGTTTACGACACAACACCACCAGACGGAATGGAAGAAAGCGAATTCTTTGAATACTTAAGCTACAAAACAGAAGGTAGAAAAGCAACATCTTCCGATAGTATTGACTTCCGATTTAATTTTCTCAAAAATAAATTCAAGGATTTTCAGCCATATGTTCAGAAAGACCCTAAAAGATTACACGATATTGAGCAAAAACGTATTTTATTCTTTAGACAACAAGGTATCTGCCCTGAATGTAGTAAAATAATAGACTTTAGAACAGATGGTTCCGCACATCACGAAATTGCACATAAAGATGGCGGAATTACAGATGATTTGGATAATGCTGTTTTATTGCACGAAAGATGCCACGTTAAACTTGAAAAGAAATTGCGAAAACAAAAGAATAATTCCCAGAATAAATTATGGTAAATTTTATTACAAACCCATACTATGCCTTTACTCTAATTATTATAATTGTATTAGTACTATTAGCAATTTTTAAGTACTATAAAAAACCTTCTGATAAGCTTTTCTTAAGAAACGAGTTGTTTCTTCTAATCATAGCGATTATTGGGATTTTATCTATTGTTTCAAAAAATCAAGATTCAAAGAAAAAATTTGAACTAGAAAAAAAAGAAAACTGGATTAATGCTGATTTCAGGTTTCTAAAAGGTCGATTGAACACAAACTATTATTGTTTAGGATATACAAAATCTGAATTCCTCACTGATGAAGAATGGAATAAAAGGAATGAAATAAGACAAAAAACTTGTAATTGGGTTACAGAATCAAAGGATATACTAGAAAAAGTTGATATCACTGAATTTAAATCAATACCTAAAATCCCATCTATTACGGATGATATGCTCGACCAGTATAATGATTTAGACGAAATTCAAATAGAGTTAGATAAAATAAATGAGCTGATTGATGATAGAAATAAAATGAAAGAGGATGTTAGTGGAATAAATATACTTGGTAATATTGATGAAACATTGGGAGTGTTATTTCTTTTAATTGGACTTGGAATTAAGCTCTCGGAATTGATATACAAATTAAATAAAAACAATGCATAACAAAGGTAACCGTTGCACAAGCTATTAATTTTGCATAAGTTGGTTCCATATAAGCCGTTTTAAGTGGCTTTGTTTTTTCATCACCCTAAAGAATACTCAAAATTTGAGTGCCTTAAAAATGGCGTTATGAGTTGCTGAAAGCGGTTTTTTTAGAAAACAATAAAGCAAGGCATCCCGCCCCACTTTTTGTGCGTTTTTGGATAAACTTGAGATACTTTTTAAGGTTGTAAGCCATTGCCGAGAGATGCATGCATTTATTGGCCTGCTTGATACCTAGGGTATTCACTTTTCTTAAGCCCATAAACTGGGTGAGGGTCCCAAATACAGGTTCTACCGTACTTTGTCGCCTGGCTTTCATATAACGTCCCTGTGGACTGTTTACCCTGGCAATGTTACGCTCGTACTCGGCACGGTAATAGGTTACGGTAAACTTCTTTTCCTGTGCGCTTTTAGCTTTGTCCAAGTCTGCTTTATCACTTGGCTAAAACAAATCCACTTTCATGTTCATGTGCATCCATTTGGTTGGGTTAGGGTTTGGAGTTCCATTTACTATCAAATCATAATCAATGCCCCAGTCAAGCAAGTTCATTTGTCCTTCCAAAACCAGGGTACTAGCCATAGTATCCTGTTTTTCTCTAATTCCAGTTACAAACAGTTTTACATCTTTTTCCACTCCTTTTATAGATAACGTACCGTTTAGTTGGTACCAATCCAGTCCCATGGTATAAATATTGGTAGAAGTAAACTTAATGTTGTTGTTAGTTTCATTTACAAATAAGCCTGATGATTTCATTTTAGCTGTTAAGTCTTCTGAAGCACAGACCTTAAACGAGTTAGGGTCTATCTCAAAAGACAGGCTCATGTTCTCCATAGGATTTCCAAAATCCGTTTGCTTAGGGATGTGAACATCCAATTTCTCAACAATACCACCAAATGGTGTACTGCAATGTCCATGGGTTACAAACAGGTTGATGGTTTGCATTTTTGGGTTTTCAGTTTTAAGAACAACAGGTTTGTTTGTAATGTTGTTATTGGTATAAGCACTAAGCATATATGCAAGAACCAAACTGGAAATTAACATGACAATAAGTTTTGAATATTTCATAATAATAGGTGTAATGTTTCCACGAATGTAGGATTGTTAGGAGCTAAACTTGTAAAATAAATGTAAAAAAAGTGCAAAAAATGTTTAAAAGGTTTAAGCAAGGCTCTAAACAAAGGGTTTAAAGCCTATTCTATAATTTATGTTATTAAATCAATGAATTGCAATGACTTTTTTAGAATATAATTTTTAACTTTATTAGGTTAAAAAAAATAAAACAAAAACAAGCTACTATGACCAGAAAAACAGGAGCTATTGGTGTTTTAATAGCTGGAATCTTACTCTTAACCATGAATTTTCTTGAGTTGGACTTTAACCATCTAGAAAAAGGGCCTTTAGCTGGGATCCTTTCAAATGTTCTACTAATTTTAGCCATGATTTTAAGTATAAGACACTTAAACAACGAAGAACAAACCTAAGACAAGAATACTGTTATATGGTATCTAAAATCAACAGTATTTTTAATAAATGATATTTTTATCACGCTTTGTGGCATTATTTCGTGCTTTGAACAGAGTTATATTCAAATCAACCCAAAATGGTTTTCTCAGCCTGGCATGCTTCTATTTCCAAATGTTAAAAGCACTTTAAAAATCCTTGGTTTTCCCTTTAAAGAAATTCTAAAAACTGTAACTTGCAGCTTGTCTTAAAACATTTATATTAGAATACTGAAATATGCTGGAATACCTTAAAAAAGTCATACATAACATGCCAACAGATTGGTTGCGTTTAACAACCCATCGTTTGGATATTTACAACGAATCCTTGGCAAAAACCCAATTCTTGGACGCTTTTGAAACCTTATATCAACAAAACAATGCAGACACAGCTGCACTAGAAACATTACCTACAGCTTACGATTATATTCGCTTGGGTCATCCTTTATCCAGTGTTTTGGAATGGACTATTGCCAACTTGCATCAATTAAAACCAAGTCATGTCATTAGTTTTTCGTCAGAGACCATTCCTGTTTTAGCCATTTTAAGAAAGAATCTATTTGAAAATAAAAACACACAAATTGCTTACACAGGACATTTACCTCAAGGGTTTGATGCTGAAATCATCAAAAACATCTATGGTTACTCCTTTGAATTAATTAAAGTGGAACATATAGATAACATTCCAGCGTTTCAAGGAAGCACAATATTTATTTCTAAACAAACCAAGCTGGAACAGCTGAAACTACAAGATAATGTAGATTTTCACATTAGCCTACACAAAAATTTGGGTAGTGTATTGATTGTTAATGGAACGCAAAACGATCACTACGTTTCAGAGATTCAACATGTAAGACGAAGAGAAACCATTGCCATGACACCAGCAGATTGTCTGGTTGCTTTAAAAGCATTGATAGACCATAAGCCTTTGGAGAGTGACAATAAGCTTGTGGAAGCAAACAAAACAAGCGTCTTAAATTCTATTAATAAAATTACTGAAACAACCACAAAAGCGCTTGTGGCTTCCAGTGGCTTGTCTATACAATATGCCATCCTCATGGGACTCATTCACGATGCCATGGAGAATCATCAGGGAAAAGCCATTAAAATAATTGTACCTCCCAACTGTTATGGTGGCACAAACGACCAAGCCAGACGTGTGGCTGCCTGTCTTGATAATGTAGACATTGTAGACTTGTTGGTGGATGGCGAAAACAATATGGTAGATAGTATAGAGACTGTTTTGGCTACCATTGCCAAAGAAGATGCCATTTCTTATATTATTGCCGAAATCCCAACCAACCCACGAGTTGAAGTTCCTGATCTAACCAAGTTAAGAGATGTTTTAAGTAAGGAGAGACAAACAGCAACAGGTACAACTGCAATAGCTCCTGTTTTTATTTTAGATCAAACCTTTTGTCCTAATGTGCCATTTTTAGCTGAAGATGGCATGCTCTCTCAGGTTAAAACCATATCCTTTGCCAGTGGTTCCAAATTTCCTAGTGGCGGACTTTGTACAGCAGGTTACTGCGTTGGTAACAAGCCAACCAAAAGATTGATGGATAAAATAGAAACGCATTTATTGCTTTGCGACAACGAAGCAACAGCCCTTCAATACCAGATTTTGGCCAAACAGTTGCCTACCATGACACAACGTATAGCCGATGCTTATACAAACACAAGGGAGTTTGTAAACTTCATTCAAGAAGTCTTACCAGAAGCTAAAATAAATTTTGTTTCAGAAGCCTTGGCAGAGCAAGGGTTTACACCTTCTGTTTTTTCTTTGGACTTGCCTACCAAAGGCGATACGGCTGAAGAAAAAGAAGCTTATAAAAGAGCCTTGAATTTAAAATTAATCAACTTAATGATAACCAAAATACCTGACGAAAGCAAGTTTTGTGTGAGTTATGGACAGTTAAAAGGCTGTTATTGGACCGTTCCAGCTACATCTACTCAAGGAACCACCAAAGAAGGTGATAAAGATTATATAGTTCGTGCATCGCTTTCCCCAAATTTGGATTTGGAGCTTCATAAAAAGGTTTTTATGGAATTTGTTGAAAGCATGTAAGTTCTCTAAAAGTTGGACAACTTTTCCAAAACCTCCTTTTTATAGCTTCGGCTAATGGTTAAGGCTTGCTCTTTTATAACAACATGTTCGTTGGTAAAGGAAGATATGTGTGCCAAGGCTATAATAAACGATCTGTGGATTCTAATAAATTGTTTACTAGGTAATTTGGCTTCAATGGCACTTATGGTTTCCCTGGTAACAATGGTTTCGTTTGCCAAGTGTATTTTTATATAATCGCTATAACTTTCTATGTAAATAATGGCATCAAAGTCCACTTTAATCATGCGTCTATCTGAACGTACAAACATAAAGGGATTGCTTTCCGATTCTAAAAGGTCTTGATTTTTAGGGTTGCTATATACTTCAAAATAGGTGTTTATGGCTTTTAGTAAACGTTCAAACGAAATGGGTTTTAATAAATAATCTACAGCTTGTAGTTCAAAGCCTTCCACAGCATAATCACGATAGGCTGTGGT
>JAUIGO010000056.1 GCA_030429955.1 Bacteroidia bacterium
TAAACCAATAACCACAAGCTTGTTTATATAAGTATCATGAAGTTTTTGAAGCTCTTTGTATTGAGGTGTAAATCCACATTTTGAAGCGACATTAACAAATAAAATGTATTTGTTTTTAAAATCTAAAAGATGTATTGGCTTCCCTTGTAAGCTATTTATTTTTATATCATAAACAGGATATTCAGAACTCTTATGAGTTTGAGAATCTTTGTTATTAAATACGTTTAATATACTCATAATTTATAGTTTAAAACTCACAATACCACAATCCATTTCAAATACTTGTCCAGAAATAGATGCTGTTTTATCTGATAATAAGAAGCTAGCCATTTCGGCTACTTCTTCTGGGTTTAAATATTTTTTCAAAGGGTGTCGTTCAGTTATGTTTTCAATCATTCTATCGTTACGTAATAGTTTTGAAGCTAGTTCAGTATCTGTGACTGTTGGTGCAATAGCATTGATTCTAAGTGTTGGCGCTAATTCTGCGCCTAAAGATTTTACCAAACCTTCTACACCAGATTTTGCTGTAGCAATACTTGCATGAAATGGCATACCAAGTTTTGAAGCAACTGTACTAAACAAAACAATAGATGGTTTATCACCTTGCTTTAGTATGTTAAGGTATTTTTGAATTACCTTCACAGCACCTAGTACATTGATTTCAAAATCGTTTTTAAAATCATCAATACTCAGTCTTGATATTGGTTTTAAATTAATACTTCCTGGGCAATATACTAAGCCATCTGCTTTTTCAATGTTAGGTAAATTATCAGCAATAACATTACAAGAAAAATGTTCTAAATTTTCATGTGTTATTTCTGGTTGGGTTCTACTAATATTAATTACTTTATGAGAATGTACTAGTAGCTTGACCAATGCATTACCAATTCCTTTACTTCCTCCTACAACAATAATCGTTTTCATTTATTATGCCTCAACAAGTGGACGTCCTTTAAGACGTTTTTCTATTTTTCTTTTAATAACTGTTAAACGCTTCATAATATCCATGATTTTTGCATCTTTTTTATCTTTATAAATCTCGTTTAAACCTAATATTAATGATTTGGCTTCTCTTGAAATTTCAACTCTATCGCTTGTAGATAAGCTACGTCTTTTTTGCTTTTCAAATTCTAGGGCTTTGTTTATTAAGTCCATAATTTAATTGTTTATATAGTTATGTAATTCGTTTATTTTTTCGGCGGTATTAAACTTTCCGCCGTAATATGTAGTTACTGTTGCTGATGTATCATCTTTAATCCCTCTTGAAGACACGCATAAATGTTTAGCATCAATAATCACTGCCACATCTTCGGTTTCTAGAATGGTTTTTAGCTCATTTGCTATTTGATTTGTTAAACGCTCCTGTACTTGTGGGCGTTTAGCATAATACTGAACAATTCTGTTTAATTTTGATAGTCCTATGACTTTTCCTGAAGATATGTAAGCCACGTGTGCTTTTCCAATAATTGGTACAAAATGATGTTCGCAATTGGAATACAAAGTGATGTTCTTTTCAACCAACATCTGATTGTATTGATACTTATTATCAAATAAGGCAACTTTTGGTTTGTTTTTTGGGTTTAACCCTGAAAATATTTCATCAATGTACATTTTAGCAACACGTTCAGGAGTGCCTTTTAATGAATCATCAGTGAGATCTAAACCCATTACATCCATAATTTCTTCGAACAAAATGGCTATTTTTTGCTTTTTTTCTTCATCAGATATTTTGAAAGCGTTTGATTTCATTGGAGTTTCAAGTCCAGTATGTAAATGATCATTACCAATCTCTTCAATAGTAAAACCATTTAGTTTATGGCCATTTATTTTATTTTTAGTTACTTCTGTTGTATTCATATTTATCTTTTTAGTGTGCTGTTTTTAAGTACTCTAAGCTTAAAACAAAGCACGTTAGCGTTTTGAAATAGAGTTATTTGATATTTGTCTCTGTCGTGAACATTTGAATCGTCCTTTGTCAAATTCACGCAGTTTTTGATGCTTTGTTTTTCTTCCTTGTACTCTTGCTCTCCACATTTTGAAACTGCTAGGTTTCATTTCTCGTCTCATTAAGTTGATGACGTCTTGCTCATTAAGACCAAATTGTAATTTTATAGCTTCAAAAGTGGTACGATCTTCCCAAGCCATTTCTATTATTCTGTCTATCTCTATGATTTTAAGCTTCATTATTCAAATATAAAAAATGTTTAATGATTTAATATTAAGATTAAACAAAATTTAACATATAAGATCTTAATTAAACCCTATTGTAATAATTTTAATAATGAAAAAATACGGTTAGTTGGCAAGATTTTTAATCATTCCTTTAAAAATAAACCCATGAAATGGTAAAACACTATACCAATAGAGTCTTCCCCAAAGACCACGAGGTCTAAATGTTGCAGTTTGCTTGAGTAAACCATCTTCAATTTTAAATTCTAACCAAGCTTCTCCAGGAAGGCGCATTTCTGCATAGAGAAGAAGCTTTTGTTGTGCTTTGTCGGCATAAATCACTCGCCAAAAATCGAGAGCATCTCCTGCGTCTAGATCTGTAGGACTTGTTCGTCCGCGACGTAAGCCAATACCTCCAAAAAGTTTATCAATATAGCCTCTTATTTTCCAAAGAAAATTGCCATAATACCAGCCACTTTTTCCTCCAATACTCCAGATTTTGTCTAGCGTTTTTTTTGTATCAAGAACCTGTCTCTCTTTATAGTCTGTAAAGCAACCAAAAGTTGGTACATTGATATACTTGTGTAAATTTTTTCTCAATCGTCCGCTACTAATCATTGAGTCTTTCCAGCTAGAGATAATACTGTTTTGTTCAATTTTTTCGAATGCTAAAGCAACTGCTTCTTTGTAGGACTTTGGTTTTACATTGAGTAATTGGTTTATATCACTTGGTTTGCCAATAATTTGAACTCCCATGCTATCTACTAAAGTTGTGGCTAGTTTGTATGATGTGGAGGTTACAAAGTACAGCCAATAAGATGATAACTTTGGCGTCATCACTGGAACGGTTAGAATATATCGTTTTAAGCCTCTAACTTCTGCAAACTGTAATAGCATTTGCTTATAGGTTAAAATTTCAGGACCGAAAACGTCAAATGATTTGTTATATAATTCTTTGCGCCCAACACTTCGATGTAGAAAGGTCAATACATCTCTAACGGCAAGTGGTTGTGTTTTTGTATTTAACCACTTTGGAGCAATCATAAATGGTAATTTTTCAACCAAATCTCTTATAATCTCAAAGGATGAGCTTCCTGAACCTACAATAATTCCAGCCTTGAAAATAGTTAATCCATAGCTGTTTGATTCGAGTAGGTCTTCTACATTTTTTCGAGATTGTAAATGTTTAGATAAATTATCTTCGTTGGTAATTCCACTTAGGTATATAACTTGTTTTGCGTTAGTTTTTTCTATTTGATTTTTAAAATTGATAGCACACTTTTCTTCAAGAGATTCAAAGTCTTTAGAAGAATTAGACATGGAGTGTATTAGGTAGAAAGCAACATCAATGTCTTTAGGAATGTTATGAAGTGTTTCAGGTTTTAAAAAATCGGCTTCAACAATATCAATTAAGTCCTCTTCTACATAACTTTTATCTGCTCGCAACTTATCTCTAACTGCGCAAACAACATTATGGCCATCATTGATTAGTAGTGGAATTAACCGTTTGCCAATATAACCTGTTGCACCTGTTACTAAGATTTTCATTTATGTTATTCTATTTTATTTAAGCCAAAAGAATCTCATTGGCTATTCCTAGCCAATATAACTTTTAGGATTGCGCTACCACTATATAAGCGTCTTGAAATGATTAATCTTAATGTCTTTTGCTTTTAAATCAAACATTAAATTATACAAACCAAAAAAGGTCCTATTTATGTAAATAAAATGCTTGGAGCCTCTATTACCATTCATTTTACGTAATTCAGTATTCTTACTATATTTTTCACCTAATTCGGCAATTTTTCCAAAGAATTCAGCATCTGAGAAATCAAACGTATCCACATGGAAAGGTTGTGTAAATAAACTCAACATTTCATGAAACATGTTAGAGAAAAACTCTAGCTCTTCATTTGAATCATCAGGACGTAAAATCTCAAGTTCAAACATTTTTTCTCTGAATAATTCAGGGTTATTAATACTTTCCTTTTTTGCCAATTCAAAGTATGGTACGTAAAATTCTTCAGGTACTGCTTTCATACATCCAAAATCTAAAGCAATTAGTGTGTCATTTTCTGAAATTAAAAAGTTTCCTGGATGTGGATCAGCATGTACTTTTCGTAATGTATGCATTTGAAACATGTAAAAGTCCCATAGCGCTTGTCCCAGTTTGTTTGATAATTCTTGATTTGTGTTATGTGCTACAAATTCAGATAAATGTTCACCATGCATCCAATCCATGGTAATAATGCGCTCAGAGGATAGGTTATCATAATACTGAGGAAACTCTAAGTTTGGAATATGTTTACAAGCTTCTGCAATTGCTTTGCTCTGAGCAACTTCTAAAATATAATTTGTTTCTTCAATTAATTTGTCTTCAACTTCTTTGAAATATTTATCAGAATCTTTGCCCTTAATATTAAACATTTTAATAGCCATGGGTTTTACTAAAGCTAAATCTGAACTGATACTTTCTGCAACTCCTGGATATTGAATTTTCACAGCAAGCTTTTTCCCATCTTTAAATGCTTTGTGTACTTGACCAATACTAGCAGCATTTACAGAAGTAGCGTTGAATGTATCATATAATTCATTTGGTAGCATTCCAAAATACTTTTTAAATGTTTTAAGTACTAGAGGAGGAGATAAAGGTGGTACTGAAAATTGCGCAAGAGAAAATTTCTCGACGTAGGCTTGTGGTAAAATGCTTTTCTCCATACTTAACATTTGAGCTACTTTTAGAGCACTGCCTTTTAAGCTTTTTAAACCATCATAAATATCTTCAGCGTTATTTTGGTTAAGGCGCTCTTTAGCTTCTTCATTAGAGTTTACCAATTTATCACCATAATACTTAATATAATTTACGCCAACTTTAGCACCAGTTTGAACTAACTTTGATGCACGTTGAATTTTTGTAGTAGGTATTTTGTCTATGGTTTTCATTTAGTTTTTATGCATTTTTTCCTTGTATAAAAATTTGCCAAGGTCAATAATACTTTTTAAAGGTTTAATATCAATTAAATCGAAACTTGTATTAACGGCTTTTTCAATTAATATGTCAGTTTTTTCAAATGAAGGCGATGTGTCTTCCAGCCAAAATTTCATGGTCACTAATAATTGCAACCAAGCAGATTCTTTAAGCGTCTTATCTTGTACTTTTTCTAATGTTTCTTGCTTGATTTCAAGGCGAGAAATTTCTAAAGTTTCAATATAAGCTGTAAAACTTTGCTTAAGTTTTATAAGTGTGCGTAATGTTTTAAGCTTATCTGTTTTATTGCTTAATACATTAACCACATAACTTCTGTTTGCGGTTAATACTTCAAAAAAGGTATAATAAAAACTTAGTAGTTTGTTTCTTGCATCAAACAGCTTATACTCTTCGCTTTTTTCTAAAACTGTATGAGCATTATCAAAAAAAGCTTTGAATACTGATTGTTCTAATGCTTCAAAGTTGCCAAAGTGCTTGTAAAACTCTGCTTCTTCAAAATTATTTGCTTTAGCAAAACTGTAAACAGATTTTGGTTGTGTGTTGTGTTCCAGTACATAATCCATATAGTTATTAATTATGTCTGAACTTGATATTGATTTCTTTTTAGCCATCTGTAATTTATTGATAGGTCAAAAATACAAAATGTTTAATAAAAAAGAGTAAAGATTAAACAAAATTTAACACAGTTGATACATCGAATATTACGATTCTGTAAAGAATGCTATCATAACTCCATTTATTTTGTTTATTAAGATGTATAATATTTACTTTTGTCTTAAATCTTATTTCTATGGCTTCATCTATCAAAAAACTTAGTTTTTTAGATTCATACCTTACCTTATGGATTTTTATAGCCATGGGTTTAGGTGTCGCTTTAGGTTATTTTTTCCCTTCTATTACAACATATATAGATTCTTACAGTAGTGGAACCACAAATATTCCAATTGCAATTGGTTTAATATTAATGATGTATCCACCTTTAGCAAAAGTAGATTATGCCTTATTACCTAAGGTTTTTAAGAATGTTAAGGTGTTGTCCATATCTCTATTTTTAAATTGGATTGTAGGCCCAATTTTAATGTTTGCGTTGGCTTTAATATTTCTTCAAGATCACCCAGATTATATGGTTGGATTGATTTTAATAGGCTTAGCACGCTGTATAGCAATGGTTTTGGTTTGGAATGATTTAGCAGAAGGAAGTAGCGAATATGGTGCAGGTTTGGTAGCTTTAAACAGTATTTTCCAAGTGTTTGGTTATAGTTTTTATGCATGGCTTTTTATTACAAAACTTCCACCTTTATTTGGTTTTGAAGGTGCTATTGTTGATATATCTATTGCCACTATTGCCGAAAGTGTTGCGATATATTTGGGCATTCCTTTTTTAGCTGGTTTATTAAGCAGACTTATATTAGTAAAAGTAAAAGGAGAAGAGTGGTACACCAAAAAATTCGTTCCAACGATCTCTCCAATTACTTTAATAGCATTGTTATTTACAATTGTGGTGATGTTTTCATTAAAAGGTGAATTGATTGTTGAAATACCAATGGATGTTGTAACCATAGCAATTCCGTTACTTGTTTATTTTGTAATCATGTTCCTTATTGGCTTTTTTGTATCTAAAGCAATGGGAGCGTCTTATGATAAAAATGCAGCTACTTCGTTTACTGCAGCTGGAAACAATTTTGAACTAGCTATTGCAGTATCTATCGCTGTTTTCGGATTAAATTCTGGGCAAGCATTTACAGGTGTAATTGGACCTTTAGTTGAAGTTCCTGCATTAATTTTATTGGTAAGAGTTGCGTTTTGGTTAAGAAAAAAATACTATTTAAAAACGTAGTGTTCCTTATTTAAGGTTTATTTGCTTTTGCTAAAATTGATTTCGTAAATTAGCGACTTGATAATAATAACCATTAAACTATTACATGAAAATGAAAAAATTACTATTGATAATGTTGGCATTTACAATGTCTTATGCTGTAAATGCACAAATACAGACACCTGCGCCAAGTCCTGCGTCTAAATTAGAACAGAAAGTTGGATTAACAGATGTTACTATTGAATATTCGCGTCCTGCTATGAGAGGCAGAACTATTTTTGGAGACCTTGTTCCTTATGGAAAGGTTTGGAGAACTGGAGCAAACGCAAGAACAAAAGTTTCATTTAGTGATGATGTTACTATTGGAGGAAAAGAATTGAAAGCAGGAACTTATGCTATTTTCACAATTCCTCAAGAAACTAAATGGGAAGTTGTTTTTTACTCAGAACATCAAGGGTCTGGAGCTCCACAACAGCTTGATGAAAGTAAAGTAGCTGCGCGTATCATGGCAGATGTAATTCCTATGGATATGGACATACAGTCGTTTACAATTACTATTGATGATATAACTAGTAGTTCTGCTGTTATCGGAATTCTTTGGGAACGTGCTTATGTAGCTGTACCTTTTAATGTGCCAACAGATAAAGCTGTTATGGCATCTATTGATGCTGCTTTGGCTGGACCTTCTGCTAATGACTATTACAATGCAGCTGGATACTACTTAAGTGAAGGAAAAGATGTTAAAAAAGCTAAAGAATGGATTGATAAAGCCATGAGCATGATTGAAAAGCCAGCATTCTGGCAATTAAGACAACAGTCGTTGATTTATGCTGCTGCAGGTGACAAAAAAGGAGCGATTGCTATTGCTAAAAAATCATTAGCTGCTTCTGAAGAAGCTGGAAATGCTGACTACATAAAAATGAATAAAGATTCTCTTGCTGAGTGGCAGAAGTAAGAATTTTTAAACGATTATAATTATTAAAGCGAGCTCATTGAGTTCGCTTTTTATTTTTAAGGAATTTTCACTTTCTTTTCTTATTCCGCTTATTGTAATTTTTATCGCCTCGCGTTTTAGGTTTCTTGTATTTTTTCGCAATCTTAAACTTATAAGAACCTCCTAAGTTTTCTTTGGAGTTTTTTTCAGATTTTTCATGAAACGCTGGTCCTGGCGCATCTTCATCTACATTGCGCTTTAAAGGGTTGTAATGCTCTTTGTGGTGTGGTCGTTCTTCTTCAATAAGTTCAGTGGAAATTTCAACAGTTCCTGGCAATTCAGAAACAGCAATCTTCATCTGCATTAAACCCTCAATGGTTTCAATATGTTCTTGCTCAGCTTCTGTACTAAATACAATGGCATGACCTTCTTTTTCGGCACGACCTGTTCTACCAATTCTGTGCATGTAATTTTCAGGATATTCAGGTGTGTCAAAATTAATAACATGCGAAATGTTATCAATATCCAAACCACGAGCCATGACATCTGTTGCAATGAGAATACGATTATCTCCAGCTTCAAACTGCGAAATACTTCGCAATCTGTAATTCTGGGTTTTGTTGGAGTGTATCACACAAGATTCGCCATAAAACGATTCTTCCATTTGCTCAAACAAACGGTCTGCCATGCGCTTGTAAGCCACAAAAATCAAGACTTTATTATACGTTTCTTTATCATTTAATAAATGATTCAGCAAGTTAACTTTAGTGTAAAAATTAGGAACGTTGTAGCGTTCTTGTGAAATGTTTTCCAAAGGTGTTCCAGATACTGCAATAGAAATGCGTTCAGGATTTATAAAAAAGGCAGTGATTAATTCATCGACATCTTTGGTCATTGTTGCCGAAAACATAATGTTCTGTCTTCGTTGTGGTAATAAGTCAAAAATATTAAGGAGTTGATGTCTAAAACCAAGGTCTAACATCACATCTACTTCGTCGATTACCAATTTCTGAATGGATTTTAATTGCAGCACGTGTGTCAATGCCAAATCGTACAAACGTCCTGGAGTGGCTACTAATATATCCAAACCTTCTGCAATGGCTTGTTTTTGTGTATTGATGTTGGTGCCTCCATACACACCAAGAATTCTAACGTTGGTGTATTTGGCCATTTTTTCAAACTCTTCAACCACTTGAACTACCAATTCTCGCGTTGGAACAAGAACTAAAACTCTAGGATTATCTTGAGTGCTAAAAGGTAAAGTTTTTAATATAGGCAAAGCATAGGCAAAGGTTTTTCCTGTTCCTGTTTGCGCTATACCAACCACATCTTTTCCAGCACTGATTACATTAAACGATTGCTCCTGAATAGGAGTTGGTCGCTCAAAGCCTAAATCGGCAATGGCATTACGTAGTGGAGTTGTTAAGTTTAAATCTGAAAATGTCACGCTAAAAAATTAAGGCACAAAGGTAAGGTATTCTGTATTAACGTCCTTATTTATTATAACTTTGCAGACTTATAATTAAATGCATTTTAAAATTGCGCACCAAGCAAATTCATCACATTTCTAAGCCTGAAGTCATCAAGCAGCAGCTATTATTGTGGAGTCAGCAATTTGGCGCTGTGGTTTGGTTGGATTCGAATAATTACAATCATCATCAGTTACAATATGACGCTATTTTGGCTGTAGATGAGTTTACAAGCATTCAAACTGATTATGTGAATGCTTTCGATAAGTTAAAGGAATACCAAAGCATTACTAACGATTGGATTTTTGGCTATTTAACTTACGATTTAAAAAATGATGTTGAAGCTTTGAGTTCAGCAAATTTTGATGGTTTAGGTTTTCCCGATTTGTACTTTTTTCAACCTCAAAAGTTATTTCTATTAAAAGGAAACACCCTTGAAATGCATTATTTAAAAATGGTTGCTGATGAGTTTGATGTTGATTTAAAAGCTATTTGCTATAACGATGAATGTCAGTCTGAGCTTGTCGAAGACAAACAAAGTAGCAATCTGGAAAATCCAATTAAAATCCACCTCAGAATCCATAAAGATGAATACTTCGCTAAGGTAAATTCCATGCTTAAACACATTTACAGAGGTGATATTTACGAAGCCAATTTTTGTCAGGAGTTCTTTGCCGAAGAAACTCAGATAAATCCATTGGAAACCTATAATAAGTTAAATCGTATTTCAAAACCTCCTTTCGCGACGTTCTTAAAATTGAACGATAAATATTTGCTCTCAGCTTCACCAGAACGTTATATAAAGAAAGAAGGGCAAACCATTACTTCCCAACCCATTAAAGGTACAGCAAAACGTTCGGAAAATGCTGATGAAGATGCAAAACTAAAAGCAGCATTAGAACGAGACATCAAGGAACGTAGCGAAAATGTAATGATTGTTGACTTGGTAAGAAATGATTTGTCAAAGACAGCAATTAAAGGTAGTGTTGAGGTTAAAGAATTGTGTAAAGTATATACCTTTGACCAAGTGCATCAAATGATTTCTACTATTCAAAGCAAGGTGAGTTCTGACGTGTCTCCAATTGATATTATAAAAACTACGTTCCCAATGGGAAGTATGACTGGAGCACCAAAAATTTCAGCCATGAAAATCATTGAAGACCTTGAAGAAACCAAACGTGGTTTATATTCTGGTGCTGTTGGCTATTTTACTCCTGAAGGCGATTTCGACTTTAATGTTGTTATTAGAAGCATCCTTTATAATGAAACTAACCAATATGTATCATATTCCGTTGGTGGCGCTATTACTGCAAAAAGCGACCCTTTAAACGAATATGAAGAGTGTTTAATTAAAGCAAAAGCCATGCGAGAAGTTCTGGAAAGTTAAGATATATTTTTCCTAAAACTTTTCTTTATATTTTCAAATATTCTTTCAATTCGCTTAATTTCTATGTTTTTTATTTTTGAAATATCTTCAAAATCTAACTTACCAAAAACATATAAATCAACAATATCCGAAACATTCATAGGTAACCAAGTGTAAAATTTGCCCAATAATTTCTTGGTATGTTGTGTTGAAATGTCTTCCATCTCAAAAGCATTAATAACAGAAGTTTCATTGTCATCATATAAAAACAAGTGTTTATGCTTATTGTCTTGCTGATAGGATATATCTTCCAAATCCTCGTCCATCACATAATCTAAGTCAGCATCAATTGTAAATTTTTCTTCTAGACTATCTAACTCTTCTTTTAAAATTGCACTTGTGCTTTGTGTATTTTTATGGAAAGCCTCTTTTTTGAAAAGCTCATTTAAATCATTGTCTACAATTTTAAAAAGCTGAAGTTTAATCGCCATTTCTTTCAAATCGATATTGATACCTTGGCTGTATAATTTTGCAACACCTTCATCAATAATATCATTGGAATTGTACATGTTTTTAGGTAAAACACCTATGGATTCAGCAACGTATAGTCGATGTTTTACGTAAGCATGCAAATGCTGAACAGCAGCAAGCACTTTTTTATCAAATTCTGTTTGAGTACTTGTATCCATTATTTTTTTTAATGTGCTCATTATCTTTCCATTTTTAAATTAAAACTTAAAACTATAAAACAATACGGTTTTATAATATGATAATTATCATTTTCAAAAGTGGTTGTCCATAATTTTTATAACATCAATGTTGTATATTTGAAACCATGCTTGATAATTTCAAAAATCATATCCATCAAAACTTCCCTTTTTTAAAAGAAAGCAAGATTCTACTTGCTATTTCTGGAGGGATTGATAGTGTTGTGCTGGCTTATTTATGTAAAGAAATCAATCTAAATATTGCTTTGGCGCATTGTAATTTTAACCTTAGAGGCAAAGAAAGTGATGCAGATGAAGAATTTGTTTTAGAACTTGCTAGAAATTGGAATCTTGAGGTTTTTATTGAAAATTTCAACACCAAGCAATTTGCTATTGATAAAAAGATGAGCACTCAAGTTGCAGCAAGAACCTTGCGTTATTTTTGGTTTGATGAAATGGCTTCGCAATTAGGATATCAATACATTTTAACAGCTCATCATGCAGATGATAATTTTGAGACCTTTTTAATCAATTTATCCAGAGGAACAGGATTGGATGGTTTGTTGGGTATTCCTGAGGTAAACGAAACCATTGTAAGACCATTGCTTCCTTTTAAAAGAGAAGACATTGAAAAGTTTGCCAAACGGAAAAAGCTCAAGTGGAGAGAAGATAGCAGTAATTCTTCAACAAAATATTTGCGTAATAAATTGAGACATGATGTGATTCCTATCCTAAAAGGAATCAATCCTAAACTGCTTCAAAATTTCGAAAAAACACAAAAATACTTAAACGATATAAAAGATATAGTTAATGATAGAGTAGACGAAGTAGCAAAGAAAGTAGTGAGCAAAACCAGCAATAATGGTATTGCTTTTAATATCAATGAACTGCAACAACTTAGTAATACCAAAGCATATCTTTATGAATTGCTCAATGGTTATGGTTTTTCGCAATGGGAAGATATTATGGATTTGCTAACTGCACAACCAGGAAAGCAGGTGTTTTCAAATACACATCGTTTGTTGAAAGATCGCGACTATTTAATTTTATCTGAGATCAAGGAACAACCTAATGAAACTATTAAAATCACCGAATCACAATCACTGGTTTTGGCGCCATTTGGTCAATTATTATTAGAAAAAGTTGCAAGTATTCAAGAGACTGCAAAACATATTGTGTATGTTGATAAAACGCTTTTAAAATTTCCATTAATCTTGAGGCAATGGCAAGAAGGCGACTATTTTTACCCTTCAGGAATGACAGGAAAAAAGAAGTTGAGCAAATATTTTAAAGATGAAAAATTATCATTGTTGGATAAAGAACATGTTTGGCTCTTGTGCTCAGAAAATGAGGTTGTTTGGGTTTTAAATCATAGAGCTGACGATAGATTTATGGTTACAAACAAAACCAAAAGTATTTTAAAAATAGAAATAAAGCAATGACAGTTCAAGGTAACATAGTAGACATAAAAAACCGACGTATTTACAAAGGTGAAATCGTACATAAGCACGGAAAAATTGTCTCTATTACAGCAAAAGACCATGACGAAGACACCTACATACTTCCGGGTTTTGTTGATGCACATATACACATAGAAAGTTCTATGTTGGTTCCTAGTGAATTTATGCGATTTGCCATCAAACATGGGACTGTTGCAACCGTTTCTGATCCTCACGAAATCGCTAATGTGTTAGGTGTTGAAGGCGTTGAATTTATGATAGAAAACGGAAAACGAACACCTTTCAAGTTCCATTTTGGTGCACCTTCTTGCGTGCCTGCAACCAGCTTTGAGTCAGCAGGAGCAGTTATAGATGCTGAGGATATTAAAAAACTCCTAGCTAACGACGATGTTAAGTATTTAGCAGAAATGATGAATTACCCTGGTGTGATTTATGATGACGATGAAGTCATGAAAAAGATTGCTTGGGCCAAACATTACAACAAACCAGTTGATGGTCATGCGCCTGGTTTAAGAGGTGATGATTTAACCAAATATATCAATGCTGGAATTTCAACAGACCATGAATGTTTTACTTATGAGGAAGGTTTGGAGAAATTGCAAAAAGGCATGAAAGTGCTCATTCGTGAAGGTAGTGCAGCCAAAAATTTTGAAGCTCTTATTGATTTATTGCCTGAACATTACGAAAATATGATGTTTTGTAGCGATGATAAGCATCCTGACGATTTATTAGTAGACCATATTAATAAATTATGCGCTCGTGCAGTAGCAAAAGGCATGGATGTGTTTAAAGTGTTGCAAGTTGCTTGTATCAATCCTGTGGAGCATTACAATTTGGATGTTGGACAATTGAAAGTTGGTGATGCAGCTGATTTTATTGAAGTAGAAGATTTAATCAATTTTAAAACCATAAGCACTTACATCAATGGACATCGATTGTTTCATCTTGGCGCGACTTTTATAAGACCTATAGAATTTGATAAGCCTAATAATTTTAATACAACCAAAAAAGACATTTCAGACTTTAAATGTGAATCATCCACTCAAAGAATAAGGGTTATTGAAGCTTTAGAAGGACAATTAGTAACCAATGAATTAGTAAAAGAAGCTACGATTATTGATGGAAATTTGGTGTCTAACACTGAAACAGACGTATTAAAAATGGCTGTTGTAAATCGTTATCAAGATCAAAAACCAGCCATTGCGTTTATTAAGAATTTTGGATTAAAGGAAGGCGCTATTGCATCGTCTGTTGGTCATGATTCGCATAACATTATTGCAGTTGGTACCTCAGACGAAGCAATTTGTAAAGCTGTCAATTTAATAATCCATCATAAAGGAGGTGTTTGTGCTGTGTCTGATTCAGCTGAAAAAATATTGTCACTTCCTGTAGCAGGCATTATGAGTGATAGGGACGGAAAAACAGTTGGAATGCAATATGCAGAATTGGATAAAATGGCAAAGCAACTCGGAAGTACTTTACATGCTCCTTATATGACCTTATCGTTTATGGCACTTCTTGTGATTCCTTCGTTAAAGTTAAGCGATAAAGGCTTGTTTGATGGCAATACATTTAAGTTTACATCTCTAGAAGTTAATTAGGTTATGCCAATAATCAATTCAAACTACAAAGCACCATTCTTTTTTAAAAGCGGATTTGCTTCTACTGTATATTCAGGGTTAGTAAGACGTGTTAGCATAGAGCAGAAACGTGAGCGTATTACGTTAAGTGATGATGATTTTATTGATCTAGATTGGAGTTATTCTAAAGAGAAAACCAACAAAGTTATAGTAATGCTTCATGGACTTGAAGGTAATGGACAACGACCATATATGTTAGGTCCAGCAAAATTGTTTAATAACAATGGAGTAGATGCTGTTTGCGTAAATTTTAGAGGTTGTAGTGGAGAACCCAATTCAAAGTACAGAAGCTATCATTCTGGTGCAACGGAAGATTTGGTGGATATTTTTAACCATCTAATAAATGCTAAACAATACTCAGAGATTTATGTTCATGGTATTAGTTTAGGTGGCAATATGATTTTAAAATATTTAGGCGAAAGAGACAGAACACCTTCACAAATAAAAGGAGTTGTTGCAGTGTCTGTGCCTTGTGATTTAAAAGGATCGTGTAATGAATTACATGCTTTTAAAAATATTTTATATCACGATAATTTTAAAAGACACTTGGTTAATAGATTGAAACTAAAACAGACTCAATATGTTGATAAATTGAGTGTTAAGGATATTAATTCAATTAAAACTTTAAAAGATTTTGATGATGTTTATACCTCAAGAGCTCATGGCTTTAAAAATGCTGAGGATTATTATGAGCAGTGTAGTAGCTTGCAATTTCTTCAAAATATAAAAATTCCAACGTTAATTATTAATGCTTTAAATGACTCTTTCTTATCTCCAGAATGTTATCCAGTTAAAGAAGCAAAAAGAAATGAACATCTTTTTTTAGAAATGCCAAATCATGGAGGTCATGTTGGATTTGTGCAATCAAAACAATATTACTACAACGAAAGAAGAGCGCTCAACTTTTTTGGAATTGATTAAATGTATTTAATTATAAGGTAAACCATTATCGAGATTAACTGAAATACCGTAAATATTTTTCAACTTCACTTCATAATTGTTAGGCACAATAGTTTTTAGTTTTATTGAAAGAAGTTTAAATTCCATTACAAATGTTAAACCTATTTCATTATGATTAGCCTTATTTAGAGTTTGTTTATATTTAATGCATTAACCAACCAACCTGATGAAATACTTTCTTTGCATTGCCTTATTTTTTAGCTGCTTTCAGCTATTTTCACAAAACCAAAATCAAGTTACTGTAGCTTTTTCAGATGTTAGTATTCCTGAAGCCATTAATAAAATAGAAAGTGCATCAAGCTTAAAATTTTATTATCTAAATGAATGGTTTGGCAATGAACGTGTAAGTGGAAACTACACCAACCAATCTATTGAGAGTATTTTAAATGATGTATTTAAAAACACAGTTATTAATTTTTTCATTTACAAAGGCAACAGTGTTATCCTAACTAAAAATAATGTTATTTATGATACTTTATCAAATGCCTTTTTTGATGTTATTCCAGAGAATGAAAGAGAAAGAGAGATAGAGGTTCAAGACGAAGATAAAGTAGTTTCAAATCCTGTTTTTTATAAAGCAGAAGAGGTTGTAACAGTTAAAGAAACAGACACCATAACTCCAGTGAAAATTGGAAAGGAAGAAAAAACTCCAACTCAAGAAAAGTATAAGCTTACAGGTTTTATAAGAAATGACAAAGGAGAACCACTGTCAAACATTTCGGTTTCCGTTCAAGGTAAAGATATTGGTACAACTACAGATAATAGTGGTTTTTATTCACTTGAATTAAACACTGGAACATACACCATTGTAACCAGTTCATTAAGCACAAAACGAGCTAGAAAACGTGTGGTTTTATACAATGATGGTGTGTTGAACTTTAATCTGGAAGAAAGCTTTGAGACTCTTGATGAAGTCCTTATTGAAGCGGAAGTTGATAAAAATGTAAGAGAAACCATAACAGGTTTGACCAAAATTGATGTAGAAGAAATAAAAAACATTCCATTGGTACTTGGGGAAAGAGATATCTTAAAAGTAGCAACTACTTTGCCTGGAATTGCTGTAGCTGGAGAAGGCTCAAACGGTTACAATGTAAGAGGCGGAAAAACAGACCAAAACCTCATTTTACTGGATGATGCAGCTATTTACAATCCTTCACATTTATTCGGAATTTTCTCAGCCATCAACCCATTTACTACAGGAGAAGTAAATATTTATAAAGGTAATTTACCATCAGAATATGGTGGTCGCTTGTCTTCTGTGTTTGATATCAGCTCTAAAGATGCTAATACCAAAGAATTTGCTGGAGAAGTTTCAGTTGGCCCTGTAACTGGTAATGTTACTTTAGAATTGCCTGTGGTAAAAGACAAAGCTGGAATCATGTTAGGAGGAAGAGCTGCTTATGCTGGCTGGATTTTACGTTCGCTTGATGAAGAACAACTTAAAAACAGCGAAGCCTCCTTTTATGATGTGATTCTTAAATACAATCACAAACTAAGTGAAAAAGATGATTTCAGAACGTCAGCTTATTACAGTAGTGATAGGTTCAGCATAACTTCAGATTCTATTTATGGTTATAGCAATAGGCTGTTTTCAGTTGGTTGGGAACATGAAATTAACTCAAAGCACGATTATCAAGTGACACTTTCAAATAGTGAGTATAAATTTGACATTGAATATGATGGTGATTTTACCAATGATTTCGATTTAAATTATAAAAACACTGAAACCGAATTAAAACTGAGATTCAATTACAAGCATGATGATGAAAAACGTTTTAACTATGGTATTTCAGCAAAGCTTTACGGTATCGAGCCAGGAGAAGTAAATCCTCTAGGTCCAGAATCAGTTATTGAAGCTAAAAAAGTTGAAAAAGAAAAAGGATTGGAAACCGCTTTATTTGTTTCAAGTGATATAGAGCTCAGCGAAAAATTTGCCATTGATGCTGGATTACGCTATTCGTTTTATTCGTTCTTAGGAAGTGCAACACAGCGAACCTATACAGCAGGTTTACCAAAAAGTGATGCCACATTAGAGGAAACCTTGACCTTTGGGAATAATGAATTTATTAAAACGTATGGAGGGTTGGAAGCTCGTCTTTCAGCAAGGTATTTTTTAGCCGAAGATTTTTCAGTTAAAGGAAGCTACAACAACACCTTTCAATATATACACACCTTATCAACAAACACAACAGTGTCTCCAACTGATACTTGGAAATTATCTGATATGAATGTAAAACCACAGAGAGCACAGCAATTTGCTTTAGGCTTTTATAAGAATTTTCAAGACAATATGTATGAGTTTAGCTTGGAAGGCTATTACAAAACCTATAACGATATTTTAGATTACAAAGTTGGTGCACAATTATTGTTGAATGAACGCTTAGAAACCGAAGTGCTGCAAGGCGAGGGAAGAGCTTATGGTATTGAGTTTCTAATAAAGAAAAACAAAGGTGTGTTTAATGGTTGGCTAGGTTATACTTACTCTAAATCTGAAGTAAAATTGGATAGCCAATTTGCCGAAGAACGTGTTAATGGAGGCGATTACTTTCCAGCTAATTATGACAAACCACATGATTTTAGTGTAGTGGCAAACTATAAATTAACCAGGCGTTTTAGTTTTTCAGGAAACTTTGCCTATCAAACAGGTCGTCCAGTTACGTATCCTGTTGGTACTTATGTTTTTAATGGAGCGGAATATGTCTTGTATAGTGATAGAAACAAATTCAGAATACCAGATTATTACAGGTTGGATATCGGGTTTAACTACGAAGGCAACCATAAAATAAAGAAGTTTGCACATAGTTTCTGGAACATTTCCATTTACAATGTATTAGGAAGAAACAATCCTTACTCTGTGTACTTTGTAACCGAAGATGGACAAGTAAAAGCTTACCAAAGCTCAATCTTTTCTATTCCAATTCCAACAATCACTTATAATTTTAAATTCTAAATGCATCAAATTTTGAAAAGAGTCATAACATATATAATCGGAATAATTTCAATGGTGTTTTTTACTACAAGCTGCGTTGAAGAAATCCCATTAGAAACAGAAAGCTTTGAAAGTGTTTTGGTAATAGAAGCAACTATGACCAACGAAATTAAGCAACAAGAGGTTTTGCTCTCTCGTTCTTATATGTTTGATAGTATTCCTGTTCAAGAATCCAACGCTACAGTAAAGGTCACAGATGATGCCATGAATACCTACACTTTTACAGAAACCGAATCTGGAGTCTATAAATCACAAACAGCATTTGCAGCGCAGCCAAGTAGAAATTATAAACTATCTGTTATAACATCAAGTGGAGAAGAATTCGGATCAACCGAAATGCAATTAACGCAACCAACCTCAATAGATAATTTATACGTTGAAAGAGATTTTAACGAAAATGGCATTGAAGGCGTTTCGGTGTATGTAGATAGTTATGACCCAACAGGGAATTCAAAATATTATAGGCACGAATATGAAGAGACTTATAAAATCATTGCACCATTTTATTCACCGTTTGAGATGATATCCAATGATGTGGAATTTCCAATTTTAGTAGAAGACCAACCAACTTTTCAATCTATTCAGGAAATGGTAGATTTTGTTGTTACCACACAGTTAAGACCAGAACAAGAGCGTATTTGTTATAAAACAATAAAATCAAACGAAATAATTACAACAAACTCTGTAGAGTTTCTAGAAGACAGATTAGATAAATACAGAGTTAGGTTTATTGGCAGGAACAATACTGAAATCATGCACAGATACAGTATTTTGGTTAGGCAATATGTGCAATCACTTGAAGCACATACGTTTTACGAAACCTTAAAAACACAATCCATTTCAGAAAGCGTATTTTCAGATACGCAACCAGGTTTTTTGCAAGGCAATGTATTTTCGGTAAATGATAGCAACCAAAAGGTTATTGGCTTTTTTGAAGTGTCTTCGTTTGATGCCAAAAGAGTGTTTTTCAATTTCGTAGATTTATTTCCAGGGGAAGAATTGCCACCTTACTTTATTACATGTGATGATTTTGTAGAACCTGCACCAATAGCTGTAGATATTTTGTCAGGTATTTGGAATAGCTCTCCTTTAGCAGATGCTGTTAAATATAGAGGTTATCAATATTTTGACGATCAAGGTGAACTTTACCCTTATAGGCTTGTGCTGAATATCTGCGGAGACTGTACCTTTCTTGGCGATAATGAAGAACCTGATTTTTGGGTAGATTAAAAAAATAAATTTTGAAGATTAATTCAACATATCTAATTAAAGGCTTTGTCATAATATTTATGATGATGACTAGCTGCGTTGAAGAAATCCCTTTAGAGACTGAAAGTTTTGAAAGTATTCTCATTGTTGAAGCCACTATTACAAATGAAAATAAACAACAGGAAATCTTATTATCACGTTCCTATAGATTTGATAGTATTCCAGTTCAAGAATCCAACGCTACAGTAAAGGTCACAGATGATGCCATGAATACATACACTTTTGCAGAAGCCGAATCTGGAGTCTATAAATCCCAAACAGCATTTGCAGCGCAACCAAGTAGAAATTATAAACTATCTGTTATAACATCAAGTGGAGAAGAATTCGGATCAACCGAAATGCAATTAACGCAACCAACCTCAATAGATAATTTATACGTTGAAAGAGATTTTAACGAAAATG
>JAUIGO010000057.1 GCA_030429955.1 Bacteroidia bacterium
TTAATCGAAATTGTTTATCAAGAAAACTCGACTACTACTCTATTGGTATCTTTAAACGAAGGTTGGCAAATATCTTTTAGAATTCATAATGCTAGTTCGAGAGTTGAACCATCATTAAAATTTGATATTAATTTAGTGAGTGTACCACATACATTGTTTACGAATCACATATTTGTAAACAGATAAACCAATACCATAAACAGAATGAAAACAGAAAAATTTATACATAAAAATCAAGGCGTCGTACTAGACACTTGTAATAACTTTCCGTTATAAAATTTGTTTCCTGTTAAGGCAAAATCATAAATATAGTATGCCATTTCTAAAGCTGTCGTTGGTGCTTTATAGCCTGGGAAGGCTTCAGCCAACATTTCGGTTTGTACAGCACCAAGTGCCAATACATTAAAACTAATGCCTTGTTCTTTGTATTCTTCGGCCAAAAGTTCGGTTAAGGTAATGACTGCACCTTTACTTGAGCTATAAGCTGCCAATCCCGAAAACTTCATACTGCCTTGTACGCCTCCCATGGAGCTTATGGTCACCACGTGAGCATCGCTTTTCATAAAAGGAATCACAACTCTCGTCAATTCAGCAACACCAAACACATTGGTTTTGTAAACCGTTTCAAAATCGTCCATTGACGTGTCTGCAAAGGGTTTATTCAATAAAGTCCCAGCGTTATTAATCAGAATATCTACCTTGCCTTTCCAATTGTCCTTTACAAAAGTTATGACATTGATATAATCTTCGGTTTTACATAAATCGAACGCAAACGAGGTGATATTATCAAAATGTAAGTTGTTTACAGGCTGCGCATTTCTGGACAATGCCAAAACCTTATGTCCAGCATTGGCAAATAAGTGTACGAGTTCAAAGCCAATGCCTCTACTCGTCCCTGTAATGATAACATTTTTACTCATTCATTTTAATTTCTTGAGTTGGTGCATTAATCATACCTTCCATAGCAGGAAATAGATTATTAATGGTGCTTGCCATGTGATTGAAATCCATAATATCAGCTTCGTCATCAACATGATGGTAAAAATCAAAGTTGGTTAAATCGCACGATGAGATGGTTTGCGCTGCCATTTTAAATTGTTCATAAAATGGGTAATTATCGGAACGCTTAAACAGATTGAACTTTGCTGCTTCATCAGATTTTCCGACCAATTTATGTCCAGCATATTTGTTTAGCACTTCAGCCATGTTAGATAAATCGTAACCTGTTGCGAATACTTGATAATCTCTATCAGGAAACGGAACTCCCATCATCTCAAAGTTGACCATTGTGTATAAATTTACGTTGTCATTCTTCATACGTTCAGCCAAGTGCTTTGAGCCTAACAAGCCCATTTCTTCAGCAGAAAATAATGCAAATACAATACTTCTCTTATTGTTTTTTGCAGCACCAAAATATTTAGCCATAGCCAAAACCGTTGCTGTTCCTGAGGCATTATCATTAGCGCCATTACCAATGGAATCATTTTCAACAGGTCTTGCTCGCAAACCAATATGGTCGTAATGCGCACCAATAACAACAACTTCATTTTTAAGTTTTGAATCTGTACCTTCTAAATAACCAACAACATTATACGCATCCAACTCTTTGGCTTTAAAGTGATCTCTATAGGTATCGTAGTAAGGTTTCACACCAAAGGACTCCAATTGTTTTTCAATATATGTTGCAGCTTCAGCAATGCCTTCGCTTCCTGTATCACGTCCTTTAATATCATCAGAAGCCAAAAATGTAACCATGGCTCCAACCTCATTGCTTGACACTTTAATTTTTTCAACAACCTCTTTGTCTTGACCTTTACAACTAAACGTAACTAAAACAGTCAATGCTAATACAATATTTCTAATCATAATTTTTTATTTGTTGCTAAAGATAAAAAAATTGAAAGGTATCAAGTTACTTTTTTAACCTTAGTTTAATATTGTTTTAAGTTGATGAATGATTTAGTATAATTCGCTTAAAATGATTAAATTGTAGGAAGTAAATTTGAGTTTATGTCTTCGAGTAATTCTACAGTTTATATGATGGTTATTGAAACCAGTGATTTTTTACATAGACTTGAAGCCAATCAATTTAATTTGTTCACGCAAAAACTTCACAATGGGATTTCGAACTTAGTGGATAAATTTCAAGGAACCGTTTTAAAACATAACGACAACACCTATGAAGTCACGTTTGACACTGTAACCAATGCAGTTTTATGTGGTTTAAAATTGAAAGCCAATTTTAAGTACATTACTCCAAAATTTGATAAATCCATTAGAGATTTAAAACTGGGAATTACCGAAGGAAAATCAGGAAAATCTAAAGTATTAGCAACCAGAATGTGTGAAATTGTGGTGAAAGATAAATTTGTGATTTCTGAAGCTGTGAAAACCGCTTATGAAAAGGAAAACAGAAATAACTTTATCAATAGAGATGATATTAAAATATTGAAAACTGGTGAAGCACAATTTCTAACACGACTGATGGATTATGTGGAAACGATTTGGAATGATACTAGTTTTAATGTTTCTGATTTCAGTAAACATCTTGGATTGAGCACATCGCAATTTTACAGAAAACTTAAAAAACTAACAGGAAAATCGCCTTCAACATTTTTAAGAGATTTTAGATTAAAACGAGCTATGTTGATGTTGTATTACAGAAAAGGAAACGTTACTCAAATTGCTGAAAAATCAGGATTTAACAGCTTGACTTATTTTTCAAAGTGCTTTAGAGATGCCTTTCATATTTTGCCTTCAAAATACATTCAGCAGCACGCATAAAAAATCCTATTCCAACTTAATGAAATAGGATTTTGTTTTATAATGAAACTCTTCGACTGCGCTCAGAGTGATAAATTTTACACTAACATCGTCACAGGGTTCTCAATATAACCTTTTAGTGTTTGCAAGAATTGTGCGCCTGTAGCACCATCAACAGTTCTATGATCACATGCTAAGCATAATTTCATCGTATTCCCAGGAACCACTTGTCCATTTTTAACAACTGGCTTCTGCACAATAGCTCCAACAGATAATATGGCTGAGTTTGGTTGATTAATGATGGACGTAAAGCTTTCAATACCAAACATACCTAGGTTAGACACTGTAAACGTGCTGCCTTCCATTTCGTCAAGCGTTAGTTTTTTGTTTCTAGCTCTTCCAGCAAAATCTTTCACAGCTGCATTAAGTTGTGGTAAGGATTGCTCATTGGCAAATTTAACTACAGGAACAACCAATCCATCTGGAACGGCAACTGCTACACCAATATGTACGTGATTGTTCATGCGCATTTTGTCATCAAACCACTGCGAATTCACTTGTGGATGCTGCTTTAATGCCAATGCACAAGCCTTCACTATCATATCATTAAACGATATTTTAGTGTCAGGCAAGGTGTTATACTGCTCACGGAACGCGATTGCATTATCCATATCAAACTCAACATTTAAGTAATAATGAGGAGCTGTAAATTTAGATTTAGCTAAGTTTTTAGCAATTGCCTTACGCATGTTTGAGTTGGCAACTTCATCAAAATCTTCTTGTCCAGAAGGCACAAATTTACCAACTGAAGCAGCTGCAGATGATGAAGGTGTGAAATTTTCAATATCGCGTTTTATGATGCGTCCATTTTCACCTGAACCTTTAACTTGAGAAAGGTTAATGCCTTTTTCTTCAGCTAATTTTTTTGCTAATGGAGAAATAAATAATCGCCCACCTGTTGCTTTTCCTATTATTTCAACAGTAGCTTGCTCTTTTTTAGGTTCTTGCTTTAGTGCTTCAACCTTTGGTGTCTCAGCCCGTTTTGGAGTTTCAACTTGTTTTGCGGGTGAACTTCCTGCAACCTTAAAGTTTTTGGCAATGTTTGCAACATCTGTTCCTTTTGGACCAATAATAGCCAACAAAGCATCTACCTTAGCAGATTCTCCTTCATTTAAACCAACATATAACAAGGTTCCTGATTGAAACGACTCAAACTCCATCGTGGCTTTGTCTGTTTCAATTTCTGCAAGGATATCTCCTTCTTCAACAGTATCACCAACTTTTTTAAGCCAAGTCGCCACTGTTCCTTCCTCCATGGTATCACTTAAACGTGGCATGGTAACTACAGTCACTCCTTCAGGAATTTCGACAGATGATTCATCATCACTTTTTGAAGATTCTTCGACTGCGCTCAGAGCGACATCTTCTTTATCTTCATTCTTTGATTCTGTAGTTGCTCCACTTAAAATTGAAGAAATATCTTCTCCTTCTTTACCTATAATAGCGAGTAACTCATCCACTTTTGTGGTTTCGCCTTCTTTTACACCAATGTGAAGTAAAGTTCCTTCGTGAAACGACTCGAACTCCATAGTAGCTTTGTCAGTTTCAATTTCTGCGAGGATATCACCTTCTTCAACTTTATCGCCAACTTTTTTAAGCCAAGAAGCAACAGTACCTTCTTCCATAGTGTCACTCAATCGAGGCATGTTTATAATTTCTGCCATAGCTTATAGTTTATGTGGTAAAAATGGATAATCTTCTTGTTCGTAAACAGCATCGTACATCACGTTCTTTTCTGGCCAAGGTGATTCTTCAGCAAATTTTTCACATTCATTTACAAGTTTTTTCACACGCTTATCAATGACTTTCAATTCGTCTTCAGTTGCATATTTTTTCTCTAAAATAATATCCATTACTTGAGTAATAGGATCTATTTTTTTGTATTCTTCAACTTCTTCCTTGGTTCTATAATGCTGAGCATCACTCATGGAGTGACCTCGATATCTGTATGTTTTCATTTCAAGGAAGGTTGGTCCATCACCACGTCTTGCTCTTTCAATTGCTTCGTGCATTGCCTCAGCTACTTTTACAGGATTCATACCATCAACTGGTCCGCAAGGCATTTCATAACCTAAGCCTAATTTCCAAATATCTGTATGGTTTGCTGTACGCTCAACTGATGTTCCCATAGCATAACCATTGTTTTCGCAAACAAAAACGACTGGAAGTTTCCACAGCATTGCCATATTAAATGTTTCATGCAAGGAACCTTGACGTACTGCACCATCTCCCATATAACACAAAGTTACTGCTTCACGATTATGATATTTATCACCAAAAGCCATTCCTGCTCCTAGCGGAATTTGTCCACCAACAATTCCATGACCTCCGTAAAATCCTTTTTCTTTAGAGAAAATGTGCATTGAGCCTCCAAGACCTTGGGAAGTTCCTGTTGCTTTTCCGTACAATTCTGCCATAACTCGTTTAGGGTCAACTCCCATTCCTATTGGCTGTACGTGGTTTCTGTAAGCAGTTATCATTTTATCTTTTGATAAATCCATAACATGTAAAGCTCCTGCTAATACAGCTTCTTGGCCATTATATAAATGAAGAAATCCTCTTACTTTTTGTTGAATATATACTGCTGCAAGTTTGTCTTCAAACTTTCTCCAAAACAACATATCTTCATACCATTTGATATATGTTTCCTTTGTGATTTTTCGCATGGATTACATTTACGTTTTAGTTAGTAGAACTACAAAAGTAACACTTTAGTTAGGAATAAAAAAAACTCAAATTTGTAAAAATTACCAGATACGTATAAAGTTTTTTACGAAATCGTTATAGTACAGATTTATCAAAGAGAAGAGGTAATAAATTAGCTAAAGAATTTGACTTTACGACTTTTCCTGCTTCTCCCATAAAATAGATTTCTATAGGGCTTTCTTGTTTTATTTCGTATTCAGCGATGGCTTGTCTGCAAGCTCCGCAAGGTGGAATTGGTTTTGTAGTCGTGTTTTTAGTAGAACCAGCTATAATTACCATTTTTAAAATTTTAGCATCTGGATATTTTGCTCCAGCATAATAGATGGCTGTACGTTCGGCACAAAGACCAGAAGGATAGGAAGCATTTTCTTGATTACTACCTGTTACTACCTCATTATTATCTAGAAGTATTGCAGCTCCAACATGAAATTTAGAATAAGGTGCATAAGCATTGTTGCGAGCAGTTGATGCTTTTTGCATGAGTTGCTGAACATCTAAAGGAATGCCCTTTACATCATCATATACAAAAAAGATGGATTCTACTTTTACTTGTTTCATTTATTAATATTTATTGTTTTTTAATGGTCAGATACAATCCTTATTTAAGTTATCAACTTTTATTTTATGGTATTTCATTGAAACTATTTTAGACAAAAAAACTATTGCAAAATACAATAGTTTTTTATTCATATATTATTTATGATATACTAATATTCAGTGTATTCGCCATCGCCAAAATTAAAGGTTAGCGAAAAACGCAGTGTGTTTTCCAGCGGACTTTGTATTTTGGAAGCCGAGAATAAATACGACAAATCGATATTAATGGTTGTATACTTAAATCCTGCTCCTAAAGCAAAGAATTTTCTTGCTCCTTTTTCTTCGCTTTCGTTAAAGTAGCCAGCACGAAAAGCAAAAGAATCTTGATATTGATATTCTGCTCCTAAAGCCCAAGTAAACTCTTTTAACTCTTCACTAAATCCTCCTGGTGCATCTCCAAAAGATTGAAATACTCCTGATATAAAACTTACGTCTTGTGATTTTCCTGAAATAATGTAATCTTCGGTTTCACTAATTAAGGTGTCTTCGTCTTCTTCATAGCTTCCGCTTCCGTTATCATCTTCGTACTCTATTTTTACGCCTAAAATTGGAGGCGTTGGTACTAACAATTTAGCAACTTCAGCTGTTACGTTAAGTCTGTTATAATCATCAAAGATAAAGTCAAAACCTCCACCAAGCCTTAAATTGGTTGGTAAGAAGTTTTCTCGACCAGCATCATCATATTTGATTTTTGGCCCTAAATTTTGGATGGCAAAACCTGCTCTCCAACGACCATTAAAACTATTGTAAGCATCTTCTTCACCTTGATAATAACCTGCAATATCAACACCAAATGTACTTGCTGCACTTGCATTATCATCTACAGCTTGAATTTTTAAATCTGAACGTAAATAACGCATTGCCACTGCTAGCGAAAATTGATCTGCTAAACGTAAAGCGTAAGATGCATCAATGGTAAGTTCGTTTGGCTTTTCAATAAGTGCCTCAGAGAATTCATCTTGCACGATTTCTATTTCACCAAGACTAAAATATTTTAAGCTCACCCCAAAAGCACTACCTTCGCTTAGTCTGTTAAAATAGGTGATGTTTCCTAAAAATATATCATTTACTAGTTTGCTTAAGTATGGAGTGTAGCTAATTCCTAATCCAGATTTGGCTTCAGAAAACCCATATTTTGCAGGATTCCATTGTTGTGAGTAAGCATCAGCAGATGTTGCAACTCCTAAATCTCCCATCCCTGCAGCTCTAGCATCTGATGCGATTAATAAAAACGGGACTCCAGTTGTGATTACTCTACTATCATTTGAATAGGGAATAATTTCGGTTAAGGTTTGAGCTTTAACTTGGGCAAACATTCCTAAAGTCATTAAAGCTAAGATGTAGTTTCTCATGTTGATTTTTTAATTTAATTAAGGCTATGACTAGCATTAATCGTTAACAAATATAATTTATTATTATAGTATTACAAGTTTTTGATATTTTTCTACCTGTTTGTTTATTTGGTTTGATCGCACTGTGAGCTTATAAACATAGACTCCTTTTCCTATTTTATCGCCAAAATCGTCTCGTCCATCCCAAACAATATCTCTTGAAACGGAACTCGTATTTTTACTTCCTCCAAGTGTTTGTCCATTGATTGTACGAACCAACTTTCCTGACACAGTGAATATCTGTACTGAAACGTCCAAAGCATCAGAACTATTGTGATTGAACCAAAATTCTGTGTAATTAACAAAAGGATTTGGATAATTCAATACATTTTCGATAACAAGTGACTCATTTTGGTTGTAAACCACAAATTGTATCTCGGAAGTTGCTGAATTGTTATAAACGTCCCAAGCCTTGAAGGTTAAGGTATGTAAACCTGGTTCAAGGTCACGAAATGGATACGTTACTTTTCCTGCTTGATAATTATCTACATCACTTTGGTAATAATCATTCAATTTAAAAGGGTTTGCCTCATCTCCATCAAGAATAGCTATAATATCATGGCCTATTCCGCTTGCTGTATTGATACCATTTTCGTCTTGCAATTTTGCAAGTAATGTTGGTGCTTCGTTTGTAATACCACCTGAGATGAAGTTTTCATCATTCATAAACAATGCAATTGTTGGTCCTTGATTATCCTCTGGTGCATTTTCATTGAGTCCACCAATTTTAATATCAAAGTTAGCACCTCCTTGATCTTCCAAAGGCGTGGTAGATTTTGCATAAAAGCTTACTTTTCCAGTACCTACAGGAATACCAATATCCCTAGGCACAATAAAATCGAACTCAAATTTTCCGTTTGTTATTGTTGCTTGTCCTCTAAAGATGGTTTCACCAAGTGTATTAAAATCCATAATAATTAATTGGCCATTTTGAGTTGTACCATCATTTCCCAATGTAGATCGTTGTATGTTTTTGTCATAAATAGTAGCTGTAAGCACTCCATTATAATTTGGTAACAGATTACCAAACTCATCAACCACTTCGCCTTCTATTTTTGCACGACTAAGCGCTTGCAACACATCTGTATCACCTGAGATTGGGACATCATTGATTTCAGTTAAAACAATATTTGGCTTAGCAATTGCAAGCTTCATGGCTGGATCACCAATAAAAAATACGAGTCGTCTTTGCTCTATCCCTGATATTGTTGGGTCATTTTTGGTAAGCCTCAATGCTTCAGCCATTGATGGGTAATCATTGGATCCGAAGGCAAATAAATATTGTTCTAGCACCACATTAAATGCAACTCCAACACTTACAAAAATTTGTCTTGTAGTTGTAATCAAGCCAATGGCACCTCCATCTTTGTTCCAGTATAGGTATTCGCCTGCTGTTGGCCTTAAAGGATTGTCAAATTTTGTATACTCACAAGTAACGGTTACAAAGCAATTTAATTTACATGGGTTTTTTAGTTCTTGTGCGTTTATTTTATCAAAAATTCGTTCTCTAGCCAAGCCATCTTCGCCTCCATGCCCAAAGTAATTTACAACTAAGGCACCAACTTCAATAGCGTCAAATATAGCTTTGTTTACTGATGGATAGCGTTCACCTCCAGCAGTAGATTCTTGTGTAAAAGCGTCTGAGTGTATCTTTGTAACATTAATAAATGGTTTGTATTGGGTTATTGTTTGGCCAATATCATCTGTAGTATTTTGCAGAACTGTTTCCCAAGATTGATCAACATCATCCGAAATTGTGATAATATTATTTCTCCAGCTTCCATAAGCCTCCTCGATATAATAAGATTGTATTTTATCAACCAATTCTTTGGCACGTTGTGGTGTGTCTGCTAAAATTCTACCAACAGCAATGTCTAATTTATCTGATGTTTGCATGGAGCCTTCGTTATTATCCATCATTCCATAAAAATCATCAGATATGAAAGAACTAGACAAACTAAAACTGGTTAGGGAATTCCATGATGGAACCACATTGGTGTTGTTCGAAATTCTATCTTTATAATCAAATGAAGCATCGCCAAAAAGACATAGGTATTTTATTCTGTTTGTTGGCGAACTTGCATTATCATAAACATAGCGCATAAAGTTTCTTATAGCACCAACATCTTGACTTCCAGAGCTAAATTCATTATAAATATCTTGTAAACGATATACTTTTACATTTAAATTGTATTGATCTCTGTTTATTTGTGCTAAACGTTCTGCTTGAGAGATCATGTCGTTTCTGGCAACAATAATGTAGTCTATATCCTGAAAATCACCTAAGTTGTTTTTAAAAACTGTTCCTTTTATGTTCTGGTTGGCAACCCTTGAGTTTGAATCGCGTTTTGGCTCAAAATAATCTGAAGGATCAACAGCCAAGTAATACCTGAGTTCTCCTAACTGTGCTTTAAAACTAAAGTTTGAATTTTCATCGGTATTGAGTTTCTTGGTAACATTGTATTTATCTGTAATATCCCAGACCTCTGTAATATCAGAAGCATTGGAAATATTGTATTGTCCTACACCACTTAAAGATGCTGCACTATTGTTTTTAAACACAAACTGGTTTCCTGTGTGTATTAAGTTTCTTGTGGCTTCAATAGAGATGTAATCCAGATACCCAACAGAGGAAGGGTTTCCGTTATTGTTATAGTTAAGATTCACTGAAATTTGCGAGGTATTGACTGTGAAATTCCCAATATATGAGTCTTCAGTTGCTAAAATAGGGTCGTCAATTGCTGCAAATGTAAAGTTATCAATATCTGTACCATTCACTTTTAACTGCATCGATGTTGAAACTTCACCAACAGCTGCAACATATACCTTTAAGTTAATCGGATTTGCTGTGACGAGGTTTTCAAACTCAAAGTCGAATGTTTTGTTGTTATCAAAATCAAACCTATTACCAAACCAGCGCCTTCCTAGCTTTGCTAAGTTATATTCGTCTACTTCATAAAATTGATAATCTTGAAACGTATCTATTTGAACATCTGCGTTTGCAGTTGGTTCAATCATTGGCTGTATGCGTTTTCCTAAACCTCCTCCAACATTAATAAAATAGTATGCTTTATCAGAATAGGGATTTATGTTTGAGTTATTCTCAGCGTTGTACCCTTTTGGTCCTTCACCATAGAATAGGATATAATCGCTATTATCAAAACTTCCATCTGCTTCACCTTTAATATATATGGTGTTTTCCGTTAAATCAAAAGGATAAAATTCATTGTTTCTTAATGGTAACGATTTCCCGCCTTGTCCAAATATTTTAATTGTTCTTGGGTCTACCGAACTAGTATTGACACCAAGATTAGACAAAAAACTTTGAGACAACCTGAAAACACCAGTTGTGTCAACATAAAATTTATACCATTCACCTTGATCTAATACAGAATTTGTAATAACCTGCGAATTAAAAACATTATTATTGTTTCTTGAACTATTATATTGAACTGAAAACGATGTTACTTTTTTAAAAACACCATTGTCGTTAATAATAGGAGACATTTCCAAAACTACTGACTGTTCATTTCTAGCAATAGAGTTATTAAGTGAGTATTTTAATTTATTAGGAATTGTATTTTGTTTAACCCCTTTTAAATCAGTAGTTGAAATTGCTTCAAACTTTACATTAATAATTTCAGCTGAATTTTTATCAATAAATCCATCTGCCTTCCACTCTGAAAAAAACGTTAACCCTTTAGTGTCTGAAAAATTAAAATTCTCTTTATTAAAAAAAGGCACCTCAATAGTAGAGGTTTCTGTTGATAATGTTTTAGTACCATCCCATTTAATCACAAAATCCTTGGTTTGTGAAAAAGTAGCAAAGGATATAAATAATGTAAAAAGAAAAATAATTTTTTTCATACACAATAAACGTCTAAAAGTAGTGGTTAGTATTACAGTTTTTATTTTCTGCAAATTTACAATAATAAATGAGTAAGATGTGCGTTTAATAAAGATAAAAACACACCGAAATAGGATAAAAAATCCGATGTTCTGTATGAAAAATAGGATGAAATACACTTTTTTTAGTGAATTTTCTTAAAAAAACATTGCAATATTCGCTTTAATGATTATATTGCACCACCGAAATTTAATCGACTTACGAAAAAGTATGGATATGAAAAACACCGCAACACTAAGGATTCTGATAGTTTTAGTACTGTCTTTATCTATGTTTGGTTGTAAGAAATCTTCGAGTTCTAAGAACAGTTCTAGAGCAACTGGTTGGAAAATCAATGCAAAAGAAGGAGGATTTCAGTACAATACTGACTTTAAAGAACAAGCCACAGCCCCTGGATTAGTCTTCATTGAAGGTGGTACATTTACCATGGGAAAAGTACAAGACGATGTTATGCATGACTGGAACAACACTCCAAATCAGCAACACGTTCAATCTTTTTACATGGATGAAACTGAGGTAACAAACATGATGTATCTAGAATTTCTAGATTGGATCAAGGCTGTTTACCCTCCAAGTGAACCACAATACAAAGCTATTTACGAAGGTGCTTTACCAGACACTCTTGTTTGGAGAAACCGTTTAGGTTATAGTGAAGTAATGGTTGACAACTATTTACGCCATCCTGCTTATGCAGAATACCCTGTAGTAGGCGTTAGCTGGATTCAAGCAGTTGAATTTGCTAATTGGAGGTCTGACAGAGTTAATGAACTCTATTTAGAAGAAGCTGGCTATATTGAGCGTGATGCCAAAATTGCTGCTAACTCAGAATCTAATTTTAGTACTGACACCTATTTAATTGCACCAACTCAAACTTATGGCGGCAATGACAGTATTATTAATCCTGAAAGATCTAGAAGACGTGTTACTACTACTGCAAGTGGAGACACCATAAACGTGTATGCGTCAAGAGAAACAGGAATCATTTCCCCTAAATACAGACTGCCTTCTGAAGCAGAATGGGAATATGCAGCACTTGGCATGAGTGAGCTAAGAAGCTACAATGTTTATAGAGGACGTAAAAAATATCCTTGGGATGGACAGTATACACGCTCAGGCAAACGTAAAATAAGAGGTGATCAAATGGCCAATTTCAAACAAGGTAAAGGTGATTATGGTGGAATTGCTGGATGGTCTGATGATGGTGCAGATATTACTGGAAAAGTAAAATCTTATGAGCCAAATGATTATGGTTTATATGATATGGCTGGTAATGTTGCCGAATGGGTTGCAGACGTTTACAGACCAATTGTAGATGATGAGTTTAACGATTTCAACTACTATAGAGGTAATGTATATACTAAAAATGCCATTAATGATGATGGAACCGTAAAAATTGTTATGCCTAATGAAGTTGAGTTTGATACTTTATCTAACGGAAAATTAGTTGCTAGAAATTTACCTGGTGAAATCAAGCAAGTATCTGTTGATGATAACGAAACCTATTTAAGAAACAACTTTGATAGAAGTGACAACAGAAACTTTAGAGATGGAGATAAAAGATCATCACGTTATTTTGAAGATTTCAACAATGATGAATTATCAGATGAAGAGTCTGAAACTCGAAAAATGTACAACTCTCCAAAACATAATATTGAAAGAGATTCTCTAGGTAATATCATTAAAGAATACGATAAAGAAAATAACAGAACGTCTTTAATAAACGACGAAGTTAGAGTTTACAAAGGAGGTTCTTGGAAAGATCGTGAATATTGGTTAGATCCTGCTCAAAGACGTTACTATCCTCAAGATATGGCAACAGACTATATTGGATTTAGATGTGCAATGTCTAGAGTTGGCTCAAAATCTAAACAGAAAAACAAAACTAAAAACTAATCCTTTTTAGTGTTAAAATATAAAGTCCTAACGGTTTCGTTGGGACTTTTTTTATTACATTTATTTATATGAATATAGAACAGCTCCACAAGATTTTTTTAAAATCAGATTCCGTGTCAACAGACACTCGAAAAGTAAAAGAAAACGACTTATTTTTTGCCTTAAAAGGCGATAACTTTAATGGTAACAAATTTGCAAAAAATGCCATTGAAAAAGGAGCATGCTTTGCTGTTATTGATGAAGAGGCTTATAATACAAGTGAGCAATGTATTCTTGTAGACAATGTATTGAAAACGTTACAAGAACTGGCAAACTACCATAGAAACTGCCTTGGATTAAAAATTATTGCACTTACTGGAAGTAACGGAAAAACAACAACTAAAGAACTCATCAATGCAGTATTGTCTAAAACATATAAAACAAAAGCTACTATTGGCAACTTAAATAATCATATTGGAGTTCCGCTTACCTTACTCTCTATGGACTCTTCTACCGAAATTGGTATTGTAGAAATGGGAGCCAATCATTTAAAAGAAATTGAGTTTTTATGCTCAATAGCACAGCCAGACTTTGGCTATATTACCAATTTTGGCAAAGCACACTTAGAAGGCTTTGGTGGCGTTGAAGGTGTTATACAAGGTAAAAGTGAGCTTTATCAGTATTTAAAAGCAAATGATAAACTTATATTTATTAATACTGAAGACAAAAAGCAAAAAGAGCTTTTAAAAGATTATCACAACATGTATCGTTTTGGAAACACAACAACCAATGATACTGTTATACATTTTAAAGAAGCCAATCCGTTTGTGGTTTCAACTTTTAAAAATGAAGTGATAAAAAGTCAATTGATAGGGAGCTATAACTTCACCAATATTTCTGCAGCTATTGCCATTGGCAACTATTTTGATGTAGACGTCTCATCCATAAAAGAGGCTATTGAAAACTACATACCATCTAACAATCGTTCTCAAATTATAGCAAAAGGTACCAATAAAATCATTTTAGATGCCTACAATGCCAACCCAACAAGCATGAAAGCGGCTTTAGATAATTTTGCACAACTCAACGACACATACAAAATCGCCATACTAGGTGATATGTTTGAACTGGGAACTGATGCAGCTCAAGAACATCAATTCATAGCAGATTATGCAACAAGCTTAAACTTAGACGAGTTGTACTTAGTGGGAGAAAACTTTTTTGGCACTAATGCAAAGAATAATACCTATAACTCGTTTGGCACGTTTAAAAACTCTAATAAACTATCGTCTATTAAGGATGCAACTATTTTGATAAAAGGTTCAAGAGGGATGGCTTTAGAACGTGTTTTGGACTGTTTGTAATTTGACTTTGTCAGAAAAAAAACCGAAATTCGTTTAATGTCTTGTATAAAACATCTTGTACTCAACTTGATTGAGTATTAAAACATTTCATACATGCCTTGAGTTAGCAGCAATGGTGAAAAAAATTTGCATAACATTATGACTTTGCACTCTGCAATTGAAATAGTTTTAAAGAATAATAGTCGAGCATTGACGACCCAAGAGATTGCGGACGAGTTAAATAAAACCGGATTATATAAAAAAAAGGATAAATCGAAAATTACAGCTTTTCAGATTCACGGTCGAACAAGAAAATACTCACATCTATTTAATAGAGAAGGATCATTAGTTGCTCTTGCTAATGATGAGAAGAAAGATAAAAAAGAATTTCCTAAAAAAAGGATATCTAACACAAAAAGCTCATTCGAACCAATAACAAATAAGAATATTGAAATTTTGATATTGGGAACCCTACCTGGTGATAAATCACTTGAGCTACAGGAGTATTACGGACATTCGAGAAATAGGTTTTGGAAGATAATATCAAGCATTACAAATAAAGAAATGCCTAAAACATATTTTGATAAAATAGAACTTTTATCTAAATCCAAAATTGCAGTCTGGGATGTTGCCCATAAAGCAAACAGAAAAGGAAGTCTTGATTCAGCAATAGTTCAAGAAAAGCCAAATGACTTGGACGGATTCATTGAAAATCACCCGAAATTAAAAATTATAGGATTTAATGGAAAAAAAGCCGAACTACTATATGACAAATATTTTGAAAGAAAAGAGAATTTAAACTATATCTCTCTTCCCAGTTCAAGTCCTGCAAATGCGCGATATAAATCAGGTGAGATTATTGAGATTTGGAAAAGATTAGTGAATTAAAACCACAGCTGCCAACAGCGTATATTAAAAATAGCGGCTGATGGTTAAACGATTTGAAATGCCTACTTTTAAGAAACAAATTCCAAATCGGAACAAAACGTAGCATCAATTCCGCTACTTTTAATATACTAACCGTTAAACGAAAACAAAAAATCTGCTCTTTAAAGCAGATTTTTTTATTGAAGTGGGTCATACTGGATTCGAACCAGTGACTTCTACCCTGTCAAGGTAACACTCTGAACCAACTGAGTTAATGACCCTTTATAAGGATTCAAATATAATACAAAGTAGTTTTAGTAAAAAAGGATTATTTCTAATATTAACATAACTAAATTAATCTCTTATTAAAAAAAGCTCTATCTGATCCAGATTTTAAATACTTCTCAAATTTATGAGCCTTGTATTTATTATTAAAAACGATATAAGTCCAAACTTCAACTGGCTATCTATATTTAGTAGAAATCACTTGACCTTTAGAGTGCCTTTTGCATCTATTTTCTAGGTTATTTGTGCAACCAACATAAAACGACTCATCTGAACATTTAAGAATATATACTGTCTACTTATTGCTTTCCATACTTAAAGATAATATTTAAATCTAAAAATATAGAATGTGGGTTTTGTCCAGCGAAGCTCAAAAAAATGATATATATATAAGTGCAATACAAATAAAAAAGCTCGCCTTTGAATCTAAATAGAATGCTTCGGCGAGCGAAGGTGGGCGCGAAGGGATTACATATCCCTAAAACGAAACCGCTTCTGCAAATACAATTCCTACATGCTACAGCATGTTATAGAATTTTTCTTTTTAAAAAATACTTTGAGTGAACTCAGTCTTTCTAAAAAGAAAAATTCCGATTTGAAAAATCAAATCGGAATTGTGCTTTATGTGGGCGCGAAGGGATTCGAACCCCTGACCCCTTGGGTGTAAACCAAGTGCTCTGAACCAACTGAGCTACGCGCCCTAATTATAGGACTGCAAATATAAGTCAGATTTTCATTCTACCAAATAATTTTAAACAAAAATCTAAATAATTTCAGCGACAACAAACGTACTGCCTCCAACATATATTAAATCGTTTGTTGAGGCCTTATTTTTTGCCATTTCAAAAGCTTCTGATACAGAATTATAGGCTTCTACGTTGTAGTTTTTACTCACAAAATAATCTTTTAACACATCAACTTCTAAACCACGTTGCACATTAGGTTTGCACAAATAATAGCGAGCTTCCTTTGGAAATAAATCAATAATTGTGTCTAGATTTTTATCATTCACAAAACCCAAAACCAAATGAAGTTGATCATAAGGTTCTGTTTGAATTTGACGCATTGTATAAGTCAACCCTTCTTTATTATGTGCAGTGTCTGCAACAACCTTTGGTTGCAACTGTAATACTTGCCATCGACCTTGTAAACCTGTGTTTTTAATGACACTGTTGAAACCATCGACTATATTATTTTCAGTTATTTTGAATCCTTTTTTCTTAAGTTCAGAAATTGTGGTAATAACGGTTTTGACATTATGTTTTTGATAAGCTCCTTTCAAATCAGATTCATAACGTTTGTTTTCTGAAGTATCAGCGAAGGAAATAGCTGCTTTTTTTTCTTTGGAAATTCGTTCAAAAACAAGCTTCGTTTCTTTTTGTGTTTCACCAATAATAACAGGAATATTCTCTTTAATAATGCCAGCTTTTTCAAAAGCGATTAGTTCTAAAGTATCTCCTAAAAATTGCGTGTGGTCAAATCCAATATTAGTAATTACTGACACTTCAGGCGTAATAATGTTAGTAGAATCTAATCGTCCTCCAAGACCAACTTCAATAACAGCAATATCAACTTTTTGTTTGGCAAAATAATCGAAAGCCATGCCAACTGTCATTTCAAAAAAAGACAATGAATGTTGGTTTAAAAACGAGGTGTTTCGTTTTATAAAACCAATCACAAATTGTTTGCTTACACAGGCTCCGTTTATTTTAATACGTTCGCGAAAATCCTTTAAATGAGGTGAAGTATACAATCCAACTTTATAGCCAGCTTCTTGAAGTATAGATGCCAACATGTGGCTTGTTGAGCCTTTGCCATTGGTACCTGCTACATGAATGGATTTGAATTTTTTCTCTGGATGTTTAAGGTGTTCAGAAAGCGCTAAGGTGTTGGTTAAATCCTTTTTAAAAGCAATTTTACCTTTGTTTTGATACATTGGTAATTGGGAAAACATCCAATTTACAGTATCGTTATAGTTCATGTTATTGCGTAACACTAAAGTTAATCACGACAAACCCGACTTGTTTTGCAGGTGCTTTGGAATCGGCTGGCCATTTATAAGTCATAGCTGTTTTTTTTGCTGCATCATATAAGCAAATAGCTCCTGTGGTACCTCGTTGTCCAGCATCAGCACTTACTACATTACCATTTCTATTCACTTCTATTTTTACTACAACACTACCTTCTTCATCACATTCTGGAACCACTTTAGAGTTTGTTGGTCTACCTCTTCCTCTCAGTCCATAACCATTTCCTCCTCCAGAACCAGGCTCGCCAAAATAAGTAGGTGCATAAGGATCGCCATCTAGTTGCCCTTTGTCGCCAGCTTTATTGTCATCACCTTCACCTCCAGTTTCTTTACCATCAGTTTTACCTATGCCACCAATAAGATCATCCAGTTTTTTCTTTTTCTCTTCTTGCGCTTTTTTCTCACGTTCAATACGCTCTGCTTCGGCTTTTGCTTTAGCTTCTTCAACAGCTTTTTTCTGTTCGGCTTCTTTTTGCTTTTTCATGGCAATGCTTTCGGCATTGTCTTCTGTGAGCACTTCCTCTTTGGTGTCTTGTGGAGTTGAAGTATCTGGTTTGGTTACTTCTTCTTGAATTTTTGGTTCTTCAATAACCTCTTTAGTTTCAGATTTTATTGGTTCTTTAGGCTGAATATTCCCACTACCAAAATCGGTTGTTCCAAAATTTACAGCAACACCATATTCTTCTGGTGGATCAAGATATGTTGGACCAACAATAAAAATCAGCAAAATGAGAATCACTGCTAAAAGCGTTGTGATTCTTGCTGAATCTTTTTCATGTTTGGTCTCAAAATATTTCATTTGATAATTCTTATTGTTTTTTAATGGTCAAATGTAATATTCATTCTATAGCTTGGTTAAAAACTAAACTTTTTGATATGAATATTTCATCTTTAATTTCCTAATTAGGTTTTACTGCTAATATGACTTTGAATTTGTTTCTATTTGCAATATCCATAACTGTAACAACATGCTGCACAGGAACAGACTCTTCTGCTCTTAATACTATTGTAGGCTTGTCTTGGTTTGACAAAGCATTGATCAACTCACTTTCTAACACACTTTCTCCAACTCTTTTTTCATCGATATAATAGGTCAAATCCTTTTTAATACTTACAGCAATTGATTTTTTATTTTCAGTTTTACCACTGGCTTTGGGTAATAAAATATCAATAGCACTTGTGGTTACCAAAGTGGATGCAAGCATAAAAAATATCAACAACAAGAACACAATATCAGTCATTGACGACATATTGAATTCTGGTGTTACTTTATTTCTTCCTCTTAAATCCATATTAAATTGGCTCGTTTAGTAAATCTAAAAACTCAACCGAATTTGCTTCCATTTGATGGATCACTTTATTGGTTCTAACCACTAAATGATTATATGCTATATAACCAATAATACCAACAATTAAACCAGCCACTGTTGTTGTCATTGCTGTGTATAATCCGCTAGCAAGCACATCCATTTGAATAGTTCCTCCTGCGTTTGCAAGTTCAAATATGGCTAATATCATTCCAATAACTGTACCAAGAAACCCAATCATTGGAGCTGCGCCAGAAATGGTTGCCAAAACACTTACGTTTTTTTCCAGGCCGTAAACTTCCAATCGTCCAGCGTTTTCAATAGCAGTATTGATATCTTCAAGAGGTTTACCAATTCTGGTAATACCTTTACTAATCAATCTTGAAACAGGTGTGTTTATCTGTGCACAAAGTACTTGAGCAGAATCTATTTTACCATTGGTAACATGATCCTTTATTTGATTCATAAAGTTTGCATCTATTTTTGATGCAGCTTTAATAGCAAAGATCCGTTCAAAATAAATATAAGATGCCACCATTAAGAGTAAGAAAAGCACCAAAATAATTATTTGTCCTGCCAATCCACCACTTGAGATCAACTCAATAATGGATAGTGTTTTTTCTACAGATTCTTCATCAGTAATAAGCTCTGCACCATCTTGTACAGTTTTAAGCATTGCTGAATATAACATATAATTGTATTGTTAGATTTTGAATAATAACGGTTGATTTCTAAATAAAGTATTTAAAAGAGTGTTCTTGTAAAAAAGAATACTGCTGCTCCAGCCAAAAAGCCAATTAAAGCTAGCCAAGCAATCTTTTTTAAATACCAGAAGAAATCTATTTTTTCCATTCCCATGGCAACCACTCCAGCGGCAGATCCAATAATTAACATACTACCACCTGTTCCAGCAGAATAGGCAATAAAATGCCATAATTCGTTATCCATTGGCTCAGAGAACATCCCTAAACTCGCCGCAACTAGTGGGACGTTATCAATTACAGCAGATCCAACACCTAATGCTAAGATTACTA
>JAUIGO010000104.1 GCA_030429955.1 Bacteroidia bacterium
TTAAGGTATCATCAATATCAACCAAAACCGGAATAGCACCAAGCATCATAATGGCTTCAAAGCTGGCTACAAAGGTAAAGGTTGGCATAATCACCTCATCACCTGCTCCTATACCTGCTGCTGCCAATGCAATAGATACTGCAGCTGTTCCACTAGATACTAACTGTGCATGTTTTACTTTTAATTGTCTTTCAAGTTCATATTCTAGCTCTTTAGCTTTCCAATGGCCATTGCGCATACCATCAAAACCATAGCGCATTAAAACACCAGTGTCTAGAACATCGTTTAACTCTTTGCGTTCTAATTCTCCAAATAATTCAAATCCAGGCATATTGTGGTGTTTTAATTTTAATCATTTATGATTCAAAATTACAATTTAATTACTCATTGCAGAAACGAAATGAAATATTTTAGCTTGCATAAATTCTTAAAAAAGATAGATAGATATTCTATGAAAAAATTGTAAATTTCAAATTCAAACAAACTTATTAATGAAAAAAACGCAATTGATTTTAGGCTTTGTTACACTATTTATATTGACAAGCTGTGGTACAAGTAAAAGTGCAAAAGTAGATCCTTATATTGGTTCTTGGAGTTTATTAATTGAGGACACACCTCAAGGTGATATGGCTTCAACTATGACCTTATTTAAAAATGAGTCTGGAGCTTATGCTGGGAATCTAAGCTCTGATTTAGGGTCGTTCATTTTGAGTAACCTCAAAATTATAGATGGTAAACTCTCTGGCGCTTTTGTGGTTCAAGATATGGATTTTGACCTTACTGGAACTTTTGAAGATATGCTTTTCAAAGGCTATGTTTCGGGAATGGGAGCCGATTTCAAAGCTAATGGAAAGAAAATTGTTTCTGAATAATTTCATGTAAAAAGGTGACAAATAAGTTGTTCTTTTACATTTCAATAACACTATTATTCAATTCTTTTCTTACTTTTTTAAAATCTGCAAACATATCATCATTAGCTCTATAACCAATAGGCATTACTAATACAGATTTTAAACCTTGTTTGTTTAACTGAAGGATTTCGTCATATTTTTTCGGTAGAAACCCTTCCATCGGACAAGCATCTATATTTTCAAAAGCGCAAACTGTCATTAAATTTCCCATCGTTAAATAAGCTTGTTTGGTAGCCCAATCTTCAATTTGCTTTTGAGTCTTTTGTTCAAAATCATCAATTAGGAAATCTTTAAATGGATTCAGTATGGCTTCTGGTGTGTTTCTGAGGTGTTTTATCCTATTAAAATAGTTGTTTATAAATTCTTTATCAATATTGGTTTCAATACAAAACACTAACACATGTGATGCTTGGCTCAATTGAATTTGGTTCATTGTATATTTTACAAGTCTTTCCTGTAGTTTCTTATTACTGAAAATCACCAGTTTTACTGGTTGTAAACCATACGAGGTTGCAGTTAAGTTAAAAGCAAGCTTGATTGTATTAATTTTTTCAACACTCAACAATTTGGTGCTGTCAAACTTTTTGGTTGCATATCTCCAATTCAAGCTATCAATTACGTTTTTCATATTAACTCCATTTAAGCACAAAAGTACTAATAAGCCGTTTTATTTTTCCAAGTAATAAATAAATATTGTTTATACTAAAATCAATTAAAAAACCATAAACGTATAGCCATTGCTGTCACTATTACAATTAAAAAGATACGTATTGTAAATTCGCCTTGCTTAACTGCCCAACGACTCGATATCCATGCGCCAATCATATTACCTAGAGCTAAAAGTATACCATAGGTCCAATTAATTTTATCATTAACAATAAACATTACAATTGCCGCAAAGGTATATATACAAGCAACCGTTACTTTTGTTGCATTGGCTTTAATTAATGACATTTTATTGAAATATGTTAAGAACAATAACACGATAATTCCGATTCCAGCATTAAGGAATCCTCCGTAAATTCCCAAAAAGAAAAAAATGACAATAGAGATCCACAATGATTTTCCAGTGGTTTTTTCAATTAATGATTCGACTTTGATTTTTGGTTTCAGAACAATTAAAAGAACTACCACTATCATAACTGCAGCAAGTATTCTATTGAACGTTTCTCCTTTTATATCAATAGCGATTTGTGCACCAATAACAGAACCTATAAGCGCAGAAACACCGCAATAAATGCTAAATGGAAATGTTTTAACACCTTTTGATCTATAGCCAACAGCGCCTGTAAAAGTTTGTAAAAAAATTCCAATTCTATTGGTTCCGTTGGCAATAGATGGTGGTAATCCTAAAAAAATTAGAACTGGTAAAGTTATAAGTGAACCACCTCCAGCTATGGTATTAATAAAGCCAGCCACAAACCCTGCAACAATAAGATAAAGTAAGTTATAGTCAAAATCTAGTGGCAAAATCAAATACTTTAAAGTAAAAGTAGAAATATATTATTTTAAAAACGCATCATTTTATAATCATTTTCAATTAATATTCTCTTTAAAATATTCAATAAAATAATTAAAAAATCTATTTGATAGAACGAAAAAGCATTCTATATTTGCACTCGCATTTGGAAATACCCAATGAGACAACTAGGAGAAATGGCAGAGTGGTCGAATGCGGCAGTCTTGAAAACTGTTGAGGGTCACACCTCCGGGGGTTCGAATCCCTCTTTCTCCGCTGATTGATTTTCAAAAATCACCAAAACCCTTTAAAACGTATGTTTTAAAGGGTTTTTTCTTTTTAGTACATACCAAAATATTCATTAAATCGTGTAACAAAGGTGGTAAATTCGGTTACCTCAACTTTTTTAAATTTTAGGGTAACCGAATTTTAAGCTTTCCCCAGTATCCACAAGGGCTACAACTAGTTCAAATTTCAAACATCTTGTGTCGTATTGAGGTAAAAATTAAGTTTAATATTAATTAAAAGGTTACCAAAAATGAAAACAAAAGTTTCTATCCTCTTTTATGCAAAAAGAGCAAAAGTCAATGCAAATGGCTTATTCCCTATCTACACACGCATTACAGTTAACGGAAAACGAATTGAAATGAGTACTGGAAGATTTGTAGATCCATCCAAATGGTCTGCATCTGCAGGCAAAATGAAAGGCCAATCAGAAGAAGCTCGTTCAGTAAATAGGCAGCTTGATATGCTAAAGGTCAAGATTATTGATATGCAGATGGAGTTAATGCATCAAAATGTCCCAATCACAGCAAAAGCATTTAAAAGAAAATTATTGGGTCTTGATGAAAAGCAACGTATGCTCATCCCTATATTCAATGATCACAATAAAAAGATTGAAGAACTGGTAGGTAAAGAGTATGCACCAGGAACACTGGAACGCTACAAAACATCATTAAAACATACCGTTGATTTTTTAGAATGGAAATATAAAATATCAGACATCGACATCTTAAAAATAAACCATGCATTTATTACGGAGTATGAATTCTATTTAAGAAGCGTAAGAAACTGTAGTAATAATACAGCTGTAAAATACATCAAGAATTTCGGCAAAATAATCAAGATTTGTCTAGCCAATAATTGGATAGATAAAAACCCATTTAGCAACTACA
>JAUIGO010000058.1 GCA_030429955.1 Bacteroidia bacterium
AATATCATCTCCCATTGCAACGCTTTCACGTGTCAATTTAATTTTTTTCATATTCAGATTGCAATTTTGTTCAGATTTAAGGTTGTTTTTCCGTGTCGGTCAAATGTGTTACAACGTGTTATATGTAGACTAATATACTCATTATTCCTTTTTATTTTCCGGATAAAACTACTTTATATTCATTTTTTTTATGCAGTTTCCTTCGATTCTTCTCCCAGTCTTTTTCGGGAATTCTTCGAGAAAACCCTGTTTTTACGGGCAAAAACTGGTAGAATTCCCGAAGAACTCCCAAACAAACCTAAAGGCTTAAATGAATGAAAATATGCATTTCATCGATTTTAGTATCGTTTTTATACCGTTTTTGTGGCTCCCTTTTTTTTGGTGTTCCTGTTGTCAATTTAGCACAAGTAAAAGTTCATATTTTTTTCTAATTAAATCAAATGTTGTTAAGCATGTCAATAACTTTACTTAAGCCTTTTGTAGCCGTTTCTGCCACAACTGTAATTTGTGCATTACTGTTTATCGCTGGTTTTGGATCTATATAAAAAATCTTGGTATCTGGTTTTACATAATGCATCAAGCTTGCTGCTGGATACACTTGCATAGAGGTACCAATAATCAATAACACATCTGCTGTTTCACAAATAGTAATCGCTTTTGGTATGAGTGGTACAGCTTCACCAAACCAGACAATATGTGGTCGTAATTGGTAGCCTTTTTCGCAAACATCTCCCAAAACCAAATCGTTATGCCAATCTTTTACATCAAATTCATCATACATACTCCGAACTTTTAAAAGTTCGCCATGCAAATGAATCACGTCACTACTTCCAGCGCGTTCATGTAAATCGTCCACATTTTGGGTCACAATAGAAACTTTATGGTTTTTTTCCAATTCGGCTAATCCAAAATGAGCAGCATTAGGTTTTACCTGAAGAAGCTGCCTTCTGCGTTGATTGTAAAAATCTAAAACCAATTCAGGGTTTCTGGCAAACCCTTCAGGTGAGGCAACTTCCATCACGTCATGACCTTCCCAAAGGCCATTGGCATCTCTAAAGGTTTTAAGTCCGCTTTCGGCACTCATTCCAGCTCCTGATAATACAACAATGCGTTTCATTGTTTAAAAATATAAAATTAATTGTCATTGCCTATCACATTTTTTTATGTGATGTGACAATCTGTTTGTAATTTCTATAAATAAAAAGATTACACGTCGCTTTGCTCCTCGTAATGACATTCTGTACTTTTGTTAAATGGTAGATGAAAAATTGGTTACTTATTTAGAATCCTATTTAACCGAAGAACGAAAAACACGTTTTCAGCAAGTATTGTCGCAACGCACAAATCATTTTACTGTAGCTACAGAAGATGTTTATCAATTACATAACACAAGTGCTGTTATGCGAAGTTGTGACGTGTTTGGCGTACAAAAACTGCACGTTATTGAAGAGCAAAATGTAAAACGTATTGATAGGGAAATTGCCATGGGAGCGCAAAAATGGGTAGATTTGGTTAGGCATCATTCTACAAAAGATGCAATTAAATCAATCAAAGCTCAAGGTTACCAAATTGTAGCCACAACGCCTCATGAGGAAGACTGTGATTTAGCTGATTTTGATATCACTAAAAAGTCTTGTTTTTTCTTTGGAAGGGAAACACAAGGCTTGTCTGATGAAGTCATGAACAACGCAGATTGTTTTTTAAAAATACCAATGTTTGGTTTTACTGAAAGCCTTAATATTTCGGTTTCAGCTGCCATTATTCTTCAAGATGTCACTCAAAAACTTAAAGCATCTAACATAAAATGGCAACTCACTGAAGCTGAAAAACTTCAGAAACGGTATGATTGGTGTAAGAAAACCATAAAGAGTTTTGACAAAATTTTAGAGCGTTATTTAATTCAGCAATAATTTTGTAAATTCAAACCATTAATTATCCATTTTAATTAAATACCTAAGTTATGCAATTGTTATTGTACATTCTTGCCGTTATTGCCCTTATTCTTATTGTTTTAATTATTGTTGCGCCAAAGCAATACAGTGTTAATAGAAGCATCATCATCAATAAACCTATTGAAGATGTTTTTAGGTATTTAAAATCTGTAAAGAACCAAGATCACTGGTCACCTTGGAAAAAGAAGGATCCAGACATGATGCAGGAGTTTATTGGTGAAGATGGTAAAATAGGATTTATATCTAAATGGAAAGGCAATAAAGATGTTGGCGAAGGCGAACAAGAGATACTAAGCATAATTGAAAATGAATCTATTGAAACACAATTACGTTTTTTTAAACCCTGGAAATCGCAATCCATAGGTACTTTGTTGGTTGCTAAAGTAGAAGATGATAAAACCTTGGTAACTTGGGGGTTTTCTGGAAAAAACCATATTCCATTCAATATTTTTATGTTGTTTTTTAATATGGATAAAACTGTTGGAAAAGATTTTGAAGAAGGCTTGGCTGATTTAAAACAAATATTAGAAAAATAAACTAAAAATTATGAAACACAACATGGTCGTTTGGTTTGAAATTCCTGTGTCAGATATGGATAGAGCCAAAACATTTTATGAAACCGTTTTTAAAGTTAAAATAGAGGTTGTTAATTTTGGAGGCTTGTTAATGGGCTGGTTTCCGGATAGAGGCGAAGTCAATGGAGCAAGAGGAACATTGATAAAGCAAGAATCGTATATACCAAGTAAAGAAGGTACGCTTGTATATTTTGGCTGTGATGACTTACAAAATGAACTGGATAGAGTTGAAAAAGCAGGAGGTAAAATTTATCAACCAAAGACCGAAATTTCACCAGAACACGGTTGTATGGGAGTTTTTATTGATACCGAAGGCAATAGAGTGGCTTTACACTCCCAAAGTTAAAGGCGTTTTTTACTTCTGCTTAACACTTTATATTCTTCATAACACTCGCTAAGTGCATCCAGAATTTGAAGATCGTTTGCTGTTCTAATAAAATCTTTAGAGTAGTTACATTCTGTAATCAACAAATCTAAATCCACACGATCAACTTGAAGTAAAGTGGTTAGCATTTCTCTATCAAAACGAGAGGCAAGAATATTTCTAATCTCATCGTCTTGCTTCATTTTTCTGAGCTTGTGCATTTCATTTGGTTTTTTACCAAACATCTTATACAAGAAATCTGCAGGATTAAAAATAGCACCTAAAACTCTTGTAATCGCTCCAGCAGGTTGAGGTTTAGATTCGTAACCTGTATTTAAACCAGAAATGCTATACCTAAAATTTTGTTGAATAGGAACCTGTTGTATATCTAGTTCCAGATAGCCAGTAAGTTTCATTTGGGATACGACAACTTCTTCAAGAGCAAGGGCAAGTTCTGTCATTTCAATCGTTGCAGATGTTCCAAAATTCACCCAATCATTGGTAACACGTACTTTAATGGACTTGTAGCCTAAATATGAAAGATGTAGCGTATCGTTAACGCTCACCCTAATTTCAAACTCACCATTTTGGTTTGTTGCAGTACCAATAACCTTGTTTAGGTTAACAATGTTAACGTTTTCAAGAGGATTAATAGTGCCTGCTTCAACAATTCTACCCTTAACTGTACTCTCGTTCTGGGCATTTAAGTTAAATGACAAAAATAAAATGGTAAGTAGGAAAAGTCTGCTCATTAAATACATTTATGCTGTAAAAGTACTAAACAAAACGAACTATTTAGCCTTTCATATATAACTTTGACTAAAAATTAACAACAAGGTTTATTTTCTTCTAGAACGTCTAGGTCTTGAAAAACTTGCTTCCGTTGGTTTAGAATCTGAGTTTGATCGTCGTTCACTTCTGTTTGGACCAGAAGCGTCGCTTGAACGTCTTGAACGTGGTTCAGAACGTCTGTCGCTTCTATTTCCAGAAGAATCACTTCTTCTAGAGCTTCCTGATCGTCTTTCGCCTCTTGGTTTAAAATCACCACCACCAGAACGTCTGCCACTTCCACCAGAACGTCTTTTGTTACGGCTTGTTCCGCGACCTTTATCTTCGCTAATTTCAACGTTTACAAAACGACCTTCGTGTTTGTAGTCTGTAAAAAACGCTAAAATTTTAGGTGTTAATTCTGATTCTGTATTAAAGAATGAGAAACTGTCTTTTACATCAACTTTAAAGACATCGTCTTTTCCTAATTCAAGAATATCTCTTAAAAAGTCTTTTAGCTTCATCCAATCAAATCCGTCCTTTTTACCAACATTGATAAAGTAACGAGTGGAATTGTCGCTTTTACCATAATCACGACCTCCATCACTATCTCGATCACTTCCACGAGAATCAGAAACATTGAGGTTTTTGGTTTTTTGGTAGTAGTTAAAGAAACGTGTAAACTCTACAGAAAAGAATTTCTTGATTAATTCGTCTTTGGTTGTATCTTCAAATAAAGCATTGATACTTGTTAGGTATTTGTCAATTTCATGATTCACTTCAGTGTTATGGATTTTATTTGCAAGCGACATTAATTGCACTTCGCAAATTTCCATACCATCTGGAATCTCTTTTTGCTCAAATTGTTTTTTAATGATGCGCTCGATACTTTTTATTTTGCGAACCTCACTTTTAGAAACAATCACCATGGAGATACCAGTTTTTCCAGCACGTCCAGTACGACCAGAACGATGTGTATACACTTCTGGTTCATCAGGTAATTGGTAATTGATAACGTGAGTTATATCATCTACATCAATACCACGAGCAGCCACATCTGTAGCCACCAACATTTGAATTTGTTGGTTTCTAAATGATTTCATAACCAAATCACGTTGGTTCTGACTTAAATCGCCATGTAAGGCTCCAGCGCTGTAACCATCTTCAATAAGGTTTTCAGCAACTTTTTGAGTGTCACGTTTTGTACGACAGAAAATCACAGAAAAAATATCTGGATTGGCATCTGCCAAACGTTTTAAAGCTTGGTAACGATCTCTTGCATTTACCAAATAGTATTCGTGTGATACTTGATTAGTGCTTTCGTTTTTATTTCCTACTGTAATTTCAATAGGGTTTTCCATGAATTTCTTAGCAATGACCGAAACCTCTTTTGGCATTGTTGCAGAAAACAACCAAGTACATTTATCTTCAGGTGTATGAGATAAGATATCAGTGATATCTTCATAAAATCCCATGTTTAACATTTCATCTGCTTCATCTAAAACAGCATATTCTATTTTAGAGATATCCACTAAACGTCTTTTAATCATGTCTTTCATACGTCCAGGAGTAGCCACAATAATTTGTGCACCACGTTTTACTTCCCTGGCTTGATCTGTAATGCTTGCTCCACCATAAATTGCTGTCACGTTAAGGCCTTTACAATGTTTACCATAAAGTTTTAACTCGTTCGTAATTTGTAAACAAAGTTCACGAGTAGGAGAGAGTATCAGACCTTGAGTGGTTCTGCTATCGACGTTAATTTTTTGCAGCATCGGAAAACCAAAAGCAGCAGTTTTACCTGTTCCTGTTTGGGCTAATGCCACAAGATCTGTTTCTTGTTCTAATAAAATTGGAATTGATTTTTCTTGAACTTCACTAGGAGTTTCAAAGCCTAAGTCGGCGATGGCCTGAAGTAAATTGTCTTCAAGACCAAGTTTTTGGAATGCGTTCATTCTAAGTTATAAGTATTCGATTATGTTTTGCAGTGTTACAAAAGAAGCGAATCGACATACTTAACCTTAACCTTCTAGCAACACATCCTCACCCTGAGGAATTAGAAACTCGGTTCATTCTGAGTTTCAGCGTGCAAAGATAGTCATTTATTTGACATTACTACTATTTAGGAAAGAAACTAACTGATTTACAGCTTTTCCTCTATGTCCAATTGTGTTTTTTAGTGCCAAATCCATTTCTGCAAAAGTTTGTTCATATTCCTCAGGTTTAAAAATGGGATCATAGCCAAAACCTTGCTCGCCACTTTTTTGAGATGTAATTTCTCCTCTGCAAATGCCTGTAAATGTTTGAATTTTTCCGTAAAGGTGTAAAGCAATAACCGTTTTAAATTGGGCTTTTCTGTTAACCTTATCTTCTAAGTTTTTAAGAAGCAAATTCATATTGTCATTTGCATCTCTTTGTTCTCCAGCATAGCGAGCTGAGAAAACTCCAGGTTCATTGTTAAGGGCTTCTACTTCTAAACCAGTGTCATCAGCAAAACAATCATACCCATAATGTTGTTTTATGTATTCTGCCTTTTGTATGGCATTGCCTTCAATAGTATGTTGTGTTTCTGGTACATCTTCAAAGCAACCAATATCCTTTAGACTAAGCAGCTTGATCTGTGAAGGAATAAGTGCTTGTACTTCTTTTAACTTATTGAGATTATTGGTGGCAAAAACTAGTTCCATTTGTAGTTGCTTTGGATAATGCGAAAATAGGTAAATAAAAAAGAAAAATATTTAGTTTTCAATATTTGAATTTATTCTTAATTAGCTTTTAATCAATTTAATAACGGATTAATTAAAAAAAAGTTAGAAATTGTGACTTTAATGGTTTGTATGTGTCTTAACAACAAATATACCCTAACAACGAATTGAAAATAGAGCAGAATTATAAAGATTTGTCAGACGAAGATCTTGTAAAAGCCATTGTGTTAAAAAATGACACTTTACTTTTTGAGATTTTATATGATCGTTATGATAAGTTGGTTTATAATAAATGTAGAGGGTTTTCACGACATGATGATGAGGCTGAAGATTTGACTCAAGATATTTTTTTAAAGCTTTTTGTGAAGCTTAAAACATTTAAAGGAAAGTCTAAATTTTCAACTTGGTTATATTCATTTACGTATAATCATTGTGTAAATTATGTAAATAGAAGCACAGCTAAAAAAATTGAAAAGCAATCTGTTGATACAGATAATTTAAAGGATGAGCATTATGGATCACAAGAACAGGATGATGCAGACATTCAAAATTTAAAAGTAGAAAAACTGAAGGAAGCATTAGAAAAAATTTCTCCAGAAGAGAAAATGATTCTGTTGCTTAAATATCAAGACTCGTTAAGCATAAAAGATTTATGTGGCGTTTTAGATATTGGAGAAAGTGCAGTAAAAATGAGGCTCAAACGAGCTAAAGAGAAGCTAGTTAACGTATATAATGAAGAATGTCATGGAGAATAATCCATTTAAACATATAGACCAGCCGTTAAAGGATGTTCCTGCGGAATTGAAGTCTAAAGTGATGAAAGACATTGCTACAGCCAAACTATTAATGGATTTGGCTGGGTTATTTTCATTGAATGTTGGCAGTGTGATAGAAAGAACAATTAAAGAACGAAAAAACAAAAGAACATAGCAAATAACTAACATCATGGAAACCCTAACAAAATATAAAGACATGGCTATGGAGAACTTTTCGACCGTTGGAATTAATATTCTTAAGGCGTTGTTGGTTCTCTTATTTGGATGGTTATTTATAAAATTATTATTAATGGTTTTAAAGAAATCTCTAAAACTTTTAAAAGTAGATGACCTTGGACAAAAAATAAATGATATTGAAATTTTTGAGGGCAAGAAACTCAATGTCAATCTCACAAAAGTCATTTTGAAGTTTGTAAAATGGGCTTTACTTTTAATACTTATTATTGTTGTTTCTGAAATGTTGGGAATGACCATTATTTCTGAAGAAATAGGAAAACTTATTGGTTATTTGCCTCAGCTTTTAAGTGCAGCTGCAATATTTGTAATAGGATTGTTTATAGCCAATTTTGTAAAAAAATCAATACATGCTTTTTTTAAATCGTTTGAACTTTCAGGTGGTAAGATTGTAAGTCAGATGGTGTTTTTTATCATGCTATCTATCATTTCCATTACAGCATTAAATCAAGCAGGAGTAAACACAGATATCATAACCAATAATGTAACGTTAATTTTTGGAGCCTTTCTAGGAGCTTTTGCGCTTGCTTTAGGGTTGGGTTCAAGAGATGTGATTTCAGATTTGCTAAAAACATATTACACTAGGCGTACTTATGAAATTGGTATGAAAATAAAATATAAAGACGTTGAAGGCGAAATTATTGCAATAGGAGACCTATCAATGACGTTAAAAACATTAAATGGCACATTAGTTGTACCTATTAAAGATATTGTAGAGAATCAGGTTGAAATACAGGGTTAAACTTATGTTATGGGTATATAAGTTATTGTTAGGGAAGACCCTTTTGACTTGAGACTACAATAGCCCTTTCCATTCATTTGGGAAGGGTTTTTCTTTTTAAAATTGCTCTAAAAGAGCTAGAACTTCCTTTTTGTAACTTCTGCTTATTGGAAGTGACTGTCCTGAAATGACTATTTGCTCGTTAGTAAAAGAGTCAATATAATTTATAGCAATAATGTATGACCTGTGAATTCTAATAAATTCACTCTTAGGGAGTTTTGCTTCAACAGCACTAATGGTTTCGCGAGTAACAACAGTGGTTCTATCTTCTAAATGAATTTTAATATAATCACTGTAGCTTTCAATATAAACCATCTCATTAAATGCAATTTTAAGCATACGTCTGTCTGAACGAACAAACATAAAATTATTGTTCTCAATGTGACTAGAGGTTGTTTCCAATGGGTTATTATAAACCTCAAAATAGGTATTCACTGCTTTGAGCAAACGTTCAAAAGAAATGGGTTTTAATAAATAATCAACAGCTTGCAATTCAAAACCTTCGACTGCATATTCACGATATGCTGTGGTGAAAATAATTTTAATGTCTTTGTTGATGGATTTTGCAAATGAAATGCCTGAAATCTCAGGCATGTTTATATCTAAAAAAACCAAATCAATCGTATGATTACTGATTATGTTAAACGCTTCAATAGCATTACTACAACTAGCAACAATATCAATGTTTTTTATTTTTGAGAGATGCGTTGCTATGACTTCTCTGGCAATGGCTTCATCATCAATAATAAGGCATGATATGGTATTATTAGTCTTCAAGGATTATTTGTAGTTAATTTTAAGTTTACTTTAAAAATATCATTCACATTAGTAATATCTAATTTATAGGCATCTTTATATAAAATAGATAAACGTTTTTGTAAGTTTTCTAATCCAATGCCTTTTGAAGTATCTGTTGAATTTGATGAGGTGTTTTCAATACTAAAAAGCACATTATTATCCTTACAAGATAAAAGGATTTTTATAGTTAACAATCCATTTTTTATAACACCATGCTTAAAGCTATTTTCAATAAAAGGAAGAAGAAGCATTGGAGCAATTTGAACAGTTTCTGAAATATTCTCTGTTTTAAAAGAAATATCTAGGGTTTCATGAAAACGCATTTTTTCTAGTGATATGTAGTCTTCAATGTGATTAATGTCGTCTTTTAAAAGTACAAAAGGCTTATCAACCTGATAGAGTAAATAATCCAACAAATTTGAAAGCTTTAAAATCATTTCAGGAGTTTCATCAGCTTTTTTCAAAGCAAATCCATACATGGTATTTAAGGTGTTGAACAAAAAATGAGGATGTATCTGCATTTTCAAGTAATTCAACTCTTGCTCTTTTAGTTTTAGTTGGGTTTCTAAGATTTTTGTTTCTAACATTTTTGTTTTTTCAGCATGCTTTAAATTTAGCTTCAAAAGTTTGAAAGCACTTACTATTACTACAACCAAATACACAGCTACACTTATAAATAGTAGATTTCTACTTATTGGAGGCATGTTGGAATAAACAAAATTGGATAGATAGATTAATCCATAAAACACCGAAATCATTATCAAGTATGATGAGATAATTAGTGTATAGCAACTATATAAAATAAAAAGAAAATACTTTTTCTTAATTAGATATTCGGGAATCAGTTTGTAAATTGAAACATAAGTTACTGCAATAGTTATTGGCATTAAAAACAAAGAAAAGGAAAACACATAACCAAGATTGTCACTTTCAGTTCCAAAAAAATAAGTATAGAAAAGAAGCACACCACACCAAAAAAGAAGATGCAATAAAATTTGCAATATTTTTTTTAAAACAGGATAAGTTTCAAGCATAAACTTTAAATAGGATACAATATTACTATAATTTTAAAGGTATTTAATGTTTTGTAGACGAATGACAGATTTAGTGCCTGTTTTAGCATGACTGTTAAAAAAGCCACTAAAATGGTCATCTGTCGCATTTTAAATTTTTTAAAACACAAAGCTGTTAAGTTTGCACCATGTTTAATTAAAACCGTTAACTATGAACTTTTTATCTTTAGCTTCAACAAGCCTAATTTTCAACAACCCTTTTGTAGATCGTTTCAATGAAGGTGGTCCTGTACACATGACACTGATTCTTATTTGTTTGATACTTACTCTTTTCTTTTTAGTTAAAGCATTTGTAAGTAGGTCAAAAGATGATGTACAATCCAAAAAAATGATGCGATTAGCTGCTGAGTCTGGACTTTTAGGTTTAGTAATAGGCTTTTTCGCTTCAATTATAGGTTTAATAGAAGCTTTTGATGCGGTCGAAGGAATTGGTGGTGAAATATCACCAGCTTTACTTGCTGGAGGTTTAAAAGTATCTTTTTTAACTATTCTTTTTGGGACGTTTACTTTTATAATTTCCAGAATAGGGTTGCTTATTTTAAAATGGAAACAAAAAGCTTAACCTTATAAAAACACGATATAAAAAAACCTGTGATGTTGAAATCACAGGTTTTTTATTTTAGTTACGAATCAACTTTTTAACAGTTGTTTGCTTATTTGCGGACATTTTAACCAAATAAATGCCTTTGTTTAAGTTTGAAATATTTAGCCAATTTTTACTTGGAGAGACAGTTTTATTAATAACCAGCTTGCCTAAAATATCATAAACTTGAATTGAAGTTGACTGATTGATAGAAAATTCTAATGTACTTGTTGAAGCTGGGTTTGGATAGAACTTGAAATTAGTCATCGTAACATCGTTAACAGACAATGTTATGGTATGCTCTCCTAAATCATCACAGTTATCTTGTGGAAAAGACGTCCATTCCGAAGGAGTATATGTTGTATTTGGTCCAGTAACAGTTGGCTTTCTTACTAGTGTTACATTTTCTGCATAAACACTATTATCACCAAGTGTTCCTAATATATCTATTAAAACATCATTTTTGAATAATCCAATTGCATCATTACCATTGTAAGCTGTTATTGAATTATTTTCATCATCTTCTTCAGAATTACATAGTGTTGAGCTTCCATTTGCAATAACGTAAACATCACCATCAAGTATTTGAGCTCCACCAGGAAAACTATATGTTGCTGTCCAATTGGCATTTCCATTTGAGCTAAGTTTCATTGTGTAATTGCTTAAACTAACTGTTGCTCCAGAAAAATTGGCGATTTCTAATATCTTGTTATTGCTACTTCCTTCAATATATTCTGAAAAGAACAATTCATCTGAACTTCCAGAAGAGCCATTATTGGTTGTCATTTCACAGTCCTGATTGCTAAAACCAGATTCGTTTCCAGCTGCATCTTTAGCTTTAACTGTAAAACAATAGTTGGTATCTGCACTTAACCCTGAAACAGTATAAGATGTATTCGCAGTTGTAGCGTTAAAACTTCCATCAACATAAATGTCATAACCAATAACACCAATGTTATCTGTTGAAGGAGTCCAAGTTAAATCCATTGAATTATCGGTAGGATTTGAAGCCACTAAATTTGTTGGCTCAGTTGGATTTTGAGTATCAGGAGTTGGATTCCAAATCATATTTGCATATTCAGGATGATCTACAAAAGGATTTGCATTTCCTTGAAAATTGTAAGCTGCATTATTTCTATCTCTTTCTCTTTGATCTACAGGATCTACATTGTAATGCCAATCTAATAGCACATCAATTGCCCAATCATAAAACACTTGATCTTCTGTACCATTAAACATATCAAAACTTGTGTAGCCATCTACAGTGTTTTCATAACGTGTGGCAAAGTATAATAAGGCACGAGCAATGTCGCCTTTAAATTCATCAATTGGTTCAAATACATCGCCAGAATAACCTGCCATTGCACTAGAACCACGTATTGAGCCATTTAATGAAACCCAATCATCATTATTAGCTTCACCAAAGGGAAGGCTTCCTCTAAAATTGTTTACACGACCATCAGTTGGAATGACATGGTGAATATCGCTTTGCATCGGAAAAGCACTACCAAAAGACGATTGAGGCACTAAATGCTCTCTGTTATAACAATCACCTTCTTGGCTTTGATTTCCACATTGATTGTTACCATGAGTATAGTTATAAGGATCTGCTCCTGTTGGGTTCTCAGAATACATGTCTAAAATAGTTCCATCGTTTTCATATTGATTGCCTGAAGATGTTGCAACATCAGAATGCGTATCAATATAACCTTGTGAGCCAGATATTCCGCTTCCATCATACAGTTGGTCATAGGTTCTCGCTGTATGACCATTTGCTGTAATATTTCTAAGTTCTGTTTTCAATGCAAAACCAGATAAACCATTAGCAGAATCATAATAATTTGCTGGAATTTGCGCAAAAATTGAAGTTGTAACAATAGTAAAAAGTAGTGTGTAAAATTGTTTCATCTATTAATGTCTATTTTTTTAATGTTAGATGTAATTCGCTAATTAACATTTTAGTTGTAACTAACTTTTAGTTAACGCTCATTTCATGTATTCGTATTATTTTCGTTCTAAAAGCGCCATGTAAAATCCGTCATAACCAGATTCATGAGCAAATATTTTTTTGTCTTCTACAAATGTAAATTCTTTTCCTAAATCTGAGGCTAAAAATTTGTTAACTTGTTCCTGATTTTCAGATGGTAACACAGAACATGTTGCATATACAAGCTTTCCGCCAGGCTTAACAATTTTTGAATATTGCTGAAGCACATCTGCTTGTACACCGCGAATTCTATCTAAAAATTCTGGCTCTAATTTCCATTTTGCATCAGGATTTCGTCTCAACACTCCTAAACCAGAACATGGTGCGTCAATGAGCACACGATCGGCTTTATTATGCAATTTCTTTATAGGTTTTGTTGAGTCAATCACTCTCATATCAAAATTGTGAACACCATTACGTCTTGCTCTCACTTTTAGTTTTTTCAATTTACTTTCGTAAATATCCATAGCAATAAGCAGACCTTTATTTTCCATTAGTGAGGCCAAATGCAATGTTTTACCTCCAGCTCCAGCACAAGTATCAACAACTTTCATGCCTGGTTTTACATCTAAAAACTCAGCAACCAATTGAGATGAAGCGTCTTGTACCTCAAACCAGCCATCGTGGAAGGCTTCTGTTACAAAAACATTAGCACGCTCTTTAAGTTTTAAGGCAGATGGATACTCAGGTAAGAATTCGGTTTCAATGTTTTCTGACTGTAACCTAAGCTGTAAATCTTTCTTATTTGTTTTTAATGTATTTACACGCAAAATAACTTCTGCTTGTTCATTTTGTTTGGCAATTTCCTTGGTCCATTTGGATTCGCCTAATTCTTTCAACCCAACTTCATCCATCCAATCAGGAATGGATTCGCGATATTTTCTATCTTTTGAAAGCTCATCAAAACGACCTTTTATTTTACGAGTTGGTGTATTTTCAAAGTACTTCCAATCAGGTAATTTTATGCCTTTTAAAGTTGCCCAAACAGCAAACATTCGCCAAAGGTTATCTCTGTCATAAGGTTCTTTTACATCAGCAATTGCTGCATATAAGCGTTTCCAACGTACAATGTCATAAGTGGTTTCTGCCACAAAAGCACGATCACGACTTCCCCAACGTTTGTCACGTTTAAGAAGTTTCTGAATCACCTTATCAGCATATTCGCCTTCATTAAATATTTGCATTAAGCCATCAATAGTGGCAAAGCATAAGTTTCTGTGTAATCGCATAAAAATTAAATAAGCATGCAAAGGTAGTTTAAAAAGTTTATTTGTTAAATCCTTTAGGTGTTTATTCAGTTAGTTTCCTATTTTTAAGGAAATTTTAAATTAATGAGACTGTTATTTTCGTTTGCATTTTTACTCCTAATTGTTTCTTGTGGAAAAAAGGAAACAGGTTTTGTCCCGAGAAACTTTGATAAAGTTGAGTTTGAATCTGTTTTAGAAGACTCGCTTTTGAGTATAAGAGCTATAGATATTTTAGATGATAATAACTTAGCTTTTGCTGCCAATGATAATTCTTTTGGGTTATTTAATATGAATGATAAAAGCTGGAATATTTCAAAACAATCTTATGATTCACTCAATTTCAGCTTTAGATCTGTAGCACATACAAATAATGATTTTTTTATGCTCTCTATTGCAAATCCAGCATTATTATTCAAAACGTCTACTTCTGGGATGCAATTGGTTTATAAAGAAGACCATGAAAAAGTCTTCTACGATTCCATGCATTTTTGGAACGATCAAGAAGGGATTGCTATTGGTGATCCAACAGAAGACTGCATGAGTATCATAATCACTAGAGATGCAGGGAATACTTGGATCAAATTATCTTGTGAGGTTTTACCAAAAGCAAAGGATGGAGAAGCTGCTTTTGCTGCAAGTGATACCAATATAGCTATTGTTGGCCACCATACTTGGGTTGCTACTGGAGGCAATGCAAGTAGAGTGTTGTATTCTTCAGATAAAGGAAATACTTGGGAAGTTTACAATACACCAATTGTACAAGGCACAGGAACCACTGGAATGTACTCTATTGACTTTTATGATGCATTGAATGGCTTTGCCATTGGAGGCGATTACACGAAGCCTGAGGATAATTCAGCAAACAAAATTAGAACAACTGATGGTGGAAAAACTTGGGAAGTTGTTGGTGACAGCCAAGAACCAGGTTACAGAAGTTGTGTACAATATATTCCTAATAGAGAAGGTAAGGAACTGGTTGTAGTTGGGTTTAATGGAATCGATTACTCAAACGATGCTGGAAGCACTTGGACGCATTTAAGTGATGACGGTTTTTACACCATACGTTTTTTAAATGATAGTGTGGCTTATGCTGCTGGAAAAGGTAGAATAAGCAAGCTTACTTTTAGAGAATAAATAAAGAGGCACAAGCCTCTTTATTCTTCTTCTTTTTCAATGGTTAATTTTTTTCTCTTCGCTTTTTATACTCTTCAATCATTTTTTGTTTGAATTCATCTTCGGCTCTAATAAGCCTCCAGACTTTTTTTGAAGAAATAATAGATTTTAAATCTTTAACCAACTTCTTTTTTAATTGAAGTTGAGCTTCTTCGGCAGATAAAAAGGATGCTACAAATTTTTCAGAAACTTCATCTGCTAAATCATCAAGCTTTTCGCCTCTTTTTACATTTTGTCTATATTCTGCTCTCTGATTATCTCTTATCTTTTCAGATTCGTCACTATACTTATTATAAATAGGCCAAAACCCTTGAGCTTCCTTAGTGGTCAAATCTAATTTTTCAGTAATAAAAGCCACTTTAAAGGCTTTAATTCGTTCTAGTCTATCGTTTGTTTGAGCCATCATGGTGAGATAGCCAAATACAAATAATAAGGTAAATACTTTTTTCATTTTTTTAGTCAATTATAAGGTCTTCTAAAGTTGAATTTTCAAAAATATAATCTTCAACTGTTTCATCTAAAAATTCATAATCATCAAAAGCCACATCGCTGAAGTCTGTTTCATTCCATAAAGTTGCTAAATCAGAAGAATTAATATTATATGTTGAAATATAGGATTCTACCAAATCGGTGTCAAGTGAATCAAAAGACAGCCCTTTATTTGTATTGAAAATACTTATCATCAATACAACAGCAGCTGCTACTCCAGACATATAGAGTAAGTTTCTTCTGGATAATAAAGATACAACTTTTACATCTTTCTCTTCTGTTTTGAGCGTATTGAACACATTCTCCTCAACCGTTGAAAAGTAATCTTCTGGTGCCTTAAATCCTGTGTCTTTAATTGCATCTAGTTTTGAAGCTGTCTTCAGTTTATTAAACACAGCATCTTCTAGGTTATCAAAATAACCTTCAGGAACTTTAAAGCCAGATTGTTTTGTATGTTTAAATTTATCATTCATTTGCTAGTTAGACATATTTTTTACTAAATGGTTTAATCTTGAGTTAAATAGGCTTCAATTTTTTTAGTCGCTAAATGGTATGATGCTTTTAAAGCACCTTCACTAGTTTCTAAAACATCAGCCATATCTTTATATTTCATTTCTTCAAAGTACTTCATATTAAACACCAATTGCTGTTTTTGTGGTAATGTTGCAATAGCTTGTTGCAGCTTGAGCTGTATTTCATCACCTTCAAAATACACATCTGAGGTCAAGTTGTTTACAGCCTTAGTTTGCATTTCTTGACTAGACATGCTATATCGTTTTGCATTTTTGTTTAAATGTGTAATAGCTTCATTTGTTGCTATACGATACATCCAAGAATACAATTTGCTGTCTCCTTTAAATTTGTCAATGCTTCTGTAAACCTTAATAAACGTATTCTGAAGCACATCATCAGTATCATCATGCGAAATCACAATTTTACGGATATGCCAATACAAACGCTCTTTGTAAAGCGTCATCAATTCTCTAAAGGCATTTTCTCTAGACGAAGCTGTTTGGAGCTCAATGACTAATTGTTCTTCTTCTTTTACCAAAAACTTTAAGTTTTATTCTTAGACGTGTTAAGTTATGAAAAGTTTAATCTACATTTTGATAATTATTTTTCATAAACAAAGTGCATTGTTATAAAGTATTGACATATAAGTATTTAAAAATAACAATATCGATTAAATGCAAAAAAATACGATTAAATGCATATTTTTCTTGTGTAGTTCGTTTTTTTGATTTAGTTTTACACCAACTTAACCGACTATGGGTTGCTACGTCCCCAAATGTGGCAACAAAAAAGAAAAGGATGCGCCCAAATGCATCCTTTTCTTATATTATACATTTTTGAGAAGTTTAATTCAGCTTTTGCATTTTTACTAAATTGTTGTAAACGCCTTTTTTATCAAGAAGTTCTTGGTGTTTACCTTGCTCAACGATTTCTCCTTTTTGCATCACGATAATGGCATCAGCATTTTGAATGGTCGATAATCTGTGAGCAATCACAATTGATGTTCTGTTTTTCATCATGTTTTCCAAAGCGTCTTGAACCAAGCGTTCACTTTCTGTATCCAATGCTGAAGTTGCTTCGTCCAAAATCATGATTGGAGGATTTTTAAGCACAGCTCTTGCTATACTTAAACGTTGTTTTTGTCCTCCAGATAGTTTTCCTCCAGAGTCTCCAATGTTGGTATCAATACCTTGTGGTAGGTCTTTTACAAATTCCCAAGCGTTTGCAATTTCTAAAGCCTCCATTATTTCTTCTTCTGTTGCGTTTTCTTTACCAATTTTGAGGTTGTTAGCTACAGTATCATTGAATAATATAGAATCTTGATTGACTAATCCCATTAAACCTCTAAGCGATTTTTTAGAAAGGTCTTTTATGTTTTCTCCATCAATTTTAATTTCACCTTCATTCACATCATAAAAACGTGTGATAAGATTTGCTAAAGTAGATTTTCCACTACCTGATTGACCAACTAACGCAACCGTTTTTCCTTTAGGAACAGCAAGGCTGAAGTTTTTTAGCACTAAATCATCTTCATATTTAAACGAAATATTTTCAATAGTAATTTGGTCATTAAAACTTTCTTTTTCAATAGGATTATCTATTTCTACAATAGAATTTTCAGTTTCTAAAAATTCAAGAATTCTATTGGCTGCTCCATTACCACGCTTTACACTATAGCTGGCTTTTGCAATCGCTTTTGCAGGCGTTAAAATATTATATGCTAGAGTAATGTATCCAACAAATATACTCGCGTCCAATGTTTTATCCACAAAAACCAAGTAGCCACCATAAACCAATAGCACACCAATAACAATAATACCAAGCAACTCGCTTAAAGGCGAAGCTAAATTTTGCCGATTGAGCAGACTGTTTGAGTATTTATAAAACCGATTGTTGCTTGCTTCAAATTTGTTGGCAAACATTTTTTCTACGTTAAATGCTTTCACAATACGTAAACCACTCATGGTTTCTTCTAAAATAGATAAAAATACACCTTGTTCGTTTTGTACTTTTAAAGACCCTTTTTTTAAGGACTTTCCAATTCGAGAAATAATGAAACCAGAAACAGGAATAAAAATCAATACAAAAAGAGTCAGTTTTACACTTATAATTAACATCGCAATGAGCGAGAACAAAATGGTAAGAGGTTCTCTTACAATCATTTCTAGAATGGCTAAAAATGAATTTCGTACCTCATTCACATCACTACTTACTCTTGAAATAGTGTCTCCTTTAGTTTTTTCTGAATAAAAGGCTAAAGGCAGAGTGACAATTTTATGATACAAGGCATTTCGGATGTCTTTTAACACGCCATTTCTAAGAAAAGTGATAAAATACATTGCCAAATAATTGGAAATATTTTTAAGTAAGAACATACCAATAATGATGCCCACCATAAACATAAGCACTTTGAAATCACCATGTTTTTCGATGTTATCAACAATAAAATAATTAAGGTAATCTTCACCAAAATCTTTCAATTTGGTAATGCCTTGGTAAACGGGTTTAGCAGTAACAACTCGTTGATCTGTGAAAATGACTTTAAAAACGGGAATTAAAGCAATAAATGATAACGTACTAAAAAGCGCATACAAAACATTAAAAAAGATGTTGAGATATGCATACTTTTTGTATGGTAAGGCAAATGGTATGAGTTTTTTAATATAATCCATTAAGTGAGTTTCATGTCTTTAACAATGGCATCAATTCTTTTGTTTAGAAAATCATTTTGCTGATGAAATTCTGAAGCATCATTCAGCTTTGTGTTTACGCTAATATAGAATTTAATTTTGGGTTCTGTTCCGCTTGGTCTAAGTGCAATTTTGCTTCCATCTTCTGTATAATAGATGAGTACATTCGATTTTGGGACATCAATTACAGATTCTTTACCTGAGATTAAATCTTTAGAAATAGAGAGTTGGTAATCTTCTATTCTTAAAACTTTACTACCATTCACTTGCTTTAAAGGGTTGTTTCTAGCATCAATCATCATTTGTTTGATTTCTGCAGCACCTTCAATCCCTTTTTTGGTTATTGAAATTAAGTGCTCTTTATAAAAACCATAGGTTACAAAAAGTTCAATGAGTTCTTCATATACAGAGCTTCCTTTGGCTTTTGCTTGAGCAGCAATTTCGCAAGCTAAAAGGGTAGAGGTTACTGCATCTTTATCGCGAACAAAATCGCCAACCATGTAACCAAAACTTTCTTCTCCACCACCAACAAAATATTGCTCAGGATAATCTTTTATCATTTTAGCAATCCACTTAAATCCAGTTAGTCCAATTTTATAATCAACATCAAAACCATCTGCGAGTACTTGCATCATTGGCGTTGAAACGATAGTACTTGCAATGAAATCTGTAGCTTTAAGACGACCTTCGTTTTTGTAGTGATTCAACAAGAAATGAGTCATTAAAACCATAGCTTGATTACCAGATAGGATGACCATTTTATCATCTAAATCTCTCACAGCTATCCCAATACGATCGCTATCTGGATCTGTCCCAATAACAATATCTGCATCTGTTTCCTCGGCCAAATCTAAAGCCATTTTTAAAGCTTCAGGTTCTTCTGGATTTGGCGATACAACC